>NZ_JBBBBL010000005.1:0-380054 GCF_037120585.1 Bacillus sp. CCNWLW194 | reverse complement strand
GTCCATATAAATATAGAACTCAGGTTGCTTAGTTGCGCTTTTTAAATACTGTCTACTTGACAGGGGTCACTCCAAAATAGGATTCTTTTTCTTTAAATATTAACTTACTGGATATGCATCAGAACCAAGGTAACGTTCTTTTATAATTTGAAGATGATGAAGCTCATGACCAGCAATGATGTATGCTAATGCACGAACTGTAACTTCAGAATTATTCGCATTTCCTCTTTGTGACCAAGCTTCTTTATCTAAGCTTCTAAGTAAATACAGGGTAGATTGGCGAACAACTATTAAATTCTCAAGAAGATCTTGCATAGATTGCTTATCAAAAGCAGCTCTAAGAACATACATATCATCATTATAGCCTAGAAGTTCTGCTGTCTCGCCTCGAGCGATAGATAGCAATCGATATGCCATAATACGTTCTGTATCTGCTATATGACCGATTATTTCTTTTATACTCCATTTAGTAGGAGCATACCGGAAAAGTCCCTCACTATCAGAAATTCCCTTTAATAAAAGATTCGTTTCCTTCATTTGTTGTTCTAGAATATGTATGATATTTCCGTCTGATACCAAGTTGGTATACGCTGCATAATAGGAGTTATATTCACTTACTTGTGGTCTTATTTGCATACGAATCATCCTTTATGTTTAATCTTTACATATAGCTTATCATAAAAGAATTCCAAATTAATCTGAAAAATGGAGGCAAATATTCATTTTTCATCCTCCTTTTCAGTTTCATAGATGAAATGCAGCTCAAATAAGAGAATCTAATTTGCTGCTAAGCGGAATTTCGTTTTTTTGCTTTTATAGTAGAAGGTAAATATTTAAGTTGAATACAGTTTGTCAATACTTATGACAATCGCCATTTAAGAAGCAGCATATGTCATTAAATGAAAAACCTGTTAATAAGTTTATACTTACTACAAAAACAAACAAACTCGTCTTATTTAAAGGAGAGTTTGTTTGTTTTTATGTTTAGATAATGGAATCCTCATGCAAAATTGCACACTATGTTCCATATTTTTTATTGAAAACTTTATATCTAGCGTTTTAAGAATTTGTTTAACAATATATAGCCCCAAACCACTTCCTCCAGTATTTCGATTTCTTGATTTTTCAATTCGATAAAATGGTTTGAAAATTTGTTGTAAATCTTCATCTTTAATATTGACACCTGTATTTATAATTTGTATTTCGATTTGATCTTGTTTAGAATTCTCGCTTAACTTTATATAGACTTTTTCATTATGTGGTGAATACATAACCGCATTATGGATAATATTTTTACATGCTTTTTCTAAAAGAGCACAATCTGTATAAATAGAAAGGTCAGAATCAATTTCTTTTATTATTTCGATGCTTTTTTGAGCAGCAAAAAATTCGAGATCTTTTGTGATTGTACCTATTAACTTTGAAGGAGTAACTTCCTCTACTTTTAGTTTGAAGGTGTGTTGTTCTAATTTCGATACGCTTAAAATTTCACGAACTAATTGTTCCATACTTTCAATAATTTGATGATTTTTCTTTAAATATTGATCGCGATTTTGATAAGGGCCAATATTGTATATCATCCCTTCTAAGTATCCTTTCATTACAGTAAGAGGGGACTTTAATTCATGTGCTACAATCGCAAAAAACTCTCTGCGTTTTGTTTCTATTTCTCTTTCTTTTTCAATATCATTTTTTAATTGTTCATTTGCTTTTTTTAAATCAAACATAGCTTGTTGTAAGTTAATAGACATGTCATTCAAACTATTAGATAATTCTCCTAACTCATCTGTAGAGCGAACCTCAATTTTTTCGGAGAAATCTAAATTTGCCATCTTTTGTGCACCTTCATTAATATAAATAAGTGGCTTTGTAATAAACCTAGAATAAAAATAAGCACTCCCTATACCAATAACGAGCACAATAATACTAATATAAGGGAGAAAGCGCACTAAAACCTGTGAAGCTTCATCAATCGGTTGAAATGTAGCAAACACTACAAGAGTTAAACTACCATCTTGGAATTGAATTGGTTTCGTAACGTTATATGAATTGCTAAGGGTACTTGCATTCTCGAATCGTGTGGCTTTAGTAACTACTGTTTTTTGCTTACCACTTTGAATAAAAGAAAATGAAGGAGAGTAAATAATTATTCCTTCTTTATTTTGAAGCGAAAGCATTGCATTATTTTTTTGGGCGTATTCATCAAAAAGTGGTATCGCATCTTGAAACGTAAGATTTTTAGATTTATCAATTATTTCGTTTATCCCTGTTTGAAGTTGATCTGTTTTATATTGCTCATAAAACGTAGGAAGAAAGAAGTATAAAGTTAAATAAATCAATACTGCAAAAGATAATAAAATGAGAGATGTAGTCATAAAGAGTTTATAAGTAATTTGCTTCATCTTCATGAGTTTCACAATACTATACATCAATTTTATAACCAATACCCTTTATTGTTTTAATATAAGGGATAGCTAATTTTTTGCGTAGATTTTTAATATGTGTATCAATTATTCGTGTTTCTCCAAAATAATCGTACCCCCAAACCTTCTCTACGATATTTTCTCTTGTAAGTACTTTTCTCTCATTTTGAAATAGTAGTTGTAGAATTTCAAACTCTTTTGTTGTTAATATAATTTCAACGTCATTTACATATACTCTATATGCATCCACATCGATACGCACTTCTTTAAATATCAAATGATTATTTTCATTTTTATAATAACTTCTTCTAAGTACAGCTTCGACTCGTCTAATCAAAACATGAAATGAAAAGGGTTTTGTTATATAATCATCGATCCCAAGATCGAATCCTTTCATTTGATCTTCTTCTTCTTCCAACGCAGTTAGCATAATAATTGGTACGTTTGACTGACTTCGAATCATTTTAGAAACTTCAAATCCATTAAGATTGGGCATCATGACATCTAGAAGAATTAAATCAAAGGATTGCTTATTAAATTGTGTCATACCTTCTAGTCCATCTGAAGCGACTACCACTGTATAATGCTGCGTCATTAAAAATTGTTTAATTAATTCCTGAATTTCTTGATCATCCTCTACCACGAGAATATGATAGTTTTTCATAATATCACCTCTGGTAGTCATTATAGCCGTACTATCTGGAGTTTATGTGGAGATACAATAGGAACTTCATAGGACGTTTAACGTATTAGCTTCATTTTCAAGAATGTGTATTCTCCAAAAAAGTATTATTAGCCATATTCCTTTTTTATGAAAAAATAATTGTATGCTTGAAAAAACTTATCGTATGAAAAGATGTACGATTAAAATTTACGAAAAGCTAATGTATAATAATGTAAATTGCATATAATTTCTTAAAATTTGTGAAAATATACTTTTGCTTCTTTACCAGAAGCGGGAAAGGAATTTCAATATAGAAGAAGCTACCGTAATACTAGAGTGTGTGGCACAAATTTTGGATTTCTTTTATCTTGTTTCTGTTTAATCGTTAATCACTACATAACAATGCTCTTGCAAAACCAAAAGTTTAAAGGTACGAACTTAGAGAGATTTACATAATGACAGAAAGGTTGTGAAATGATTTTTGGGGTTATAAAGCTGTGCTGTTTGATTTAGATGATACGTTACTTGATAGGGATAAGGCAGTAGATAAATTGTTTTTATTTGTTTTAGAGAAGTGTTATGAGGATGTTAATGATGTAGTCAAAAACAACATGTTACGGAAATTCAAAGAATACGATAAAAGAGCATACGGCATTGCTAATAAAACGACAGTTTTGGAGTCTTTATTTGATGAATTTCCACCGAAATATCGATTGCCACAGGATAATATTCAAGATTTTTGGAATAATAATTTCCCTAAATGTTTTTCTATAAACAAAAATACTATTAATTTCTTAAATAGTATCAAGATGCATATTAAAGTTGGTATTATTACAAATGGTTCAACTCAGAGGCAAAAAGCTAAAATATTTAACACGAATTTAAATAGATATTTTGAAACAATCATTATTTCTGAAGAAGCGGGATGCAGTAAACCTGACAAACGTATTTTTGAATTAGCATTAAATGAGCTTAATATGGAACCAGAAGATGTGCTCTTTGTTGGAGATGACTTAGAAAAGGATATCGGTGGTTGTCAAAATGCGAATATAAAGGGAGTATGGTTTAACCCTCAGAGAATTAAGAATACTACCGAAATAAAACCGTATGCCGGAATTAGTACTTTTGATAGTTTATTATGTTATTGTGGAGACATAAATTTTCAAAAATAGTTAATAGATAGATTACCCTTAATTTTATTGACCGTATAATAAGTTTAAAAATAATATGCATTAACAACAACATAGGGAGAATATTAACCTAGGGCAAATCATTTATGTGTATTCATGAAGAGTTGTAAAGCATGTTTTTATATAAGCCTTAAGCATTATAGAGGAGTGAGAATATGGAAATACAGAAAGTAGTAATCGACGGGATAAATATTGGGATCATAAGAAACGATAAGGTACTAATATCCGATGTTCAATCTGCATTGGATCTTATGGCGACGGTTCAATACGAGGTAGATGCGAAGTATATTATTATCAACAAGTCATTAATAAGTGAAAGTTTCTTTGATCTAAAAACACGTCTTGCAGGCGATATTCTTCAAAAGTTTATAAATTACAGAGTAAAGATTGCTATCATTGGAGATTTCTCTATTTACACTAGTAAAAGCTTAAAAGACTTTATTTATGAATGTAATAAAGGGAATGACATTTTTTACTTAGCAACTGAACAACAAGCAATTGAAAAACTAAGTACATTAAAACAATAATAATATCCCAGTAAAATCTCCCTCTTTTTCACATCGCTTATTATTTACAATATATAAGAACTGATGTTTGTGGTAAACTAAGAAATGAATAAAGGGGGAGTTTTTTTGAACAATTATAATGATACGATTCGAAATTTAAACAATATAGTTTACAAACCTAATAATTTAATGATAACGAATCTAAAAGAAGAAAAGCAAAACACAGAATATGCAGGATGTTTATTTCACTTAAATAACAAAACCATTCGTTTTAGAAAATCAAAAATTACTCCTAATAAAATTGGTCAATTTGTTTCTTTTTGGGAGAAAGATGACAATATGCAAAATCAAGCGTTTCCTTATGACGCTGCTCCTGACTTATTAGTTATCACTTGTATAGATGATAATAAACTAGGACAATTTATTTTCCCTAAAGAGATTCTTCTTAAGGAAAAAATCTTGAGAACACAAAATCAAAAAGGCAAGATGGCTATGAGGATTTATCCGATCTGGGATACCCCTGTTAGCAATCAAGCTAAAAAGAGCCAAATGTGGCAGCTTCAGTATTTTGTTGATTTAAGCGATCATAATAATTTACCCATAGACAAACTATTAAATTTGTATTCGTAGCTTCTTATCTTAAGTAATCTTGTGGGTTAGACTTTTTGTACCGGTACAGTTAAACGAAATGTACATTGTTTCAGTACCCCATCAAAATTACAATCAGCATATACTATTTTAACTTATATATTTTAAGGGGTGCTGACTATGACAAATCTACAACATAAGCTTTTTACAAGATTGAATCTTGCAAACCGTAGTGAAGTGAAGATTGAAGAATTAAATACAATTCTCTTTGCTTTTGCACATGCTATACCATTTGAGAATTTAGATGTTATAGCAAGTAACACGAATACAATTACTATGGAAAATTTACAGGATAAAATTTTAACTAGTTCCCGCGGCGGGCTTTGTTATGAGTTAAATACTCTTTTTTACTACTTTTTAAAAGATTGTGGTTATGATGTACAACTCGCATTAGGTACCGTATATAAAAATGATATAAACGCTTGGGCACTTGAGGATGGACATATAACGATTATTCTAAATTATGATAACGTACGATACTTAATCGATGTAGGTATTGCTTCATTAGTACCTCTAGTCCCTGTACCTTTTAGTGGTGAGTCAGTTTCTTCTAAAAATGGTACGTATCGAGTGAGACGAAAAGATACAAGTAAAGGAAATTGCGTTCTAGAAAAAAAAGATACGAACGGAGAGTGGAAAGTTTGTCATGCTTTTTATAATCATATGATTGATGAGGCAGTAGTAAATGATGTTCAAAAAAGAGTAATAGAAGATGAGAAATCTATTTTCAATAAAGGGCCCATTGCAGTCAAATTGACGGAATCTGGTCATGTCTCTTTAACAAATACTAGTTTAACTGAAATAATTGATGGTGAAAAAGCGAAACGTGAAATTACAGAAGATCAATATAGAGAGCTTTTATATACTTTATTTGCTATTGAGTTATGATAAAACAAATAGCTAGCCGGTTCTTATGAAGAATCGGCTATTTTATTTTAATTTAAAACAACTATTAAAGTTTGATTTTCTTAATAGATATAATACACTAGAACAGTATGAAAAAGTATAAACAATGAATTTTGAATGTAAAGGAAGATTTTCATGTCAATTATTGATAAATTGAAACTTAATAAGTATACGAATATGGTTGTTATTAATGAACCAAGTGATTACGAAGTTTTTACAGGAAAAGAGACTGTATTTTCAAAAGAACACGATGCCATTTTTATTTTTGTAGAAACACTTGATGAAATGGTAAAACAAACGAATTATATTATTAGTAATGAAGAATTACTAATTGAAAAAGGATACATATTCTTCGCATATCCGAAAAAAGGTAATTCTCGCTACAGTACGTTTATTCACCGTGATGAGATGTTTCCAGCATTAAATGTTGGAGAAGATGGATATGTGGGAGAAAGCGATATTAAATTTGCGCGAATGGTAAGTATGGATGACATCTTTACTGTTGTAGGTTTAAAGCGTGAGAAGAAAAAAGCGACGAAAACGCCTGCAATGAGCCAATGTGTAGCTGATTATGCAGATCGAATTCAAGATGTTGAAGCTTTATTAGCTAATCACCCAAATGAACTTAAGTTTTATCAAAGTTTAACACCTGGATACAAAAAAGATTGGGCACGTAATCTGTTTTCTGTAAAACAAGAAAAAACACGTAAAAAAC
Source organism: Bacillus sp. CCNWLW194 (assembly GCF_037120585.1). NCBI lineage: Bacteria > Bacillati > Bacillota > Bacilli > Caryophanales > Bacillaceae > Bacillus > Bacillus sp. CCNWLW194. The sequence continues at coordinate 373,002 of NZ_JBBBBL010000005.1, read as the reverse complement.
GTTTTGAAAAGATGATTGAGGTTCTATCACAAGGCTATAAAACAATTGATTTATTCCGGAAAAAGAAAAAATAACATTAGGAAAGTCACAATGATGCAACAATTAATTGCGATGAGTACATTGAAAAAAGTATTCCTTCCATTATACTAAGAAATGTTCTTATATTTATATAATTAGTAAAAGAGAAAAGGTGTTTGAAATGAAATCGTATATTGTAGTTGGAGCTGGAATTTTAGGAGCATCTAGTGCTTATCATCTTGCTAAGGCTGGCGCAAACGTTACTATCGTGGATCGTCAACAAGTAGGTCAAGCAACGGATGCAGCAGCTGGTATTGTCTGTCCATGGCTTTCGCAACGTCGTAATAAAGCATGGTATAAAATCGTTAAAGGCGGTGCACGTTACTATTCTTCGTTAATTCAGCAATTAGAAGAAGACGGTGAAACGGATACAGGTTACAACCGTGTAGGTGCAATTAGTTTACATACTGATGAGAAAAAACTAGATCAGATGGAAGAGCGAGCTTATAAACGCCGTGAAGATGCACCAGAGATTGGTGAAATTACGCGTTTATCAGCTGAAGAAACGAAAAAATTATTCCCGGCATTATCAGAAGAATATAGTTCTGTTCATATTAGTGGTGCTGCACGAGTAAATGGAAGATTATTACGCAACGCGTTAATAAGCGCTGCGAAAAAACATGGTGCAACTTTTATAAAAGGCGATGCAGTATTAGTCCGTGAAGGTAATCATATTACGGGAGTTAAAGTAAACGATGCAACAATTTTAGCAGAAAAGGTTATTGTAACTGCAGGTGCATGGGCGAACGAAATCTTAAACCCTTTAGGAATTAACTTCTTAGTTACGTTCCAAAAAGGACAAATTGTTCACCTGCAAATGGAAAATACAGCAACAGAAAATATGCCAGTTGTTATGCCGCCAAATGATCAATACATTTTAACATTTGACAATGGCCATGTCGTAATTGGTGCAACACATGAGAATGATACTGGTTTCGATCACCGTGTAACGGCTGGTGGTTTAAATGAAGTTTTCCATAAAGCCTTAACAGTTGCACCTGGATTAGAAAATGCTACAATGCTTGAAACGAGAGTTGGATTCAGACCATTTACGCCAGGATTCTTACCTGTTATTGGTCCGCTCCCTAATTTTGAAGGTATTCTCGTTGCGAACGGATTAGGTGCTTCAGGTTTAACTGCAGGTCCATATTTAGGGTCTGAACTTGCTAAATTAGCGCTGGGACAACTAATGGAATTAGATTTAAATGATTATGATGTTGCTGGTGCAATTGAATAATATGGGGTACTGCTAACATTTAGAAAAAACCATGCTAAGCGAATTCGATAGGAAACAAGCAGGGTTTTCCTCCGTTAAGAGTAAGCCTGTTTATGAAAAATAAAATTCTTTAAAAATAGAGGGCCGCCACCATAAACCTGCATTATTAATGTAGAATTGTGATGTCGGCTCTTTATTCATATTTATTTAAAGCTTATTTTCGAGAGGAGATTAAGTAATGAGGGCACCATATCAAGTATTAATATTTCCTTATATAAAAACTGACGATTCTATTCAATATGCGATTTTCAACCGAAGTGATTATGGTTATTGGCAAGGGATAGCTGGTGGTGGAGAAGACGATGAGATTCCTATTGAATCAGCAAAACGGGAAGCGTTTGAAGAAGCTGGTATTACAAGAGAATGTCCATATATACAATTAGATTCTGTTTCTTCACTACCAGTAGAGGATGTAGTTGGAGGATTCCTTTGGGGAGATGAGGTTTATGTAATAAAAGAATTTTCTTTTGGAGTTAAAGTCCCTACAAAAAACATCTCATTATCTAAAGAACACTTAAATTATAGATGGTTATGCTTTGAGGAAGCAGTAACACTTTTGAAATGGGATAGCAACAAAACAGCATTGTGGGAATTAAACAAAAGACTATTAAAACAATTAAAGTGTTAGCTAACAAAGATATGAGTGGGACAAGAATTGAGCAATTTAAAAAATTTTCTACAATTCATATGTAGCAAGGCTTTTATTTTTCGTAGCGTCTTTTTTTAACCAAATTGTGATTAAATCCATTTATTTGTTCATCTAAGCGTACGCAATTGTTAGGTTATGCTTATACGATGAACAAATATGGATTTGGCATAGGCAATGACCAAGAGAACTTGCACTAAGAAAAGCCCTATACAGTTTCCTCTGAAAAAATGAAAATAGTTAGAAATATTTTTATGTTGTACGGTTTTTGGCTATGAATAGCGGAATACATATTAAGTATTCAACAGTTCAAATGAAACGAGTCATTTTTTATTTTAAGAAGAAAGATGACTCGTTTTATGCTAAAATTCGCTTAGTGTATATTTTCGTTAAAATGTGGGTAAGTCCCCTTTTAGCAAAACCGGAGTGGAAATGATGAGTATAAATAGTTTTGTGGGATTAATAAAGGACGAATTATTAAAAGAGGTAAGCATAAGAAGCGAGGATGAATTCGAGCCTGTAGTAGTTAATAATATTCCTAGACTTTGGAAGTGTTTAGGGATAGGTAATTATGCCGCAGTATTCATGCACAGAGAATACAAAGATTGGGTAGTGAAAGTTTACGCGCGAGAAGGAGAAGGAATTGAAAAGGAGTCAGAAGTATACCGCAGAATCGGAAATCACCCTTCTTATTCGAAGCTTATTTATAAAGGAGAAAATTTCATAGTATTGAAACGTTTAAAAGAAATTACCTTATACGATGCTATTCATAAGGGAATTAAAATTCCTAAGCAGGTGATCCTTGATATAAATAAAGCTTTAGAGTATGCAAGAAAACAAGGACTAACTCCTTGTGATGTTCACGGGAAAAATGTGATGATGGAAAAAGGAAGGGGATATGTAGTCGATGTATCTGATTTCTTAAAAACAAAAGAAGATAGTAAGTGGATAGACTTAGAAAAGGCATATTTTACATTTTATTTGCCTTTCATTTATAAATTGCCTTTCCCTGTTAAAATACCGTATTTTATGTTAAACGTTGTTAGACGTTCGTATAGAAAATATAAGGAAGTTAAAAAGAAATTCAAATTGTAAAAGGATCACATACTTATAAGTGAACCACTAGTAAACAAAAGGACTGTACATATTAGATATATCTAATATGTACAGTCCTAATCTTTTTTATGTATACATATTTTTGTTAGTTATATCACTATCAATTCCAAAACGAGATATTTTGAATAAATGAAACTGTCAAAATAAGTGTTGATACGGAACCAGCAGTTAATAACATTACTATTTTTCGTCCATTCTGTTCTTTTGAAGGTTTTATAAGTTCTGTAATCAACACAATCCATAATATTATAGAAACTATAAAAATAATATTTATAGACATATGCAACACATCCCTTCGTGTTTTTACATAAACATTGCTTTTTTTATAAAATAATAGCAGTCTAATATGAAAATATGTACAGCATTACAAATCAATATTCTCCTGTTAAACCACCTTTTTTAAATAGAAATACGACTGATAAAACGATAACAACAGCCTTCAAACTGCCCCAATATGGATAAATAGCATGATCTGTTAGATTAGCATGTTGAAAAATGTTCTCTAAACCAAAAATCCCAATAATGACTGCTAAAAGAAAAGCGGCTTTTCCAATAGTTGTATTACGATAGAGGGTAAATAAATATAGTGCAAATATAAGTGGTAAGATGATTTGTAGTAAAAGTGTCATAAGTAGACCCCTAGTTTATTTATAATTATATTATATACAAAATTGTAATAAAAAGGAATTCGACTTATTTGATACTAATAAGATCACCCTAATCATACTCTTCTATTAAAAAGAATATAAAGGGGTGTAAAGTTAATTGACAAAAGTTAAAGTTCGTTTACGACCCATTGTTCATAATATAAATTTACCTACTGTAATAAAAACAACTATTCTTCCAGGTGAGTCGGCTGAAAGACTATTTATCGCAACACAATTAGGGGAGATTTTCTACATAGGAGACGGAGCTATAAAAACATTTTTAAATATTCGTCAACGTATTATTACATTAGGTACATCTGAAGAAGGTGTTTCTAGTAGTGGTTATGATGAACGAGGATTGCTAGGACTTGCGTTTCATCCACAATTTAATCATAACGGCTTATTTTATCTTCATTATTCAGCAGCTGGAACTCAAGGAGCCGGTGCACTTTCTGAACAATTTAAACCGAATCCTTGTGACACGAAAACTTTAAACTTAAAGTGGCTAAATAGAGATACTCAATATGATCATATTGATACAATTGAAGAATGGAATTTACAATCAAACGGTCACCCTCAAAAACGTAGGACATTACTGAATATAAAACGCCCATTTTTTAATCATAATGGAGTGAATACTTTGAATTTTTCTCCTGAAACGGGAAAACTTGTTTTTACAAATGGAGATGGTGGGTCGGGTTATGATCCTTTTAATTTAAGCCAAGATGATTTAGAAATAGCGGGTAAAATAATTGAAATTGATGTAAGTAAAAATACATTCATAAATAATCCTCCAGTTGTTACACGCTTTAATGAACTTCCCCTATCTATACAAGAAACACTTACAGTAATTGCGAAAGGTGTTCGTAATATAACCGGCATTTCATTCCAAAGGTTTTATAATCAATATATTAAATATGTGGGTAATGTCGGACAGGATATTGTAGAGTCTATTTTTTCATTTGTTCAATATAAAGCGATACCGGTTACCGAACTTGTTAAAATGCATGTAATGAGACTCACTCCCAAACAAGATGGTTTTATTAATTTTGGTTGGCGGGGATGGGAAGGGGAATTACCTACTTCTTTTATAAGACACTGTTCTGATAATCCTGCTTTGGATGTGAGAACAATGGCTTATTATAATGAAACAATAGAATTATCCGCAAAGCGTATTCAGCCACTAATTAGTTATTTTCATAAAGACCCCAGACCAGATAAGTTTGGAGGAACTTCACTAACAGGAGTTCAGCCATATATGGGAACTGCAATCCCGAATTTAAATAGTAGTGTTGTATTTACCGACCTTGCTAAGAAAGAAGATTCTCGGCCACCAGTAAAGGGTGTTTTAGCATATACTAAAGCCGGTACAGACGGTAAACATACTGACTTTCATGTAATTGAAACTAATTATGATTTTGGCATGCAAGCAGCTTATTATATGAGTTTAGGAACAAATTTGGATCAAACTCGGTTATATTTAGGAGTTTACGGTTCTATGAAAGTAACTGATTTTAACAAAGGTACCATTTTTGAAATTATTCCTTAATGCGATATACACTCGCAGTTTAATAATACAAGGATTTCATTTTATTTCAAAACGCAAAATTTGTCCCCCTAAAAGCCTTTTATTGTCTAGTAATTCATAACAAGTAGAAAGCAGCTCATAAACAACTAGTGTATGAATAATATAGAAAGTGATGAATTAGATATCTTTAGGGGGTATTTTGATGAATCGGTTTGTACATTATTGGTGTCAACTTATGATAGAGAATGATGGGAACTTTGTACATAAAGGAAAATTGTCCCTAGCAAATAAGCTAGTCATTACAGCTTTAATGAGTGCTTTGTCCACCATGTTTCAAGCAGCAGGTAACTTAATTCCTGCTATAGGGTTATTTATTAGCCCATTTGCGACATTACCAATTTTTTTGGCTATTTGCTACTCTATTCGCGAGGGAATACTTTCTTATATTCTTACTATTCTCCTATTATTTATTATTGAGCCAAGTGAACTAATTGTATTTCCCTTTACTACAGGCTTATTAGGTATAGCTTTAGGACTATCCTTTATACAATTCAAGAGAAGAATTTGGGTAGTTTCCTTTTCTGCGCTTTGTCTACTAATAGGAATTATAATTGTTCTAGATATTTTCCGTTTTCCCGTACTTGGTCCTGCTATTCATACAACTATGAATATAAAAATTATTTTATCAATATTTATACTAAGCTTTCTATACTGCTGGATCTATGCAGGGCTTTGTAGAATATTGTTGAATAGAGTATATAAAGTATGGTTTTAACAATTGTATAGAATGGAGATTTAAATCATGTATAACGTTGAAATTAGGAGACCGAATTCGGATGATTTAGAGGATCTTCACTTGTTTTTCCGTATAGTTATTACGAATACATATAAAGACGAAGGATTGTCACAACTATTGGATGACATAGAAAATGAAATTAACATGAAAAAGCAATATTTGAAAACAGATTTTGATAGTAATGGAGAAAAACGTTACTTTTTATTAGCAATTGATACAAATTACGATAAAATCATTGGAACAATTGAAGTTGGTCCAGCAAGTACATTGATTAATAGTTGTACAGGCGGTGTACTTAAGGATTTGTATGAAATAGGAACTGTATTTATACTTCCGGAGTATCAAAGAAAGGGTATAGGAAGTTTACTACTAAATACAATGTTTCTTACGTTACTTAGCAGAGGAATAACTGAATACTGTTTAGATAGTGGATACAAAAAAGCGCAAAGTATATGGATGAAGAAGTTTGGAGAGCCTAGTTATGTACTGAAGGCCTATTGGGGAGAATCAAGTGATCATATGGTTTGGAAGAAGAGTTTACATGATACACCTATAATATTTGAATTATAAAATGAAATATGGCTCTGAACGTAGCTTTTCTAACATATGTATGCTATTATTTATCTTTATAATAAAAGAGGACGTGAATGAACTTGATTAAAATTAATATTCCTGAAGCTGATGTTTCAATTACTGAACGTAAACAAGTTATTAAAGGAGACGAGCCAATCATTACTCCAATTAATGGTTTTATTGATTTCCACTTGTTCCCTAGAGATAAAGGCGGCATTTTTATGTTTTACAATATTAATGACGAACTTCTATTCGTAGGTAAAGCTCGTAAAATTAGACAACGTATTAAGAAGCATTTTGAAGACAATGTATCACCAATTAAAAATCACCGTGATGAAGTATACCGCATCGATGCATGTATCGTAGAAGATCCAACAGAAAGAGAAATCTACGAAACATATATCATTAATGAATATAAAGCAAAGTATAACGTTGATAAAGTATTCTATAAATAAGTAATAAAAAAACAATCCTAGTACATATACTGGGATTGTTTTTTTATTTAGATTTAATCTTCATATTTTGCTCTTGTTTAAATGATTAGCAACAATAAAACAGCATACACCTATACATATAAGTACAATTCCAATCGTTTTATGTTTCCCCTCAAAGAAAGGAATATCAGAAATAACATTTGTCATACATAACCCTACAAACACAAGTATAGGCCCTAGCCACAGTAAGACATTACCGAATTTCATATGTTGCCACATAGTAAGCCTTCTCACCTCTTTTTTACATATATCCATGAATTAAAAGTAAATTCATAGAGAAATATAGTTTTTTTCATATCGAAAATTTAACCTTCATATATTGGTACAAGCAAACAAGAAAGGGGACCATCATGAATTGGTTAGAAGCTTTTATATTAGGGATCATACAAGGTTTAACAGAGTTTTTACCGATAAGTAGTACAGGTCATCTTTATTTAGGAAGGCATTTGTTTCAATTAGATGAAGCAGGCTTATTTTTAGATACAATGCTGCATATTGGGACTTTACTTGCGGTGTTTATTTATTACAAAAAAGAATTTATATATTTAATTAAAAACCCATTTTCAAAACTCATGTTATTACTTATCGTTGGTACAATACCCGCAGTTATAATTGGTTTATTGTTTAAAGACTTCTTTGAAGATATTTCAAAAACAGGAATCACGATTGGTTGGGAGTTTTTAGTGACCGGATTCTTTCTCTACATGGCAGATAAACAAAAGAATGGTCGTAAAAAAATGGATGATATAACATATAAAGACGCATTAATTATAGGTTCATTTCAAGCGGCTGCTATTTTCCCAGCAATTTCTCGTTCTGGTATGACGATCGTCGCTGCATTATGGAGAAAGTTAGACCGTGAAACTGCTGCTTACTTTTCTTTTTTATTATCAACTCCAGCCATTGTCGGAGCTATCATTTTGCAATTTGCAGATGTTTTTCAAGGGAAAGCAGAATCTATTTCAAGTACATCTTTAATTGTCGGAACGTTATCAGCAGCGTTCTTTGGTTACATAGCCGTTTCATGGATGATACAATATTTAAAAAATCATTCCTTAAAAGTATTCGCGTATTATGTATGGGGATTAGGTATTTTAATTTTAACGTTGCAATTTACTCATGTGTTTTAATGTAGTAACTAATCGTTTAGATCCTGTTTCATTCATACAAGGCAGGGTCTTTTTTCATTAAGGGGGAAAATATGTTTAATAAAGCTATTGTTATTGGTGGAAGTATAGCAGGAAAACTCGCAGCAAAAGCATTATCAACTACTTTTAAAGAAGTAATCATTATAGAAGCCGGTGAAAGATGGGATGGAAAAGCTTCGAGAAAAAGAGTTCCACAAAGTAATCACCCTCATGTGTTGTTAAAAGGTGGAGAAAAAGCCATTGAGGAATTGTTTCCTAATATCACTAATGAACTAATTGAAGCAGGTAGTATCGTAAATAACTTTACCCGCGATTTAAAATGGCATCAATTTGGTTTATGGAAACAACCATTCATAGGAGAAGTACATATGATTCAACAAAGTAGGTTTTTGCTTGAATGGCATATCCAAAAACGAATACATCAGATTTCAAATATCACCAGTAAATTTGGAACACTGGTTGAAGGGTTATTAGTAGATGGAAAGGTTAACAAAGTACGTGGAGTAAAAGCTAAATGTTTAGAGACAGGCACGCAAGAAGAAATTCAAGCAGATATTATTATTGATGCAAGTGGATTTAGTTCAAAAAGCATAGCGTGGTTACGAGAATACGAAATCGAAGTGCAAGAAGAGAAAGTGCGTATTGATTTATTTTACGCAACTAGAATGTTTAAACTTAAAGAAAATGAGACATTAGACTGCTGTAATATGCTGATGTCTCCAAGTTTTCCTAACAATCCGTATGGTGTTCTTATTCAAACGATTGAGGATAATCGTTATTTTGTTACTTTTAGTGGATATGCAAATGAGAAAGCACCACAAACAGATGAGGAATTTTATGATTTTGCTGAAAACCTATCAATTTCTAATGTGACAGATTTTCTAAATAAAGCTGAGGCAATTTCAGATATCAAAACGTATAAAATTCCTTATCAAGTACGTCGGCGATTTGATTTAGTGAATAATTTACCAGATGGGTTGTTAGTAGTTGGAGATGCTCATTGTCGTTTTGATCCTGTTTTCGGGCAAGGTGTTTCAGTTGCTGCTATGGAAGCTCACCAATTGCAGTTACTTTTACAAAGAAGACAAAAGCTCGATAATGCATTTACACAGCAGTTTTATAATGAGACCGCTCATATCATACAAACTCCTTGGGAAATGACAACAACGGAAATATCACGTCATCCACAGCTAAAAAGAGAATTAACGATAAAGCAAAAATTTCAGCTATGGTATACGAAACAAATATATCAACTATCTGCAACGGATTCTGACGTTTATATTCGATTAGTAAGAGTGATGAATTTAATTCGTAGTCCATTTCACCTATTTCATCCAAAAGTACTACTTGTTGTGTTACTGAAACGAAAGAAATAGCAGGAAATTAACAGATTTAAAAAGAATATATAACAGTTAGTAGATATAGAAGGGGTAAGTGAGATGAAAATATACATAGAACAATTAAAGAAACACGATGCTAAGGATTTATTTACGTTTGAACTTACGAATAAGTCTTTTTTTGAAACAATGGTACCAAATCGTGGCTTGCAATATTTTGATTTTGAATATTTCCAAAAACTACTAGATGATTTGTTAATAGAACAAGCGAATGGAGATTCTTATTTTTATATAATTCGTAATGAAGAAAATGAAATTGTAGGACGAATAAATTTAGTAGATGTAGATTCAGAAACTCGAATCAGTTCGTTAGGTTATCGGGTCGGAGAAAAGTTTACTAAAAAAGGAGTTGCAACAGCAGCTGTAAAATTAATTTTAGACGTAGCGAAAAATAATAAAATTAATGAGGTTCATGCTAAAACAACTACTAATAATCTCGCATCACAAATTGTATTAGAAAAAAGCGGTTTTTCTTCTTATCAAAACGAAGCAGATACAACATCTGTACAATTAAATGGGGAACATGTGAATTTTGTACATTATATTTGGAGAAATACTTCGCGCTTATAATAAGGGGGACTTATTCATGAATGATTTACGTTATCCAATTGGGCAATTTACATACAAACGTCCTATAACTGAAGAAATGATAGATACATGGATTCAAGAAATTGAAGATTTACCTAATGAACTAACGAAGGCAATCAAAGATTTAGATCAGAAACAGTTAGACACACCGTACCGCGTTGGTGGATGGACAGTTCGCCAAGTAGTCCATCACGTTGTTGATAGCCACATGAATAGTTACATACGCTTTAAATTAGCACTAACAGAAAAGAATCCCACGATTAAACCATATAAAGAAGAGAAGTGGGCGGAATTACCTGATTCTAAATTACCAGTAGATGTTTCACTAGTTATGTTAGATTCATTACATAAAAGATGGGTTAACCTTTTATATTCTTTAGAACTTGAAGATTTGGAAAAGACATTTAACCATCCAGAGACTGGTGAAACAAAACTTGCTGCTACAATAGGACTATACGCATGGCACGGACGTCATCATACAGCTCATATAACTTCATTAAGAAAGCGACTAAATTGGTAATATGGAGATTACATTAGAGAAGGCGACAGAAAGTGATGCAGCAGTTTTATTTCAAATGCAAATAGACTTATTTAGCCCTCTATTAAATAAATATAAAGACTATGAAACAAACCCAGCAAATGAATCTATTGAAAAAACTATTTTTAGAATAAATAATCCCAACAGTAATTTTTATAAGATGATAATAGATTCGAAACTTATTGGAGCGATATGTATATCCCCAAAAGAACTACCTTATAAATTTTGGATTAGTCCAATGTTTATTCATCCAATCTATCAAGGAAAAGGAATTGCTCAGAAGGTACTTATTTTAATTGAAGAGATGTTTCCAGAAGCACGTAGTTTTGAACTTGCTACGATTTTAGAAGAAGAAAGAAATTGTTTTATATACGAAAAAATGGAGTATAAAAGAACAGAAGTAATAAAGAAATTAAATGATAAAACTACACTTATTTTTTACAAAAAAGAAAGGTAAAGCATTTGAAATACGCTTTACCTTTTTATGTTACTTTCGATTAAATATACAAAATTTATGTATATTCTTCCAAAATACTCGGGTTAGTAATTTTAAAAACGAATAAACATGCACAAACCAACTATTTCGTCGTATATGTTACCAATGCTTTTTGAATGCTTAAAACACTATCGTCACCTTTAAATTCCTTTGTAATTGGCGTACTCAAACTAGATACCCAAATTTTAAGTTCAGCATCTAAATCAAAATGTCCAGCTGTTTCAATGCTAAATTGTGTAATGCTTTTATAAGGAATAGAATGATACTCTGTTTTTTTACCTGATATTCCTTGTTTATCTACTAAAATAAGACGACGATTTGTAAATACGATTAAATCACGAATTAATTTATAAGCATGTTCAACTTTTTCATCATCTAACATAATCTTCTCTAAATCACGTTCAACACTTTCTGTACTCGCATTTGATGCATTTCCTAAAATGCCGCTAAATAAACCCATAGGAAATTCCTCCTCCATTATTTGTGGATTGTGTTACTTATATTGTACCATGCCATTTACTAAGAAATTATGATATTACTTTAGTAGTTTCTGGTTATTGTTGCAATTCATTTATATAACCTCATCTTAATATCTTATGCTAATATGTAAGTAAGAAAAAAGAAGCAGAGGGATATAGCATGAAAAATATCGGTTTAGTATTAGAGGGCGGAGGAATGAAAGGTTTGTATACTGCAGGCGTACTCGAATATTTTATGGAAAAGAACTTATTCTTTCCTTATGTAGTCGGCGTATCGGCTGGAGCCTGTATGGGAGCAACTTATTTATCACGTCAAAAAGGAAGAAATAAAAAAGTAAATACAGAGCTAGTAGCAGATCACCGTTATATATCTTATCGAAATTTGATTCGAAAACGTGAATTATTCGGAATGGATTTTTTATTTGATGAAGTACCTAATAAAATTGTACCATTTGATTTTCAAACTTTCTTAAACTCAAATGAACAGTTTGTCATAGGGACGACTGATTGCGAATCAGGACAGGCTATTTATTATAATAAAACAGAACACGGAAATGATATTTTAAAAATCATTCGTGCCTCAAGTTCTGTACCGTTTATAGCACCTGCTGTAGAATATGATAATCGAAAATTGCTAGATGGAGGAATTATAGATCCTATTCCGGTTTTAAAAGCTCAAACTGATGGTTATCAAAAAAACGTTGTAATTATGACAAAGCCAGAAGGATATGAGAAGCAGCGAAATAAATTTTCAGGCCTAGCTAAAATTTTATATAGGAAATATCCGAATATCGCACAATCTTTAGTAGAACATTATCGTTTTTATAATGAGACGATATCTTATATGAATCAAATAGGACAAAAAGATAACTTTTATATCATTCAGCCTAGCGTACAACTTCCAATAAGCGGGATAGAAAGAAGTAAAGAAAAGCTCGTTAATTTATATAATCTTGGCTATACAGATGCTCAATATCATTATGAAAACGTATTAAATTGGATAGAGAAATAAAGGGGTGGAAAGTTGAAGTTAGGAAAACAAATTATTTTTAAGGAATTGCAGAAAATGCATAGTCCACTGTATAAACCGTTTCCGAATTGTGACATTCGAAAAATACGAAAAGATTTTAATAATATGTTTACTGAAGATAATTGTATAAGCGCTGATTTAAATTATTATTGGATGCATACAGCAGGTACTTTAAGTTACGTACTTAATAACAATGAACAGGAGATTGTGTTTAATCAAATAAAATGGCTAAGGAAATCGTTTTTTGAATGGTTTCCACAATATTGTTTTCTAGAAACAAAGATTATGAAGTATCCCATTTTATATAGAGATTTCATGAATTATGAAAAGACCCGTAAGCTATTACTTTATTATCTTACTGAATAAAAATTAAAACGTACAAGTGATGCTGCTTGTACGTTTTTTGTTCATAAAATATACAATATTTACAACTTATCCATGTAGGTATTTTAACGAGAAAAAAGAAGTACATATAGAATGGCGCAAGGGAGGAGAGAGAAGTTTGTTAGTTGTTTCCCTTTAAATTCATGTCCAACTCAAATATTTCGAGTAAAATTCGTTTCTTAATGGTATTATCAAATATCAAGAAAACTAATTTAGAAATGAAGAAGGGACAGGTTTAATATGGAAAACGTATCAAATGTAGATAAAGTAGAATCAATAAAGTCTTTACAGTCAACAATCCGTAAACTTGAAAATGCCTTATCACAGATGACTCAAAAAGGCTCAAACACTACTTTAGTGAAAAAAAGACTCAAAGCAGCTAGTATCGGCTTAGCTATGTTAGAAAGCATTTGGAATCAAGAAACCCATCATTACACGCAAGAGGATTTAGCAGACGCTCGAAATATTCTTATTGGTTTGCTTCCATCAATTGAAAAGATTTATGTTAAGTCAAAGCTCGAGAGTCCTCAAAGAACACTTTTAGAAAGAAGAATAAAATCATTGGAATTTTCTATTCAAGCAATTGATCATTTTTCTAATACATAACTCCTTTAAACACATAACTTACGACTACTTTTATATAGGAATTCTAATGCGAAGAAAAAAATACATAAAGAATACTACAAAGGAGGAAGAGGGGTGACTTCAATAATTAGTCCTAAGTTAGAGGAACTTAATAATCAATTAGAAAATGGAAACGAGAAAGCTTTTTATACCTTTCTGCATGAAATAAAGTCAAATCATACACCACTAATAGAACAATGTCCTGTAGATGATCAGTATAAGCTTATAACGTATATATGGTTAGGGGACCGAAAAACTGAAAACGTTTATGTATTCGGTAGTTTTCCTGGTTGAGATCTGTCTGTAAATCAATTGCAACGATTGTTACAGACAGATATTTAGCATGTTACGTTTAGGACGAATAAGAGGTTTATTTCAACTTATTACTTTTCAGTAAACGATTTTTTCGAAAATGATTGGATAAAGCGTAGTGAACAGTACCGACTAGACCAATTTAATGAAAATGTATTTGGAGAAGGTACCAATAAAGGGTCTGTGTTAAAAATAGGTATGGAAGTGCAGTATAGCAGTCGTTTTCCTTCAAATCATTATCCATCCGGAAAGATTGAAACATACTCTTTTTATAGTTCGATTTTAAATAACACACGCAAAATTCATATTTATACGCCTCATGATTATTCTCACACTTCACATCTTCAAGAACTTCTCATTGTATTTGATGGGAATTCATTCATAACCTTTCAATCGCAAAAACACTTAATTATTTAATTTACGAAAAAGAAATCCCATCGTGTATTGCTGTTGCTATAGATCCTGTTGATCGATTAGAAGAGCTAACTTATAACGATAAAATGAATACATCTTTAACAGGTGAATTACTTCCGTGGATTGAAACTAGATATCGTGTGTATAAAGAAGCAAAACATACAACAATTGCTGGTTTCAGCCTTGGTGGCTTAGCAGCTTTTTATGCAGCACTTCAAAATCCACATATTTTCGGGAATGTGTTGTCAATGTCTGGATCCGTACATTGGAAAAAGAATGATTATGAAAATACAATTTCTTGGATTGAAAATCAAATTTCATCAATAGATTCTAATGCGACTCATCTTAACTCTTACATAGCAGTAGGAGAACTTGAAAACAAACCTCTTTTAACGGCTAATAGCCGCCTGTATAGAGCTTTAAAACAAAAGAAATACCAAATTCACTTATGAAGAGTTTCAAGGTGGACATGATAGCGTGTGGTGGCGAGAAAAGCTATTCGATGGATTAAGGGCATTAGAACTTACAAAAACGACACTAAAAAATAAAAAGGAGAGAGAATCTATGAATCAAGAAGAACTAGATAAAAAACTAAAAAAGCAAGAGATTTTAGTAAAAGATGAGAAAGTTTGGTCCTATACGTATGAGGATCATATTAGTTCTATCGTTAAAGAAGCAGAAAAGAAAGGGTCTTTTGATAATTTACCTGGTAAAGGGAAACCTCTTAATCTTGATAAAGACCTTTCGTACAATCCTGAAAAGCAACTGTATAGAACTTTGAAAAATAATCATGTTTTACCTAGGTGGATTGAGCTTTCAAAGGAAATTGATGACTTAAAAGAAAAACTAAAAGAAAATACAAATACTGCAGAAGCAGCGGATTTAATTCGAACTATAAATAAAAAGGTATTAGAACACAATTTACTTTGTCCACCAAGTGCGCAAAAAACGAGGGTAAAAACGGATTTTTAACAATTTTCAATTAAGCCATTTCTTGCTATATAATTAAGTAAGGCATTTTCAATTCATTTTTAAAGGGAGGCAAATGCGATGAAGAATACGTATCAACTTCAAATTCCGAAAGAACTAGAACAGTATCGTAATATTTTAGAAGAAAGTGTGAAACCGTATATTAAAGTGGCTGGAACGAAAGCAGAGACAACTCTTTTTGAGAGCAAGTTTGGTGGATATCCGTATTTACCTATAGATCAAGAGCATCCTAAAGATTCAAATGGACAACCTATGATGTTACTTGCGCAGTTAAACTTTGAAGAAATGCCACAAGTTGAATATATGCCTCAAAAAGGAATGTTACAGTTTTTCGTAAGTGCTAGTGATGAGCTTTATGGAGCAGACTTTGATCACCCAACAATCCAAAAAGACTTTCGAATTATGTATCATTCTACAATTGCAGAAGATTTAAATAAGGTGATTACTGATTTTAGTTATTTAAACACTTTAGAATTAGAAGACTTTATCATACCTGAAGCAGCGAAATTACAATTTGAATTAGATTATCAACCCATAACATCTAGAGATTATCGATTTGAAAAGATGTTTAGTGAGGATATTGATTGGGAAGAAATTGTTGATGAAGAAAATAATACAGAATTAGGCGAACTGTATGATGATTTATGTAAAGATTTCGGACATAAAATTGGTGGTTATCCATTTTTCACACAGACAGATCCAAGGGAATGGGAAGAAAAATACCAACAACATGATATATTATTACTGCAAATTGATACAGATGATTCATTAAATATTATGTGGGGAGATTCTGGTGTTGCTAATTTCTTTATAAAAAAAGACGATTTGTTAAATCTAGATTTTTCCAATGTCATTTACAACTGGGATTGCTACTAAAAATATATAAATGAAATACTAGCAAGCTAAAAAATCTTCCTGAAGGTGAGGGAGATTTTTTTATGTTAAAAATAAACGTTATGTTAACTAGAGTGTAGAACAATAGGAATAATAAAAGTCAAGCGTAAATAACGGAAATAACAACAAATAATATAAAGTTGTAAAACGTGTGTAAATAGCAATAAATTCATTAAGTTAAACATAAAATAAAATTAGTAATTTATATTTTGTATAGAAATAATTTTTTCGCGTAAAAATTTCTTGCCGACCAAAAATGATTTTGATTCGTTAAATCTTAATCGATTATTGATTAAGATTTGCTGTGATGGATTAATAACTACGATAAAAAACTGTATAAATGCGTTTAAATAAGATTTTATGTGAATCTCACTGAAAATCTCCGTTTCGTCTCATTAAGTATAGTTTACTTGGTTTTTGATACCTGATGTTGCTTTGTTTCTGTAACTGCCTATAATATATATTATGTTAACTGTAAAAAATAATAAACTTATTAAACATTAGTATAGGTTGTTACACTCCCCTTTTTTACTGAATTAGTAATGCGTGACTGGATAAGTAGTTATTTGTTTCATTAGCTATTGATAATAATATTTTCGGATATAAATTAGATTTTAAATAATAAAAAATACAATTCGTTTAATGTGTCCATTTTAAACGAATTGTATTGATATGATTGCGAATACGTTTTTATAACTAGTTTGCTACAGCAATTGCTTCAATTTCAATTAATAAGTTATCGTTAATAAGCTTTCTAACTTCTACAGCTGAACTTGCTGGTGGATTGTTAGTGTTAATGTATTGATCTCGAATATCTCTAACAATGGCCATTTGAGAAATATCTGTTAAGAAAAATGTTAATTTTACTACATCATTAAATCTTAATTCCGAAGTTTCTAATGCACTTTTAATATTTTCGAAAACTTGTCGTGTTTGTGTAGCTAAATCACCAATGCCGACTATTTGACCATCAGTGTTAATCGCTACTTGTCCAGATATGTAAATTGTTCGTTTAGCGTTAGTAACTTCGACTACATGTGAGTATCCAAAAGTTGATGGCATCGTTTCTGGATTGATAAATTTCTTTTGCATGGCTCTTCTCCTCTTTAAATATCTTATTTTCTTTATATTAGTTTTTAATTTCAGATTATCCCTTATTTACTAATAATTATTTATCCATTCAGCTGCTACATTTGTAAAAGTATATTAGCACTTTAATTTAAAGTTATTAATGGATTATGTACGTTTGATTTTTTTGTGTGCTTGTTATAATTACACCTTGTTTTATTAATTCTTCAGTTACTTTTGTATAGAAAAAGTGATACCACCAGATAAAAAACTCTTCATAAGTAATTTATTTTGAGTATCTGCTGCTGGCAAAGTATTGTTTTAAAGGTTTATCGTTTTCTTTAAACAATAAGACTAAATCTTCACTGATTGTGTTTGCAATTTCGTTAAGTATAAATAAGTCTGTTGATTTAAATACAGGGATAACAGGTTGTGAATTTTGATATAACCCTAATTTTTCGTAAACTACGTTTAAATAAATGTACGTCTTTTTGTCTATCTGCTGCTACGAAACCTTCCGAAAGCCTCTATATCTGTTAGTTCTTGTTCTTGAATAGCATAATAATATCTTTTCTTATTTCTTAAAGGTCGTTTCTTTTTTAAATAGTTTTCTTCAATGTAATTTATTTGTCCGAAATCTAATAACACATCACTATACAGTAAAAGACTATACGATTCTTTAGATAAATGATTAAACGTGTCGTTTCTTTTTTAAATAGATCCAATTTGATTTGAATGCTTTTCAAGGATCTTAAGTGTTGGTTTAATTAGAGGTTCACAAAGGTTATAGCATCTTTTTTCCTTCTAAGCTGCTATAACCTTACATGTTGAATAGTAGCCCCCTTCTAATTTTAATGAATTGATGTGTATTTCAAATTCTTCATTTGTCCAACTTAGCATTATTTTTATAGCATTTGACCCAAAACCAAGATGAAGCATTACAAGTAAATATTGAAGTTTCGTCCCTTTTATTTTTATAGATGGCGAATTATCTCCAGACGAAATCATTTTAGCTTCATAACCTGTATGTAATATATTCTCCAGACTATTATTAGTGAGAATTTCATATTCCCTCCCTTACTAGTAAATTCATTGTAAAATCTATGTATTTACTAAGTTCTATAAATGAAAATAAGTATCCTTTAATAAGATCAAATTAAAAACCTTAGCATAGATATACTAAGGTTTCTTGCATTTTTATAATGAATGAATTCTTTCATAGTCTTTTTTAAATTGATTATCATTTTTTAACCAACTTTTAAAAGTTGGTTCCTTTATTTCTAAATTGGAACAAGTTTTAGCGATACATTTATTTTTCATATATTCCTTAAGGAAATTTTGTTTTCTCTGCTTAACAGCGGCTTGAGTTCTTTTTAGTTTTCGATCTTTTAATTGATCTAGACTTAGTCTTTCTTTCTGAAATTCTTCATATTTTCTATGCAAATAAATATCTGTGTCTTTATAAATCCAATTTGAAAATAGTTGTATTGATTTTCTTCCGGTAAAAATGACGCGATAATGTTTATTTTGATTTAGTAAATCGGTTGGTAAATTGTGATTTTGTAGTACCTGATTTAAAGAATTCATAAAGCTATATGATCCTCCTACAAAGCTTACTGTATAAGTTTCATACTTGACATAACCATCCCCATCAAAATACCCACGAACAAAATGATGTAAATATTCTTCTGGCACGAATGGAAATTCGATGTTAAATGATTTACATGGCATAATTCCGTGTATGTTCATAAGGTCATCTTTTATTGTTTTGCTATTAATGTTTAGCATATATACGCCTGTTTTTTTGTTTTGATAAAGTGGCTGGTTGGTGTTTAATTCTTTTTTTATCGCTTCTAAAATGTAACTTTCTTTTTGTGATATACTGACGCATTGATTTTCTTTTTGTATGACACCATCTGCTGCTATAAACCCTAATATATAAGCCTTGTTATTTGACCACGTTTTAAAATAATTTTCTGTTATGTCATACTTTCTCTTCCAACTCCCTATAGCGCGCCTTGGAACGTTGCTGTCTGATAGAACCATACGAATATACCTTGCAGACATATTAGCAAGCATAGCGATTTCTGAGGTACTCTTTCCTTCTGCATACAAATGAATGATTTCAGATTTTGACAGTTTACATTTTGATTTCTTTTTTCTCTCTATTTGCACTTACGTCCTCTCCTTCCTTTTAATAATTAGAGACATATTTTCTTCTATAACATATAACGAAACATATGTTCTATATTACTTATAAGAAGAAATTTACAAAATTAAAACAATTTACATTTACTTCGTATTCGTTTTGTCTGCTGCATGGTTTTTATTTTGTATATAAGAATAATGAATTTGACAAATTTATGAAATGTACTGCAATTACGGTGAAAGGTAAAATGATTTCGTTTAAACTACAAATAGCTACAATAACAACATACGTATATTGTTAAACGTAAAAAGGAGAACGAATGAAAAAGAAATATATAAATCAAATTCATACTGATGTAAGTTTTAAACCGAAAGATATTATTGGTTTAATGACTGATTACTTTAAAGCGAAATCAAAACTGCGTCCTATAAAGAATTTACCTATCGTTTTATCAAATAAAAATAATGAGTCTTTAGATAGTGTGACGTGGTTTGGACACTCTGCTTCTCTTTTGAAAATAAAAGGTAAAAAATTGTTATTAGACCCTATGTTTGGAGATGCCTCTTCCCCGTTTCCTGTGTTTAATAGCAAACGTTATAGTGGTGTGTTTTCTTTAGAACGTGAAGACCTTCAAGAAATTGATGCGATTATCATCTCTCATAATCACTATGACCATCTGAATTACAAAAGTATTATACAGTTAAAAGATCGTGCAAAGCACTTCTATGTTCCAACTGGAGTTGCGCAATATTTAATGAAATGGGGTGTTTCACCTAGTAAAATTAGTGAGCATAATTGGTGGGACGAAATTACGTTTGATAATATTAAGTTAGTATGTGCTCCTGCAAGACATTTCTCTGGAAGAGGTATGACAGATAGAGATTGTTCATTATGGTGTTCATGGCTTATTCTTGGTCAAGAGACTAAAATTTTCTTTAGTGGTGATAGCGGTTATGCCCCTCACTTTAAGGAAATTGGTAATAAATATGGTCCATTCGACCTTACGTTAATGGAATGCGGGCAATATGATCCGAGGTGGTCTGCTATTCATATGTTACCAGAAGAGACGGTACAAGCTCATATAGACGTTAAAGGCGAACTACTTCTTCCGATTCATTGGGGTGCTTTTACATTAGCATTACATGAATGGAGCGATCCAGTTGAACGAGTTACGAAAGAAGCAAATCGTTTAGGAGTTCATATTACAACGCCACAAATTGGTGAAACTATTACATTAAAATCTACAGATTATCCGTCATCAAACTGGTGGAGAGAAATTTAATTATAAATAAAAAAGAGCGAACCTTCTTTTAAGGAATTCGCTCTTTTACTGTATTTAAACTTATTTCACTATATTTGCTTTCCCACTATCTAAAACTCTATTTATCGGTACAGAGGTAATATTAATCACTGTATTCATGCTCTTATTGGTTAGTTCAATAAGTTCGTTTTCATGTTTTATTTTATTCAAATCCCACACCATTCCATGAAACTCATTATGCTGTCCACTTACTCTTATAATACTTTTCGTTTTATTTGAAGGCTGTATTTGAAGGTTTATGAATTGATTTCCACTAGTTTCATTTGGCGTGGTTACTTGACTATCCATATGAATCATATTTACACAGTCCTCCAAAGAAAAATTTATAAAACGATTAGCGTTTATCCATGCATTTCCATCTCTCGGTTTTTTTGCTACTAATTTCAGTCCAGTTTCCATTCCTACAACTTTAATGTTTTCAAAGTTAACAAATGAAATCTCGTTTTCTTTTCCACTGGAGTATAATGAAATTCCTGTCCCTTTGTTTGTTTCTGCCCAATTGATAATATTTATATCTTTTATTTGTGTTTTGTTCCAAGTGTTATAGTACTTATTTTTGCCGTCCAAATAGATTACTTCTGAATTGAACTTGGGATCATCGATAGCTATATACGCTCCTTCTATAGAAGCATTTTTTTCTAGTTCAAGAACCCTAAAGTTTCCCTCAACGACAAATTGTGTTCCATAACCGAATAATAATTTCACACCCTTTTTCACTATGATTGGTGACGTGATTTTATAATTCTTATCATCAAGCAATACTGTTTTAACTTTACTAGACTCTGCTTTATTAATAGCAGATTGAATTTTGTTTGAATCATTTTTCCCTTTAAAGTCTTCTACATACAACTTATCATCTTTAGTTAAACCATCTTTATTATTGTATTGATAAAAAGCAAAAGTAATTAGAACTACACCTATGAGTAAAATAATTAGTTTCTTCATCACACTCATCCTCATATAAAATTTATCCTTAGTTACTTATCACACACTATGGCTTTTATATTTAGTTTGTAATTATTTTGCTAATCATTGCAGACTATAATTGATCCGCATTATGAATGAAGTTTATTGAAGTATCCTGCTTAATTAATTCTTCATTCCTATAATCTATTAATTTATGATTGGATAAAACAAAATTGTACTCTAATATCAAATCGTTATGAAGTACTTCAGGTAATAATTTAGGTAACATCTCTCCTACACCGTAATTATAGTCGCTTAATATCCAAGATACACTTTTCCAATCTAAAATCCCTTCGGATACTTTTTTAGGTGTTTCAAATGTAAAGTCATATGGAAGTTCTACTACATAAATATACATGCCGCCAGAGTACGAAGAGTCCTCCCACTTGATAATTCCCTTATATTGAATTTGCTTTTGTTTAACATCTATACTTGTCTCTTCTTTTATTTCGCGAATCGCATTTTCTAACGGTGATTCTCGTGGTTCTATTTTCCCCCCCTACCCCGTTCCATAATCCTTTTACAGGGTCATATTCTCTATTTAACATAAGTATCTCTTCATTTCTTTTTATAAAACATAAAGTATGCTTGTACATTATGTGATTCCTTCCTTTTTTAATAAGTTCTTACTGGTGAAATAAGGTGCACTGCTACAGATTGCTCTCCTGCTTCAATCAATATAGGTCTCATTGAGCCACCAAAGCTTAAAGTAATTGTTTCTTCTTTTATTGCTTTCAAGGCTTCAACCATAAAACGTCCATCGAAAGATATATTTAATTGTTTTTCACCTTGAAGCCCATCTATTTGTTGCTTCTCGGATATTTTCCCAACCTGAGAAGCGTTAGAAGAAATCTTAATTGTGGATTCGTTTATGATTTCTAAGTTAACGTTGTTGTTTTCCCATTCACTTGCTAATAAACTTGATCTGTCTACACCTTGTAATATATTTTTTCTATCTATGGTAATAACCGTTTGAAATTCATTTGGAATGAGAGTAGAAATATTAGGATATTTCCCTTCGATTAGTCTTGAATATAAAGTAGTTGTGCCGTATGTAAAAACAATGTGACTTTCTGAAAGATAAATAGAAACGAATTCTAAATTGCTGTTCATTAATTTTAAAAGCTCATGAATGGTTGCGCTTGGTACAATACAATTTGCTTTCATATTAGTAGAAATTAGTGTTTCACATACAGCTAGTCTATGAGAATCAGTTGCAGCGCAAATTAATTTATTATGGTCTAACTTGATATGTACTCCGGTAAAAACGGGTCTAGATTCATTTTTTGCTACTGCAAAGACTGTTTGTTTAAACGCATCAAGCAATTGTTTTGTTTCTATTTGTATTTCTGCATGATCGTCAATTAGTGGTACGTTTGGAAACTCATTTGCTGAAAAGCCATTTAAGTTTAAAGTGATTTCTTCTGACTGTATGGTAATTGTTTGCTCATTCTTACTTTTTATAACTATATCACTTGGCATTTTCTTTATTATTTCAATGAAGTATTTTGCAGGTACAACAATTGTTCCTGCTTTTAAGATAGTCGTAATTTGTTCGTCATCTATGGAACTAGGTATAAATTTTTCGATGAAAATATTCGAGTTACTTGCGATTAAAGTAATTCCAGATTTATCTGCTGTTATTTTTATGCCAGATAATATAGGAATTAAAACTTTTGTCGATATGGCTTTACTTACATCTGAAAGTGCTTGTGTGAAATGTTTGTGATTAACGATAAACTCCATTTTTTCCCCGCCTTACATGAAATGATAATTTTATGAAGATTGATGAATGATTGTTCCGTTAAAAAAGTAAGGTACTGTTTCTTTCCTTTGTAATATATTTAATAAGTGTTTTGGTATACGTAAATGAGGTACTGCTCTATGTAATTCCATCCAAGTAATTTCTTCGATTTCTTTTGGCCTTGATATATATGTCTCTCCGCCGATTATTTCGCCTAAAAAATTAAAGAAAATTGCATGATGTCCTCTCTCTTCAAAAAAGGCTTCGCTAATGTAACAAATACCATTTACAGTTATATGTAATCCGGTTTCTTCTTTCACTTCCCGAATTACTGCCTCTTCTAACGTTTCTCCAAATTTAACTGCGCCACCTGGTAATGTATAATAAGAACCATTTTTCCCTTTGTTTTTTACCATTAAGATCTTTTCGTTCGTTTTATCGTATAAAAGTGCATATGTAACATTTACTTTTTTCATCTAATTCCACCTCTAATAATGGGAATTTTCTATCTTTGTTACATTCTACCATTTATTCGTTTTAAAATATAAAAAAGTTAATTGAGTATTTCATTTATCTGCTCTTAGCAAAGTTAATAATCGATAGTCCTTCATTACAAAATAAAAAAGAGCGTATTTTGAAATTGATTATTCAACGTACGCTCTTTATGCTCTAATTGATTCATTTTTGGATTCTATATACTTCATAACCTTTTTTCTAAATAGTATCGATTGTGTCCCTTAGGATTATCTTCACTTACCCCAATTACTTTATATCCATACTTTTTATAAAAATCAGGTGCCTGAAAACTAAAAGTATCTAAATTGATTAACCTGCACTCTTTTTCAATTGCAAATTCTTCAATACGTTTTATTAACTTGGTTCCATAGTCTTCGTGTCTATATTCTTCAGAAACCCACAGGAAATCAACATGTACGTGGTGCCAAAATGTAATTGCAGTTATTCCGCCTACTATTTCTTCATTTTCATTTTTCACTATAAAACTAATTTTTTCTGAGGGCTTTTTCTCTTCATCCGAAATATGTTTTTGATTATATTCAATTACTTTTTCTCTTATGTAATCACTATCTTCCTGGATCCATTGTTTTATTATTTTCACTTTAATAATCACGCTCCTTTTATGGTATCTATTCAATTTAATAATCGTAATGTCCTGTCTAACTTAAAAGTTGTAGGTCACTGTTTCAGTTCACTAAAATAAAGAAAAGCCCTACTACATTTCATCTGTAATAAGGCTTTATACGTTGTTCAATTCATTTTAATAAAATAATGCAATTGTATCGCTGCGAAAAAGAATGAATATTCCTAAACCAATTAGAACAATTGGAACTATAATATGACTATTTTTCTCAAGTGCTTTAGCTAAAATAGGCGCTCTTATCAATGTGTAGCTAATAAAACACCATATTGCTATCATGGAAAAAAAGATAATTAATGTAACGATATTTGCTTCCAAGGTTTGACTAGCGAACATTGGTATATAAATTGAGATATTGTCAGCTCCATTAGCTAATGTAATCGCAGCTACTTTAAATAATGAACCAGAAGCGTTATCAATGACTTCATTACTTTTGTTAGAACGAAGCGAGAATATTCCTTTAACACCCATATAAATTGGCACAAATCCTAATAATCCGATCCACGATGTAGGAATGAAAAAAGAGCTTAAGGAACCAATAATACTTAGAAAAATAATTACACTAAATCCCAAAAATTGTCCAATAACAATATAAAGTTCTTTCATCTTAGTTTTTCTCTGGAAAGTTCTATCTTCTTCCTTGCATACTCCTGTCTTTACTTGTGAAAATAAAACAAGGAGTATAAAAATATCATCAATATTTGTTGTAGCGAATGCCACAACAGAAGAAATTATGGTTGTAACCAATATAAGCCAACTACCTTCATGATAAATTTATAAGTAAATAATGGTCTATAAATGACGTGCACGTTTCATTACAAAGTCGGTTAAATGTAATTTTCTTAATGTTTTTTAACAATATTTTAGTTCCTTTATGAAACGATATGAATATTCTGCTAAACTGTTACTTAGTTCATTAAGAAATAAATAACTTTACTGCTTCTCAAATCATTTCACTTTCAATTAAGTAACACCATTCTTCCTACACAATAAGAAAAAAGGGAAAATCAAATATTTCGTACTAAAAAAGAGCCCTATATGAGGGCTCTTTTTTAGAATTAAGCTACTTTCCGATGTAAATGTTTAAGTTCCTTTTCCTTCTCTGCTTTTGGCGGTCGAATTAATATCGAAATAATGAAGGAAATAACGCTTAAAACACCGATTATAATAAAGGTCGGTTGAAATCCACCAAGTAATGCTCCGATGAATGAACCTGCAAGTGCACCAAATCCGAAACCTTGATAAACAATTCCGTAATTTGTACTATGGTTTTTCAAGCCGAAGTAATCTCCGACAATGGCTGGAAATATAGTAATGTTACCACCAAAGCAAAAGGCAACGCTTGCTACACAAGCGAAATAAATTCCATAATTTAATGGAATGAAACTTAATGTAAAGACTGACAATCCAATAATAATAAACGTTGCAGAGACAATTTTCATTCGACCAATTTTATCTGATAACGTTCCAAGAACGATTCTACCTACTGTATTAAAAATTGCAATCATGGCGACGGCGTTAGCAGCAGTTGCTGCGCTTAGCCCAACAAGCTGTACCCCAATATCCTTTACCATACCGATTAAATACAGACCGCCCATACACGATGTAAATAGCATAAAAAACAAGAGATATACTTGTTTCGTTCGTATCATTTCACGAGGCGTATAATCATTGTGTAAAGTCTCAGTTACGGTGTTACTTACTGTTGCTTCACGTAAGAAGAACGATCCGGTTAATACTAAAAGCAAAACAATGATCCCCCAATATAAAAACGCTTGCGATACACCAAGACTATCGATAAGACTTCCGTTTATATATCTAAAGATTAAGCTGCCCATTCCATATGCAGAAACAGATATACCAGAAATAAGCCCTTTTCGATTTGGAAACCATTTAATTAAATTAGATAGTGATGTAATATAAGCAGTTCCATCTGCATAACCAACAACGACACCAGCTAATAAATATAGTAATGGTAAGGAAGAAACTTGCGAACTAAGTATTAGGCCGAGTCCCAGTACAATCCCTGCAGTAGCGATAAGTTTACGAAGTCCTAATTTTTGCTGTAACTTTCCTGCAAATAAAGTTGAAAATGATAAAGAAAAGCTTGTTATGGAGAAAGTTATCGCTACCGAATTGAGGTTCCATCCAAACTTACTGACAAGGGGCTGATTAAATAAACTCCATGTATAAATTGTTCCAAGGCCAATTTGAACAATGATTGTACCTAGAACAATTAGTAACGGATTTATAGAATTTTGTTTCATACTAACTGTCCCCTTCTTTTATCATGACATGAATTTTCACAGTTAGTATATCCATCATAAATTGCAAGATACTGTACGGAAAATGGTAATTAAGTTCATATACACAAAAAGACACTCCATTATGAAGTGTCTTTTTGCAGGTTATATACAGATATATTTCAAGAAAGCTTTGTTAAGATAAGACATTTTCAAATGCTTATGTATATATATTACCAAATAATTTCTTACATGTGATGGGACTTAAGATGTATTTTTCATTCATTATATAGTCGGATAAGGAATTAATATTCGATTTCATCAAAGTCCTTCGGCTGAGGTACAGTTTGCATATTAGCTGCGTCTTTAGGATCGCTATAAATCGCATTTTGTTCTGTATTTACATCTTTAATGTCTTGTTTTTTGTTTTTATTTATTTTATCTTTCATTTTCTTTCACTCCTTTTCATTATAGGAGTAATTATGCCCTATTACTGTTACGAAATGTATCAGCGACTAAATTGCTAAATTCACGTAAATAATATAAATAATTATCACCGCCGTAGTTGTATCTTTTATTGTACATTTTCGCAACAACTACATTATATTCAGGTATTACTAAAATAGTCGGTCCTGTAATTCCTAATATTTGATAAGATTCTTTTGGAACTCGTTCACCAAGCTCACTTAAAAGCGCAGGTTCATTTTGAACAAACCAAAATAACCCGTTTTGTGGTAATTCATTATTTATAAATGTAGGACTCTGCAAACTTGTCGCAATTTCTATCACTTCTTTTGGAACAATTTGTTTACCGTTTATCACACCTTGATTTAAATGAAGATTGCCCCAATAAGCAAATTCTCTAGCTGAGACAAACAGATTTTTTTCAGTACCGTCATCTATTGTACCAATTTCGCTGATTGCGATTTTATTTGGATCATCAACAACTGCAACTAAATTGTCATCTTGCTGTATTCTCCATCCTGTTTCTTGGAAATTAGCAGGTTTAAACACACGCTCTTTTAACAACTCAGGAAAACTTTTGCTATATAGCTGATAAATAAGATGGGTCATCATTCTTACATTAATATCTCTATAAGCCCAAGATTGTCCAGGTTCAAATTCACGAAAAATTTTTCCGTCATTCGTTTCTCCTAAACCGTGCGAATGAGTTACTAAATGTCTTATAGTTGTTTTACCAAGTAATACAGGATCGAAGTCTTTAAAATACTTTATCGCTTCATCATCACTAGAGTTTATTTTCCCCTCGTAAAGCGCATACGCTATCATTAATCCTAAATAACTTTTTCTCGCAGAAGCAACGTTGAACTGTGAAGATGTGGTTACTTTTTTATTACTCGATGTATTTGAATGATAGCCACTATAATGCTCTAGTACGATTTTGTTATCTTTTATAATACAAAGTGCTGTTGCAGAACTATGATTTTTTTCTTTAATATTCTCTACCCAAGAAATCAACTTATCATATGTATACAAATAATTCCTCCTTAATACGCATAAAAATTACAACTTGAAAGAAAAGTGCAAAATAGTTCTCACACCTTTCTTTCAAGTGAAATAGCTTTAATTTTCAATACTTAAATGATCCACCAGTTCCAGCAATTAAAGCAACCGAAACATCCTGCACAGCCTACACAACCTCCGCAACGTCCCGCACAACCACCACATCTTCCGCCACATCCTCCACAGCGTCCACCACAACCTCCGCATCCGCCGCAACGACGTGCATCGTCTTGAATGTAGTAGTATGGATATTGACTTTGTTGTGGATCCCAATACACAACATTACCAGTTTGATAATCATTAAGGTTCAATGATTGTAGTTCTTGTTGAAACTGATTCATTATGAAACCCCTCCATTTATAAATATAAATTCCGTCCAAATATTGAAGTTGATAAGTTTTAATAAACAAAGTAGAAACAAATGGCTATATACTTAAATGCGTACATCAACAAAATATGAACTTACACTAGGTGATGTACCTTGTTTTTTAGCCTATTTTCTTAATCTCTTTTTACTGGACGAATTTACTATTAATAGAGGTTTTTAAAAATTACTTATCCAACAGTTTAGTAGTTCATCACTTAATTTTCTTTCTAGTAACTCTTTAACTAAAGGTGCTGGCATGATTTTATAAGTATGTAAAGCTTCTTGATTATAATCTATCCAGTGAAATGCTAAATGAGATTCTTTAGATTTTGGTACGAAATCAATATGTAACTCTTGTGAATCTATCTCAAAAATATGATTGATTTCATGGTGAAGAACTTCTCGATCTTGCCATTGGTTTTCTATGACTCCTAAAAATTGTTTTATACTACAATTTACTCCGAGTTCTTCTCGTAGTTCTCTTATTAATGCATTCTCAGCTGATTCGCCAACTTCAACATGGCCACCAGGTAAAAAATAATGATGGACAATATATTCAGCCACTAACAATTTTTTATCCTTAATCATTAATCATTACAGCTCGTACAATATGATGAAATTTATTTTTCAATTGCTATTCCTCCCATTCATTTATTTTATATTTAATTAAAAAATTCATTTCACACCTTTACTACATCATAGTTAAACGAATAAACGATATACTTGCTCACCATCATAATCATGTCCCAATGATTGAAAACCATAACGTTCATATAGCTTCTTTGCAGAGATATTATCTTTATGTACGGTTAATCTAATTTCTTTACACGCCTTAAACGTATTTTTTATTAAGTATATACTTTCTTGTAATGCCGCTTTTCCATAACCGTTACCTTGCTGCTTTCGATCGATAATAAATCCGTTTATCCAATACATATCAGTTGTTTCTTTTACAACAGCATGCATAACAAAACCAACCATTAGATTGCCGTTGTATATCGCAAATGGTTGGTATTCTACAGCGTCTCCATCTGGTTTTATATATACTTTAGCAAGTGAAACTGCTACAGATGGAACAAATTTCGTCTGATTATCTTTAACTTGTAGTTTTAAAGCATCTTCCCAATTCTCTCTCGTAACAACCTTTAACTGGACATTCAATATTTTAAACTCCTTTATTAAGAATATATTTACATATTCAACGCAGTGAAATAATTCCCTGTTTCTTGATTATAAAAAACAGGGAATTATCACTTCTAAATAGAATTTATCCAGTTATATCGCTGTACTTTTCACTTCGAATATCTTTCTTTAATGATACATGCGCTATTAAAACTCCAAGTATAGTAATTACTCCACCAACTACTGAAATAAAAGTAGGTACTTCACCTAACCATACCCAAGCTATAAAGCACGCAGTTACTGGAGTTAAATATAGGGAGCTCGTCGCCTCAGCAGCACCAGCATGAGATATAATATACGCTAATGCAATATACGGAAGTACTGTTGGAAATAAACCTAAATATATAACGCTCAAATTAACTTCAAGAGGAGCTGCTAGTATTTCTTGATACATTCCCGGTAAGAAAATAAGCATACATACAGTACTAGACAAAATTGTATATATGGTAAATGGTAAGAATCCGTACTTTTTTAAGTAAGATGATTGGAAAACGAAAAATAGGCTTTCTGAAATCGCTGCTAATAATATAAATAATCCCCCGCTATTAAATTGAATAGCCCCCCCTTGACTAAATGATATGAAAGCAATTCCTATAAAACTAATTACACCACCGATCCAACCATTTAATTTCATTTTTTCATTCATAAAAACAGAAGCAAGTATTGCCGTTACTATAGGTGTTACTGAAATAATTAAACTTGCAGATCCGGCATTTACTGTTTTTTCGCCGTAGTTTAATGCAATGTGATAAATAGTAAACCCTAAAGCACCAAATATAAAGATTGCTGGAATATCTTTTAAACCCGGTAGTCGTAGTTTGTATATACAGGAAAACACTAGAAGTATAAATGAAGCGATTAATAAACGTAGTAAAGTAAGATGCTCAGGTGTGTAAGATTCAAGACCCATACGAATCGCCGGAAAGGCAGTTCCCCAAATTAGAATTGTAAAAGCATGAGCACATATAATTCGATAATTCCATTTTTTATAATTCATATTTTCTCTCCCCCTTCAAACCAACCATTTGATAATTACCAATTATTTCTTTTCATCATATTTAATAGTTGATACAATGTCTTCAACCAGTTATTTATCGTAAAAACCAACCACTTGGTATTTTTAAAGTGAACGAGGGAGTTTTTTTATGACAATTAATAAAAAACCGCCTAAGTATCGGCAGATAATAGACTATATGAAAGAGAAAATTGAAAATGGAGAATGGCCAATCGGAAGTAAAATTCCTAGTCAAAGGCAGTTAGCAAAATTATTTCATGTAAATCGAAGTACTGTAATAACCGCACTAGATGAACTTATGGCAGATGGCTTAATTCAAGGTCAAATCGGAGCAGGAACAATTGTAACAAATAATACATGGTCATTATTAGCAACAAATCCCCCGCCTGATTGGAATGAATATGTAAAGGCTGGTATTCATAAACCAAGCAAGTTAATGGTGCGAGAAATAAATGAAGCAGAAGCAAATAAAAAACTTATCCATCTTAGTAAAGGTGAACTTGCGCCTCAGCTTTTCCCGCTAGAAACTATGCAGTCCATATTGACAAGCGTATGTGAGGAATTAGATTATTTTGGATACGAAGAACAAAAAGGTTTTTTACCGTTACGTGAAGCAATAAGTAAATACGTAAAATCATTCGGAATACATGCATCACAAAGTTCTATATTAATCGTCTCTGGTGCGTTACAAGCATTACAATTAATATCAATTGGTCTTTTGCATAGAGAATCAACCGTTTTACTTGAACAACCTTCTTACTTATACTCACTTCACGTATTTCAATCAGCAAAAATAAATCTGTCTGGTATATCTATGGATAATTACGGTATATTACCTAACGAGTTATTAAAACGAATAAAATATAGTCAGAAGAAAAACATTTTATATTCAATCCCTTGTTTTCAAAATCCAACAGGGATCTTAATGTCTGAAGAGCGAAGAAAAGAAATATTAAATATATGTGAAAAGGAACAGTTACCTATTATTGAAGATGATATTTACCGCGAGTTATGGATTGATGAACCACCTCCAGCTCCTTTAAAATCGAAGGATAAACATGGACATGTATTATATATTGGTAGTCTCTCCAAAACACTTACCCCAGGACTTAGAATTGGATGGATTATCGGACCTGAACCAGTTATTGATAGATTATCAGATATAAAAATGCAAACAGACTATGGATCGAGTTCATTATCTCAAAGAGTTGCTGCTGAATGGATAAATAAAGGTTTTTATGAAGAACATGTAGCGAACGTAAGAATTCAACTAAAAGAACGAAGACAAATAATGATACGAGCTTTAAATAAGTATTGCGCAGACGTTGCATCGTGGGATATACCTAATGGTGGAATTTTTATATGGCTAAAGGTCGTACCTAACATTCCGATGAAGAAATTATTTTCAGAGGCACTATCAAAAGGAATTCTTTTAAACCCAGGACGTATCTATGAAGAAGAATCCGATCAGTACATTCGTTTATCATATGGATATGCTTCTCCAGAACAAATCACTAACGGTATTAAATTGTTGAGTGAATTAATTCGTAAGCTAATGACATAACAAAAACTCCTCTTTTTTCTATAGAGGAGTTTTTGTGTATTTTATTTACCACAATCTCATTTCCTGCCCCAATAAAATCAGTTCTTCATAAGGATCTCCGTCAATGTGTAATACTTGAGCAAAAGCAGGTTCTGTTTTTAAACCTTTTTCTTTTAAATGAATAACTTCTTCCCTTATATGAGGATGCTGCATTAATATCATGTGCTCTACTATCATATGTCTATATGCATTTTGATTACGCACTGGCTTAGGCTGAGCGAATAATTCAAATTCAAAGCCTTCAAATTCAAAATTTACTTTTATCGATTCTGTATTTTTAATTTTTTTCTGTTTTATTTTGAATCCTTCATAAGAACCATATAAAGATCTCATTTCCTGTTCAAAAACATCAAAGTTATGTACTTCCATTACTATATCTAAGTCAGATTGAAGAGTATCAACTCTTATAGGGATTGTCCCGCAAAGAACGGGACTATACAAAACTAAATCCTCCATTATGTTTAATTTATTCAAAACATCATATACCTTTTGTTGCTTGGCATTCCCTGATTGTAAATATGTAATAGATGTAAACATGGAAGTCTCTCCTTCATTTCACGTAATACTTGACTCACTAAAAATTTGTCCGTTTAAACTCGTTCTAGGAGTACCTTTACTTCAATATATTAAGGTGAATAAACAATATGTTTCAACTTTTCTCCTACATTGCAATACTATAAAAATAAAAAAGGAGGAATTATTATGAGCATTTTTAACATTCTTTTAACCATTCACATATTATTTGGAACAATATGCTTAATCACCGGTATTGTAGCAATGGTTACTCAAAAGAAGAAAGGAAAACATACGGAATGGGGCGAAATATATCATGCATCCTACGTTGTCATCACCATTACTGCAATTATATTATCCATTATAAACTGGGATAAAATTGCATATTTATTTTATGTTGCAATTTTATCTTATGCATTTGCGATTTATGGTTACCTTGCAAGAAAAAAGCGTTGGAAAAATTGGCTCCATCACCATATTAGAGGTATGTTAGGCTCTTATATTGGTGCTGTTACCGCACTATTAGTAAACATCGGTATTCATATTCCTATTATTAATTTACTACCGCCTATATGGTTTTGGTTTTTGCCGACATTAATCGGTATTCCTCTCGTAGTCAGTGTATCAAAAAAATATAAAAAGCGTAGTTAAAATTCATTACATTTTCGTTACTTTCTAACTAATCTTATGAAAAATAACACTCAATATCATATTCTTTCACGTTTGGTTCATTAAACTAACAAAAAGAATCCAATATGTTTATTGGATTCTTTTTAATTTCTTTATCATATTTCATTTCAATTTCAGTTCTATGTATACAAAGATGTTACCATCTGGATGACGAACTATCATTTTCTTACTGGTGGGTACTTGTATTGGTTCAGTAATCATTACACCATTATAGTTTAAGATTATAATAATTAATGTAAAAGCAACTTTTTATAATTCATTCATTTTGCTCCTTTCATAAAAATTCGTATTCGAATCCTCCCGTATTAAATATAAGATATAAGAAATGTACCTATTTCTATAAAAATATTTCTTTAAATCACTCTTTGCACCCTAAAAGAATAAAAAATGATATAACGTTGTCGGAATGAAAAAAGTGGTATATAATAAATATTAACATTACTAGTAATTATTTTAGGTATTCCTAGAATAAAGGAGCGATACATATGAAAATTACTATTTATTTCGGAAGTCATGAAGATCAAGATGTTCGTACAATGGACTGTCATTTAGATGTAGAAGATACAGAAGAGATTGTTTCTGTATCATAATATAAATAATTGGGATGAACCCTCTTCCCTACAGTGTTTAAGGCACCTTTTACAGGTGTCTTTTTTATTGTTTTTTCGTCAAAAACCCTTTACTTTAGAGCGTTTTAATAGTAAAATATAAATATACGAACAAACGTTCTTTTAATTTTAATTGTACATGAAGGGATGATTTTTACAATGGCTCAAGCAAAGCGCAGAGGAAGAAAAAAGCAAACACCTATTATTTCAAATACAGGCTTTATCGGCTCTGTCTTTATTGATACATTGGAGTTACAAAAGAAATCCTATTATTTCGCCCGTAAAAAACTTCAAATTGTTCATCACGTACTAGATGCTCTCTCTGGGGCAACAAGTTCTCTATTTAAAGAACATAATATTTCAGCATATATGTCATGTGTGTATTTACATAAACAAAAGAAAATCGGCTTTGTTCTTTCAACGAAACCATTTGAACAAAGTGACGGTGTTGCTTATTTTGTAAATTATTTAATCGAAAAGAATTTTTACGGTAATCATGACGAAGACGTAGAATATCAAGAAGTATTTAATACTGGTTTTATCGGTGTAGTATTCGCCGATTTATGTAGTATAGATCGTTTTAATTTCGAATTTGAAATGGGTATGTTAACAAAATTAATGAAAGATATGATTATTCCAGTTAAAGAACTCTTTTTACGTCATAATGTTCCAGCCTATATCTCCACTTCTCATTTAGAGGAACAAAACAAATTAGGTTTCGTTCTATCTGTAAAACCGTATGATGAACGTGCAGAAGCAGATTTATATTTTGAGGCGTATTTAAAAGAGCGCGGGTTATTTATTGGTGATGAAGAAAATGATATTGATAAGATTGTTATTAGAAAAACAGCAGAATTACGATAGCTAAGCGCAGGATAATGATCCTGCGCTATTTCGATATTATTTAATTACCTTCAACACTATAACCTTTTGAATGGATTTCTAAATTCAACTTATTTGAGTAAGCCTTATTCAAAATAAGAAATACGATCCCTCCTCCAATTGGAAGCGTGTAGGCTGGAATATAATTTAATAATAGACCTGATAATGCGAGTGCTATCGGCTGCATCATTTTACCTATACTTAATCCAATACTAAGCACCCTTCCCCTATATTCATCTGGAATCTCTTTTTGCATAAAATAAATTAAAGGGATATCCATTAATGCTATCATTAGTCCTAAAAAGAACATAATAGCGCAATACATATTAACAAATACAATATTATTCACTTCAATACTTTTAAATAGAACAGGGACACCTGAAACTATCATAAAAATTGCCAGCATAAAACTTATTTTTTTCAATAGATAGGAATAAGAAAAACGATCAGTTATCTTTTTTACTAATATTGCACCAACTATCATACCTATCGGAAAAGTCCCTTGAATCATACCAAATTGTTTAGAACTAAGATTGAGAACTGTATTAATAATGTAT
Source organism: Bacillus sp. CCNWLW194 (assembly GCF_037120585.1). NCBI lineage: Bacteria > Bacillati > Bacillota > Bacilli > Caryophanales > Bacillaceae > Bacillus > Bacillus sp. CCNWLW194. The sequence continues at coordinate 336,966 of NZ_JBBBBL010000005.1, read as the reverse complement.
GGCAATGGAACAGTTACAGCAAATCCTAGGAAAAAATTAAGTGAAATTAAAATACTAAACGTATTTTTTAAGCTTTCCCGCTCCATTAAGTAAGTGTATCCCTCCTTTATATCTTTAATAAAATTAATTTCTCTAATTGAACATTCCTCATTTATGTATTGCTCGCACAACTTAAAGTTTATAAACAATATGGATATAGCAGAAAGGATAAATGAAATACCGTTAATCATTATAAAAGTTTTCATATCAAAGACTGCAAAAACAAAGCCCCCTAACATAGGCCCTAGAATTAAAGATATAGAGTCGATAATTTTACTTATAGAGTTAAGACTCATTAGTCTCTCTTTAGAGACGATATTTGGTTTTGCAGCCTCTAATCCTATTCCAAAAAATGTTGTAAATACTGTCATAAGAAAGGTAGTAGTATAAATGATTAATAAGTTTAACCCATAATAGCTGTTTAATATATAAACCGTTATTAATAAGCATCCGCTTAGTACATCCATACAAACGACGAGTTTCTTTTTATCAATCTTATCAGCAATTACACCTGCAAATGGATTCATAACAATCATAGGAATCGTTCCTAAAATAAGCGTAATCGCGAAATTTAAAGCAGATCCAGTTATTTGTAAAACATATAATCCTAATGCGAAACTATAAATAGAGCTACCGGATATTGATACTGTTTTTGCAATTGAATATAAACAAATATTTCTTCGTTCTTGGTTGCTTTTTTTATTTTCTATATGTAATCGTAAACTTGCCATAACTTTTCCCCCTGCCTAATTTGTGTTACGTACATTGTAAGTTCTTGGGTCAACCCAATCGCAATATGTACTATTTGAATAGTTTTAAGGGAAAATAAATAAAAGATGGGGTTAACCCCATCTTTTTCCGAAAAATGAATATGTATAAATTTCTTCTCCTTGAACAAAGAAATTCTCGTACTTTCCGCCTCGTTTCAAATAATCTGAAGTACTTTCATCAATCGATTGAAACTGTAGATTTTGTATTTCTTTCGTTACTTTTGAAATTGTAAAATTTGCCCGAAAGTTATTTGTAATTTGGCTATTTGAGCTGAAATTTTTAAATAAAATAAATAAACTTAATAAATAACAATCCGTTTTAAAAAGCGGATTTAATTCGTGAAGTAAAAAATTCTCATGCTCAAAACTATAATTGCTTGTACCAGAGTGATCAATTACAATATCAACAGACCGATTTTGAATAGGGATGTTCAAAAAATCCGCACAGATAAAGAGAATATTTCTTCTCGGATTTCTTCTCGCTATTACATCTTTTAAAAATATAAGTTTATTGAAATCTCGATCCACTGCAATGTATAGGCAATCTTCTGGTAGTTCTTCATAAATGTTTCTCAAAAAGAATCCAAGTCCCGAACCTATATCCAGTATTAATTTGTTATTTAAATCTAATTCTATTAGTTTCTTTTTCGCCCATTCACCTTCTCTATGCATATTTTCCAAATATGCATTATCAGTTTCATAAATATAATCCGAAATAGTATCTTCAAGTGACGTTTGCTCATTTGCTTTGAATAATTTATCAGCAGTTATAATTCCTGAAGTAATATTGTATTCTTTACCACAATTACAAATTAACTTCCCCTCTGTAATTTGATTGTTATTAATAATTCCATCTTGAAGAATTAGTTTTTCATTACACTTAGAACATGTAAGTAAATGTAATACACTTAAATCTACCCCTATAATTGAATTAGAAGTTTCATTTGTTAATGATAAATCATGTAACACTCTCTTTAATTTATCCCGTTTCTTCTCCAAAATTTCTATTTCCTGTTCCATCTTGTCATATTTCAGTTTAAATAATGATTGGTAAAAAGTATCTTTTTCGTAATTCATAGATTTCGCTAAATTTTTATAAAAAAATAGTCCTTTAATTTCATTCAAGCTAAATCCTAGATCTTTGTAATGTAAAATAAGTTCTAAATCTGTTTGACAATACTCATCAAAAAAATAGTGTCCTCCCTTTTTTTCAGGAATAATGAGACTGAGATCCATATAATGTCTAATCGTATCAATACTTATGTTATTTACTTCTCCAAACTTACCGATTTTCATAATATCCCTACCATTTAAATATTTTTTTATATAGATTTCTATTTTTATCTTTAAAAATCCTTTCACCTTTTTTATCAACATTATTTACGGAATGAAAAAATGGTATTATTTATATTGGTGTGCCTAATAATATAACATGTAAATTTTGGTTTTATGCATGTCAAATTATGAGTATCAAAATTATTAAACCTCAATAGATTTATTATTTTCTACTTAATGAAATGTACCTATAAATGGACATTATAGCATTACTTTATTGAACTATTAGAGTAGGATTCTGTAGAAGATTACATAGGGGTAAAGTGATATGTTCTGTATTTTAAAGGGAACCTCCTTTCTTAGTTCTATCGACCTATGCATTTTTTTATACATTCCTATCCTGGCACGGTTTTAGGGTTCTTTTTTGTTGTTGAATCAACAAAAAACTGTATTAAATCTTGCATACTCCTAAGGGTCACTATATATGTGTTAAGTAATAATACAATTGTTTAATTACAAATAAAATTGTTACATTTACAATAAAGGTGTTTAAAAATGTCAGTCATTTTATTCGGTTAAAGGGACAGTTTCTTGAATAATAGAAAGGGATATTCATAAGTAAATCGAAGTTAATTCAGAAGCTGTTATTTAGTATAGCATCGGGACGTACTACTCAACATTAAGGAGGAAATCGATTATGAGTGACACACAGACATTACGAGGATTAACCACAGTCAGTTTTTGGACGGATGATCTAGCAGCGGCAAAGAAGTGGTACGCCGAACTGTTGGGCATCGAACCTTACTTCGAACGTCCAGGATATACCGAGTTTCGTCTTGGTGATTACCAGCATGAGCTGGGGCTGATTGATAGCCGCTATGCGCCCGATGGTCCAGCGACCGGACCGGCCGGTGCTGTAGTGTACTGGCACGTCGATAATGTAACAGAAACTTTCAAAAATCTGCTGTCTATGGGAGCGAAAGAATACGAGGCACCCACAGAGCGTGGCGAGGGTTTTATTACTGCTTCCGTGGTCGATCCCTTTGGGAACATCTTAGGGATTATGTACAATCAGCATTATTTAGAGGTTCTGGGTTCGACTAGAAAAACGTAACTTCACAGTTCACCGAGGCTTGGTAAGTTGCACTGTGGAGGATAGCGATTATTTATGCAGATATGCAGTTGCAGCTGTCTCGAGTTATGTGATGCTTACCTCAATTGTTCGAAATTCTGCTACTACTCTGGAGACGAAAAGAACAAGAAAAGTGAAAAGGGTTTCACGAGGTAATAGTAAAGGACTATTTTAGAATAGAGCACGTTTGTACAATAACACTTAGATTTAAACAACTTTATTGTTGCATTTTTAAGTGTAGTAAAGTATTTCACATCAAAAATTAAAAGACTTTATTTTAACCCCTTCTTAAAGTCAGAACGGGGTTATACGTGTTTTAGATATTAAAATTAAATAACGTTATTGTCATTTTACAATATGAACGCTACGTATTCGACTTTCTCAATGACCAACATTACTTAACGTGGTAAAATAGTATTCGGATGGGAATCCAATGTTATTAAAATTAAAGTGGTTATCAAGTCGGAGGAAGGCACCTTAGGGTGTCTTTTCTTTTTAAAATATATAAGCGCACCATCCCTTTCCTAATAGAGGCCTCCCCTCATACCTCCTTACAGGGAGAATGATAAGGCTTTTTTATTTACCCAATTACCAAGCTCTCATATGTTTTAAATAGTTACAATACATGTATTGCTTCAATAACATATGATTATTCTTAAGAATGTCATTGAAATGTACCAATAGATGTTAGTGCAGCAAAATAAATTGTGTTATGATGTGAGCAAATATAAAGCTATCTAACGGAGGGATTCATATGCCGCATGTTGTGTTTCGTGGAATTACTACTGAACAATTAAAAAGCATAAGCAAGCCATTAGTAGAAGAGCTTGCAGAGATTTGTGAGTGTGGTACGGATAATTTTACCTTAGAACTACCAAGTTCTACGTTTGTATTCAATGGAGAAGAAATAAAAGCGTTTCCTCTTATTGAAGTGAAATGGTTCGAGCGTGGACAGGAAATTCGTAATCGATTTGCCAAGGCCATTACTACATATGTAATGAATTTTGGACTTCCAGAAGTAGAGGTTGTATTTACGGTTTTCACAGAATCAGCGTATTATATTAACGGGAAGCATTGTGCAAGTTAGAGCTATTTGAAAGATTTTTGTAACATTTATAAGGGGTAGAACCACATCGCTATCAAGCTAAGCTTATGTAACTTCAATATATAAGCGAGATTGTTTCTTTTTTCGAAAGTCTATATGTAGATGCTTTAAAGATTTGCATACAAAATAAACCCTGATGGGTTTCCTTTTTTGAATTAAGCCGCTTGATTATCAGACACAGTACAATTGTAAACGACACCTAATATATCAAAGACTGTTTTCTTCTCATACCTATGAGATTTTCGCCCGTTTTGCTGTAGGAGGTTGAACAGACGAATTAGAATCTTTGATAGCTCTTGGGTGTCTTTCTGTATAGCTTGGAAAAGAAGAAGGAGTTTGTCCTGGTTGAAGAGAGTTCATTACAACCTCCATATCTATCTGGATATACTCTGTACCTTCCTTGATTCGGCCATCTTGAAAATAATCAGGGTTGGGATTTTTTTGATACATACGTGTATTTGATTTAATACGAGAGATATAGTAAGCCTTTTTATCTTGTATATGTTGAAGATCTTTCAAGTGAAAATAACCTAAATCACGGATACATAAATCATTCGCTGTCACAGTTGGGACACACAGGGAACCATAGGTTCGATCATGTTGTTTACCTGGACCTGTATGAATATGAAGGAACTGTCCACTTAATAAATCATACTCAAGCTGAATCTTTATTCCCGCTGTATGACTGCATCCTCCTGCACCTGGATAAACGAATGAAAAAGGATCTGGAAGTTGAAATGCAGTTGTATCTAGGATGCGAATACCCTCCTGGTAGCTTCATGAGATGTAATAATTGGCGTTTAAACTTAATTTCCAGTAAATAGCCTTTTTCAACTAACAGAGGCGTTAATTTAATATCCAAGTATTGTTCTAATTCTTCAGTGTTACCTTAATCTGTGTGCCAATTTCAATATTTTTTGTATATCCGAAAAATTATAACATATCATTAATTTATGTAAGACTATCACTCAAAAATCACCAGTCCAAAAAGGACGCTTGTGAGAACGTCCTTTTTTATTCCTTTAGAAGGTAGGTTACCTTGTTTAAAATAGCTTCAATTTGTTGTGCATTTTTACTATACATTTCGCTTGCTGATTTTGACTTTGTTTCTAAGGAAAATAGTTCAAGATCAGCATGACATTTTTTTAAAGATGCTAATAATAAAGGTTTGTTTTGAGGAGAAGGCATTTGTAGTTTGTCATTATAAATGTCGATAGTAAGTTGTCCGTATGAATCCACTTGACCGAGAAAGACATTTTCAATAACAACACCGAGCTTTTCTAGTTCGGAATGCAACCAAGCGCGGTTATGCCCGCTTGCTGAAAGAGGTTCATCTAGTACATTGCCATCCATAATAACAGTTTGTGTTTCCTTTTTATTTGGCACTTTCAAGCCAATATCTTTTGCTGTTAGTGGTTGAGATTCTTTCTTTAATAATACATTTAATTCTCCGCTTGGTTCTAAGACAGCAAATTCTACTTCGGATATACTAAAAGCTCCGTTTCCTCTGAGAAGTTCAAGTAATTCATCACTGGTATACTTTTCTTTCTTTAAATTATCCTCAAGTATTTTTCCATCCTTTATTAAAACTATAGACTTACCTTCAAAGAAATCTCTCGCGGCTTTGTTTTTTAAGGAAAGAATTCCTACGAAAAAAGGTACCGAAGCGAAAATAAGTATGGCAAAGACGCCATGGAAAATTTTTTGGTTTAACCCCGTAGATACTTGAGCGGCGATACCACCAATTGTCATTCCAGCTACGTACTCGAAAAAGGAAAGTTGAGAGATTTGCCTTTTTCCTAAACATTTTGTGATAGTAAATAAAACAATTAATATGAATATAGAGCGGAGAATGACAAGTGCCCATTCGGGTAGGTAAGACATAGTAATTTCCTCCAGTCTACTTAAAACCCTTTATATTGAGGTTCTTCAGGTTCTAATACAGAAACCCTATCCTTTAAATCAGCAATGCATGTTTTTACATTTTTCTGGTGCCGTTGGAGGTACATTGTTATCACTAATTTAAATAAGTCATTTATTTAGTAATCTCTACCATAATTTAGTAGTTTTTTGCTTTATTAAAGTGGATTGTAACCACCAATCAAAAATATTTTTTATCCTTATTAACCTAATTAGCTAGAAGAAAATAGAAAATAAGATTACTCAAACATACAAACACCACTGTAAGTGGTGCTTGTATGTTTGAGTAATTATTTATTGAGGTAACATATAAACCATTAATGTTCTATTAAGTTGGATAAAGGGATTTCTTGTTCATTATTAGGTTCATTAAGAGGATATATTCTAGCTGTTTCATTATTTTCAGCCACATTTTGAATATAAATTGGAATTCCATTATACGTTACATTAGCCATGACTGGTGAAGCGGCAATCTCTTGTGCTCTTTGTTTGTTCATTATAATGACCTCCTTTTGATTTGTAACAGTCATAATATTTACTTCAAACCACTTAAGTATTCTTATTACTTAATAATAAGTAAACAGGGAGCAAGTTTTAATAATTAAGGGATTGGCTACATTTCTGTAGTTTATTCCAAAATATATCTCAAGAAAAAGTTACTTTAGTAAAAAAATGTGAAAGATTATGTACTGAGATTTATCAAAGATATCGTCAGAAATGTTTCAAATCTACAAAAAATATTTTTCTATATACATTTATAATCCAGGTAACAAAAGAATTAAATAAATATGAAGTATTGCCAATAACTATACTGGTTAAGATTCCCATAAAGGCACTTCCTATGATATCAAATGGATAATGATGCCCTAGCCAGATACGTGAGAACCCTGTCAAAATTGCTAAAAACCACATGATCGATCCAAATAAACGTTCACGAAGTAAGACAGAGGTTGCTAAGGCAAATGCTACGGCGGTATGTTTACTAGGAAATGAAGAATTATTCTTTGATGGAATAAGTAAACGCACACGGTGTATAACAAACGGACGAGGTTTAAAATAAAAGAACTGGATAAAACGGTTTATACATAATGAAAATACTACTGATACCCCTGCAAATAAAATAATTTTTTTGTAAGAATTGTTTCTAAACCACATTAAGGCTAATAAAAAAATGTACAGGAATCGAGTCTTTTGTGAAATAAATATCATAAATGTATCTATGGTTGAATTACGACCAGCTAGACGATTGATAGCCCTAAACATTTTGTAATTCATGCAGACGCTCTCCTTTGTTTTTGAAATGTTTATATAAATATAATGCCCTCACAAAAAAGAAATATGTAGTGTGCATGTCCTTTCTTATTATTCTACTCGGTATAAATAGATAAATAATATATAGTTGCAAATCGAACATGTTTAACGTGATAATGCTCCTCCTACTGGTTATGTACATTTTTAGTTTAGACACAAAAATTTATAGAAAGCACACTTCCCTATATTCTCTTCGCATTCTTAACTTGACATTGATATAGAGCTACACCTTTTAGAGCAGTTTACGCAGGCTGTAAATGTTATTCTTATTTAAAAATAATAGTTAAGTTTAGGTACGCGAATCATGCTGTGAATATAGCTATTTTCTTTGTGAATATCTACTAGGCAAGATCACTTTCCTTATTAAAAAAGCTGTTCTTAAGTGTAAACTAAGGCAAACAGTTCTAAATACTCTGTATACGAAACTACGATTTTTCAAATACTTTAAGTAGAAAGTCTTTCAATAGGAGTGAAAAAAGTGATAAGAGACAAAAGTAAAATGATTCATCTATTTTTATTATTAATTTTTACCACAGTTTTTATATGGTCCGTTATTAAGCCTGCAAGATACTCGACATGGGCAGCGGAAGCTATTCCTGCCGTTCTCGGTCTAATCATTATAATTGCAATATACAATAAGTTTCGCTTTTCCACTCTCTCTTATATCATAATTGCAATACTAGCCATTATAATGTTCATCGGTGGTCATTACACATACTCAAAGGTTCCACTTTTTAATTGGATAAAAGATGCTTTTGATTTAAATCGGAATCACTACGATCGATTTGGACATTTGATAAAAGGTTTTTTTACAATTGTGATAAGAGAAATATTATTACGGAAAACTCAACTAACCGAAGGTCCTTGGTTAGTTACGATTAGTATAAGTATTTCGCTTGCTATTGCTGCATTATACGAAATCATCGAATGGTTAACTTTTAAAATAGCAAAGGGAGGAAAAGGGGCAAAAGACTTTTTAGGTATGCAAGGCGATATATGGGATGCACAATGGGATATGTCACTTGCCTTAGTAGGGTCGATTCTTGCGTTACTCACCCTTTCGACATTACATAACAGATTATTAAAAAAGAAGTCATAAAGTTCCAATCTAATAATACATAACTTTTCATCTCCTTTTTGAATTTTTTATAAAACTATTTTGCACATTTCAGTAAAAAACACTTAGGTAATATTAGGAGGTTCCGATTTAAAAATCAAGAATTATTAGTATAAGTTGGCATCATAAATTTCTATAAAATATCGCATCATAAATTATGTGAAATTGAACCTAGTGTTTCTTTTTACGATTTTTTTACAGGGGGACAAAAATGAATATTCTTAACTTTTTGATTTCATTATTCAATTCTAAAAAAATAACCCAACAAATGTTTGAGTTATTAGGAAATAAAAAGAAGAATAATAAAGAATGGATTTGGGCTTCTTTACTAGGATTAGGAACAGTTTTGGGATTATTAGCAACACGTAATTCAAGTATGATGAGACCTATGAAACATACGTTCCAAGGTTTTCAAAATAAAACAAGAACATTTATTCCATCCAAAGTAAACTTGGCAAATATAGAGTTTGCTGATGAAATTAAGCCTATCACACAGAAGAAACAAAGTAATCCAAACTAGTAACTGTTACTATTAAAAGACAACAACCCTATAAAAAGCAGATAGCCGGTTTCTTGTTTTACAGGAAATCGGCTAATCTGTTTTAATACGTAAAATTTTCTTTTTTGGATATGGTGATCCGAATTAATTTTTCAACATCCCCACTTGTTAATTGTTATGTATCTTCCTCTAACTCATACCTTCATTGTCCATTAGGTTCATGGGGTACTTTTTTAAATCTTCACTTTTAGAAATCCCCTATTTCCACAATTTCATTTCTAATTGATTTACTGCTAATCATAATTTTTTTAAGCTAGAAACAAAACTTATACCGTTATCCTTTTTGAAAATATAAATTTCAAATCCCCTTTAGGATTTGAGATAATACTTTATGATTTAAGAACTTCTTTAAGCACCTTAGAATGAGTACAAACAAACTGCTCAATCATTTGATTTAACTCTGTAGCCGCTTTTGTTGGTATTTGATGTTTTGCACCAGTAATAAATCTTAATTCATTACATGGCAATTCTTCATGTAGTAAGTTTGCATGACTATAAAAAGTTTTGTCATTTTCTCCATAAACCAACAACACAGGTAGATGAATGTCTTTAAGTTGATTGGTACAATTATATTGCAAACTGTAGCGATAATATTGTTCAATATTTTTGGCATTACCTTTCCGAGCTTCTCGAAACATTTTTTTGAATAATTTATTTGTATTTGAATTCCCCTAAGAAATGGAAAATGCTAAAAATGAAATTGCTCTTGCTTTCGCCAATTGGACACCAAGAGAAATCTTATTTTTTAAATAGCCTTGACGCACTTCTGACATTCCACCTATTAGAATCCCACCTAAACTATTTTCGGGATATGTTAATAAAAATTCCAAGGCAACTGAGCTTCCTGTTGAATACCCACATACAAAAGACTTTTTTATTTCCAAATAATCCAGTAAACTCTTCATATCTTTAGCAATTAGTGAATACGTAATTGGCTGACTTGAACTCTGACTGTTGCCATGTCCTCTAACATCAAAAGCGATTACTTTAAAATTTCTAGATAATTCTTCTAGTTGATATTCAAAATTTTCACAAGTAAGTGTAGGTGGGTGGATAAAAATGATAGGCGTCCCTTTTCCTTTTACTATGTAGTAAAGGTTACACCCCTCTACATCTAACTTTGGCATGTATTCAATCACCTCAACAATTTATAATCTCTTAGTAAAAGCTACTTATTTCATAAGTATTTCACCCTTAATAATTTGTATAAAAAGAAAGAAATATACTCCCTTTCTCTTTTGTTAAAGGATTCAATATCCATTTCCCTCTTCACAAAACATAAAATGTTTAAAAAAGTTCATTTAATCAACGAAACATTCTAAACATTTAAGACAGATATATAGCTGTTTCGCTAGTCACTTTTGGAATAAAGCTTTTAATATTTTTTATTCCTGCATAGCTCTCCTCAACTCGCTTATACTATAACTGTAACTTAAGCTTAATGAATTAAAGAGAAAGCGGATTTGTTTCTTTGATATAAAAAAGGCACTTACTGAAAAAGTAAATGTCTTTTTTGAATGAATTAAAATCAAATAGCGTACATACTTTGCATGAATTACTTACGTTTTTCTGCTTGTAGACTGTTTCCCTTTGCGTCTGTCATTTTGAACGAATTGTCTTTAAAGGAATCAACCTTGTAGTCTACTGCTACTTTTAACTGACTTGTATCAATCTTATTCCCGTTTTTTACAACTTCTTTCGCCGTTAAAGATACTTGGTTTTTTTCTTGAGTGTAGAACCAGCTTCCTTCCATATGGTTTTGCTCATAGGGTGTTTTACCTTTGTCATCATAAGCGATATATGTACCATCCTCAAGAAACTCAACTGCTTTGATGAATTCAGAACCTTCATAGCTGCCCCATTCCCCTACTAACTCTTTACCACTTATTGATAGTTGCACATCTTTATTACTAAGAGTAGAAGTATCAGAAGTTGAAAGACTATCAGTTTTAGAGTCAGAGTTATCCTTAATTTCATTCGTTTTACCTACTATCGCATCTTGAATTGGCTTGTAACCAGATACCCAAAGTTCAGAACCTTTTTTTAGTAAGTCTTTTGAATTTACTGCTTTATCCTTAAGTTCTTTCTCGTCTGCTTTCTTGTCTGATGTTAATATTTCTTCTTGAATCGAATATGCTTCTTTATAACAATCTACTGCTTTTAATATGTCTTTATGGGCATCTCGATACTCTACTGGCGGTTCAATAGTATCAAACTTCTTAATGATTTTCTGTATATCCTTTACTTGTGCTAATATTTTCTTAGATACTTCATTATCACTGGTTGTTCTATCCTTTGCTGTTTCAGACTTTTCAGTGACTTTCTGCAAGAATTCGGTAGATATAGCTGTTATTCGATCAGGATACTTGTCTTTCGATAACTTCTCTTTTGTTTCTGCTTTTGATTCCACTTTTTCTTTCGGCTTTGCATCTGTTTTCTCAGATCCACAACCTACTAATAGCATAAATGGTACTGCAAGCGTAACTAGTTTCTTTACTTTCATATTAACCCTTCCCCCTTAAAACTAAAAAGATACATACCTATGCATATAAAAAGATATATCTTTTATATGCTGTTGGTTAAATTTGGATGAACGAATATTATTTTATATTGAAAAAATAAATACGTCAAAATTATTTTACAAAAATTATAAAAATCATATGATTTATTGATTGCTGGCAATTTATATATATATTAGTAAGCTAATGAAACAAAGCCCCCCTAAAAAAGAAAAATGTGTTTCTATCTGTAAATTTATAAGAAGGATGACGGTTTTATTTCTATTTGTATGTGTGATTTCCTTTAGAATTTTAAAGATTCTCATCCCCAATACCTTACAAGTTATTGCTACAGATCTTGGTTTTGTACAAAAAATCGCTAACCCCCCTTTCATACGCATGGAATATACAGGGATTTATAACTTAATATAGAACATAAAAAGGAGAAGTTTATATTGTAAATAAAGGGACATACATATGGAGTTAGAATCAGTTGTTAAAGCAATTTTTTGTTAGAAAATTTAATTGGTAACGTTAACAACAGTAATGGGGGAGTAGAAAATGAAAATTGCAATAGTCTGTTTCGATAACTTTACTGATATAGATGTTTTTCTACCATGGGATTTATTAAATCGTGTACGTTTAGTTGGCGGTATTTCTGATTGGAATGTCCAACTATTAGGAACGGAAAAAACTCATATTTCCATGTCTGGTTTGCGTATTCCGATGACAGGAAGCCTATCTGATATTCCATCTGCTGACGCTGTAATATTTGCAAGTGGTAAGGGTGTACAAGATTTATATAAAAATCAAGAATATCTTCATAGCATTCATGTAAATCCTCAAAGACAATTAATAGGATCTATGTGTTCTGGTTCACTACTATTAGGAGCTAAAAAATTGTTAACTGGCAAAAAAGCAACTACATATCCATCCGCAGTAGAACAACTTAAAGAATTTGGTGTAGACGTTATTGAAAAAAGTTTCGTAAATGAAGGAAATATTTCAACTGCTGCGGGTTGTTTTGCTGCTCAAGAACTCTCAGCTTGGATTATAAGAACCCTAATTAATCAAGAAATGGTTGATATTGTACTAGAAACTGTTCAACCAGTAGGCAAAGGGTTATATTTTTAATTTCAAATCAAGTCAAGGGATTGCGCTTGCTCCCTAAAGCGATAAAATAAAATTTTTGTTTCGAGTTAACACAAATTTCGTTCTAAAGCGCTATAAAACTTCCACCTGATGGCGGCGTGGTGTGCACCATTTTTAAATAAAAAAACCCGCGAATTATTCACGGGTTTTCTTCTTAATAACTAATTGCTATTGTACCTTCACCTGCATGAACCGCAAATGAAATTGGTAATGGATACAGTTTAAAATCCATTTCTGGGAATGATTTTTTAATATCTGTAATCCATTCTTCAGCTCCATCTTTATCGTTAGCATGGAACATATGAAGTACTCTTGGTAACTCTTTTTCAAGTTCATTTTTAATGTATTCTCGACATTTTTGGATTTTGCGAACTTTCTTTTCAAGTAAAAGTTCTCCACCTTTTACTTCTAATATTAAGTTGACACTTAATAAACTTCCAAGTAAAAATTGAACTCCCTTTACACGTCCACTTGCATAAAGGCCTTTTAAACTTTTCGGGAATACGTGGAAAGGTCTTCTTTTTTCATCTACTAATGTTTTGTGTATATCTTGTAAAGTCATACCATCATTGTATAACGATTTCGCTTTTCTAATTAGTTCATCCATTGGATAGCTTGTTGTTTCACTATCTAATACCGTTAATGGGAAACCTGCCATTTCTGCAGCTAATTTCATGTTTTGATAGGTTCCACTTACTTTTCCGCTAATAGCAACTGCAAATCCCTCTTCATATTCTTCTTTGCACTTCGAAAATAAATCTACCATTTCCCCTATGTTAGGCTGTGATGTAGTGACAGTTTTACCTTCGTTCAAAGCATTATAAACGCGCTCACGCACACCTTCTTCACAATCTTTGTACGACACACCATCAATAATAACTTCAATTGGGATAACAAAGTTATCTCCTTCTGTTGTAAAACTCGCAGTTGTACTATCAGTAATCCAAGCAACACGCTTCATGTTGTTCCTCCCTTAATTCAATTCCTCTTTTCTAATTTTTCTATATATTTATGTTATGAAAAGAGAATATCCCTGTAATAGTAACAGGACTTTATTGTTTTGGCTATAGTAGATAGATGATAAATGTGAATATTTCTTGTCTTTTTCACAAATTAAAAAGAAAATCAAGAAATTTGCTCGATTTTCTTTTTATCATACATTATTTAAAAGTTTCATTATCTAAAATCACAACATAATCATTTGTTAATCGTCCGGCTTCTTTCGTATAACTAACAAGTCTTTGTACATTATCACAACTAAGTTTTGCTCCCCATACAAGTAGTGGTACACCAATAAAGTCAATATGAAATCTTCTAGAAAACAGACCGCCAAAAGTCATTGGTAAAGGCACTGTTGGTGATGTATTAGAAAAAATAATCTTTTCATGACTTTGATAATGCTTTTGCAGAATTTCTCCTAAATGCTTCATCGCAGGTACAACGACTTTTGATGCGCCGCATCCAATTGTATAAACCGGGTTACCATTTTCATCTATTCCATGAAAAATAATTTTCCCCATATCTTCAGTTTTCAATTTATTAAAGTATTCTACATTTAATATTTCTTCTTTTGTTAGCTTGCGATCCGTTGGTAATTTATTTAAATGATAAGCTGCAGCGAGTGCAGTTGAATGTGTTCCGCCGAAATCTGTGTAAATGAATATCATATTATCATCCCTTGTTATAAAAGTTCAATGTTATTTAGTATTACCGTTCACAGCATTGATAAACAAGTGATGAATGTATTTACACTTTTTTGTTAGTTTATTATATATTTTTCGATTATACTACCATCTATTAATTACGTTACATAATGTAATAGTTATTAGTATTATTTACAAAAGTAAACAGACGTATTTTTGACTCGTACGTCTGCTATCATCTTTATTCAAAACAAATATATCCTTTAACCCGTATGAATTGTTAACTAAAATACTTTTCAAAACAAAAACAATCATGAACCCGTTTAAATTGTTTTCTTATGTCTTCTTTATTTTCACCTGTATAATGAGCAAATGTTTGAACTGGATATAACTGATCTATATTACTTTTCATTACACCTTTCATCTCGTCAGTATGATCGCTATATACGTGTAAATAGGAGTCTACGTTTACAAATCCGTTCTTTTCATACCATCCATGAACCCATAAATTGTCCCTAGTCCATGCTTCCAGGCGATTTAGGTTATGTTCTTTTACTAACTTTTCTGCTTTATATAATAGTTGATCACCCATTGTCCTTCTACGAAAATCCGGATGAACTGCAATATGCCAAATCATACCGCCAAGGCCAGTTCCTCTTGAACAAACTGTACGTTCTTCTAATTCATATTCGATATCTATTAGACCCACAATTTGATTTTCATATACAGCTACTAATTCAATAGCAGGATGTTCATATTTTTCTTTCTCTCTAAACACATTATCGTAATAAGCTGTATCTAAAAAAGATAACACACGACAACGTACCCAACCGGTTTCATCCTCTTTTTTATACGCTCTAATTTCTATATCCATATAATTAAAAAGCTCCTTCTATTTCTTTCATTAATTTTTCGGGTCCCGCCCCTTTATTTGACGGAATAACTAATGTAATTCCTAAGTCTGGATATACGGCTGAGCGAAAACTGACGCCTGGATCATATCCCATTACATGATATTTAAATACCTTGTTATCTCTTGTTTCAATCCATACTCCATAGCCGTAAGACTGATTCTTATTTACTTGAATGTGAGGAGTTAAAAGTATTTTTGTATATTCTCGGCTTATGATTTCATAGTTAAATAACGCTTCCCAGAACTTCAGCATGTCTGGCGCAGTAATAAAGGCTCCACCATCAGAACCACCTTTTATCGGAATAGAGTAAGCATTTGTTCTCCATGTCTGGCTAATTTCATCTTGTATATATCCAATTGCTGTGTGTCTTGGTAATCTATCTAAAGAAAAATAGCCAGAATCATTCATATCGATTGGTTTAAATATGTTTTTTTCTATATACTCCGTAAATGTAAGTTCTGTCTGTTCTTCGATTATTAATCCAAGTATGATAAACCCTGCATTATTGTAGTGAAACTTACTTCCTGGTGCAAACATCATATCTCTGTTTTGAAATAATGGTAAAAAGTCTTTTAAACTTTTTAATAGATACATAGGAGTTTCTTTCCAAAGATCCTCAAAGTTATCCAAAATACTTTCATCAAAATAATCTGGAATACCCGAACTATGCGTCAGAAGGTGATGTATTGTAATATCTTCATTGAAATTTGGGAATTCAATACTTAAACAATCTTTTAACTTTGTATGAAAAGTAATTATACCCCTTTCAACAAGTTGACAGATTCCAATTGCTGTGAAGATTTTACATCCCGAGGCAATTCCGAATCTAGTTTGTAGTGTATTGTTTATACATTCATTTCGATTTGCATAACCAAACGCCTCTTCATAGACTAAGCTTTTTTCCTCTTTCACTAAAATTACCCCTGAAAAATCTATATGCCGATGTATTTCTTTTACAATATTGTCTATTTGATCTTTTGTTTTCATTATAAAAATCACCCTTGTTCATCAATATTGTTCACCCTTCTTATATTTCCATGTATAGGAGGGTGAACCCTCCTATATAACACCGTAAATTCTAAAACTATTTCGAATGTATTGACTCAGAAGAATGCGCCTTAGAATGTGAAGGTAATAAAGTAAACACACACAATATGATAGTAATAAGTAGCATTACTAAAGATCCTATAATAACTACAAGTTGTATAGAAATAAATTGGGTTGCAACTCCAAACAAAATCGTAATTAAAATGGTGATACCTGCAATAAATAAGCCATATATGCCCCCAATCCGTCCCATTATATGGACAGGGACATTATTTTGATAAAAAGTGTTAAACCCTGTATTTGCATACGCCATAGAGAAAGATAAAAGAAAGAATCCAATTGCAGCCATTAAAAACTCATTTGAAAAAGCATAAATTATATAACCGATTGCGATGAATACTGATCCTATTCCAATTAAAAATGAAGGTGTTAATTTTTTTGATAAAATTGTATTTGTTATTGCTCCTAAAATAAAGCCGGCTCCAGCGATACTAACTAAAAAGCCATATTCACTATCTGTTAACAATAAAACTTCTTTTGCAAATGACAATTCAAGTGAATCAGTAGCGGCCACTAAAACCATCATTCCTTGAAATAAGAAGTACACAAAAACGATATATAAAGATTTTTTACTGAAATTTAAAACGATGTTCCAATCTTTTTTTAGTACAGCTAAAGATAACTTATCATTTGAGGTAATAATATCAGGTTTTTTATCAAGATTAGGTAACAGTAATGTAATTACTCCTGATAAGAGAAATGCTATAGCATTCATATATATAGCAAACTCTGATGTATTTGCTATTAACAATGCTCCCGCTATCGATGGACCAATTACAGAAGCACCAGATCCTATTAAACTACGCAATGAGTTGAAACGTTGTCTTTTCTCAATTGGAATTAATTTAGTCATATATGTCATAGCAGTTGGTTCATAAATCGCACTGGCCATACTTATAAAGAATACGAACACATAAACCATCCAAAGTGATGGAAGTAAAGGTAAAATAGCGATAAATACCGCGCGATATATATCGAGGTGAATCATTAACTTCCGTTTATTTAAACGATCAATCATACTTCCTGACCAAGCGTTTGTAAATAAAGCGGCTAATGGTTTAATTACATATAAAGTAGCAACTGCTAAGGCTGAGCCACCCATATGATAGACAAGTACATTCAGTGCTATTAAGTAAATCCATGCCCCTAAATTCGCAATACCAACTCCGAACAGTAGTAATAAAGGATATTTCCAATTTTTAAGTAAGTTTTTCATTTTAGGCCCCGCTTTCCAAATTGTTTTAAACCAATAAAAAAATCCCACCCCCAAGACTTTTAGTCTTAGGGACGAGATTTATCATCGCGGTGCCACCCTAGTTTGTTAATATGTCACCATATTAACCTTATCAGGTACTGCATTTTGATTCATGCTTATACCTTATCTCTATAACGGGAGCTCCCGTCACACCATCCCCTAATAATAGGTTCCGATGCGCTGCTCAGAGGCTTGGTTCAATAAAGAATTTTTACTCCTTTTCAGCTAAATGGAGCTCTCTGTGAAAAATTCATTTTATTTACTCTTCTCTTCACCGCATTTATTTTTTCCATATTATCACAATTACTTTTAACTGTAAATAAAAAATAATCAGATATTTAGTGATACGTAACTGTTAATTCTCTTATTTATTATTTTTTTCTAAAAATTACGGTGCGTGAAATTACTTACATCTATAAAAAAGAGCCTATTGTATATAGACTCTTTACATTGCCCAAATTAATTTGTATTCGCCTCTGCTAACGGTTGTAATGGTGGTTCTAATTCTAGTTCTAATATATCGCCTTCTTGTATATCTTGTCCCTTTTCAATGCTTTGACTCGTTACATAGCCTGTCCCTGAAGTTTTTAAATCTAATTTTAATAGTTTAGAGAAATACATAACATCACGCATGGACCAACCTTTTAAATTTGACATTTTGGGGTTGCTTCCTAATAAAAATATACGATCCCCTTCACTCATTACTTCACCAGACTGCGGATATTGTTTTTTGATTTTTTCTTCTCCTAAAATTATCGGCTGGAGTTTCTCTTTTTTTACACTATTCTCTACTGCATCTATTGATTGGTTGACATAATTTTGTACTTTTAATTGAGATCGTTTCGTTGCATCTGTCATTTGTTGTTCTGTAAATGGTTTCACTTTTAAATATTCAAGGCTATTTTTGATAACTGGTTTAAATATTTCAGCAAGCGGCTGAGCTCCATACTCGTCTCCCTTTAACTTTGGCTGCTTAATAGCTAAGTATACAATTAACTCTGGGTCATCAATCGGAGCCATACCTAAAAATGAAAAAATATAATTTTCTTTCCCTTCCATATATCGTCCATTTTCAGGATTCGGAATTTGCGCTGTTCCTGTCTTACCTCCAATTGGATAACCATCCACTTTATACATTGTACCGGTCCCTTTTGAAGACGTAATAACACGTTCCATTAAGTCTCTTACCTTGTTCGCTGTCTCTTTTTTTATCGGATTCCCAATTTCTTTCGGTTGATTTTCCATAATAACTTGTTTGTTTGTTGGATTTACAACTTTGTCAACGATATATGGTTGCATCATTTTCCCATCATTTGCTATAGCAGTAGCAGCTTGGATTAATTGAATAGGAGTTACTGTAGAACCTTGTCCAAAAGAAGTTGTGATTTGTTGAATTTGTGTACTTAATAATAAAGTATTTTTACTTTCACCAGGTAAATCTATTCCGGTTTTTTGGTTAAATCCAAATTTATTCATATATTGCTTAAATTTATCGGGTTTTAATAACTGATCTTCTAAAATAGAAAAAGCTACGTTTGATGATCTTTCAAAGCCTTCATCAAATGTAATAGATCCCCATCCAAATCCACCATTATGATCTTTTATATCCGATGAACCAACGGAATATTTTCCGGATTGAAAATATTCTTTCCCGTTGTATACACCTTCATTAATTGCAGCAGCTAACGTAAATATTTTCATTGTTGAACCTGGTTCATATGCATTTGCGATTGGATCATTTAAAAAGTATTCAATATCGCCTTTATTAGGATTAAAACTGGGTTTACTAGACATTGCTAAAACTTTCCCTGTCTTTGGATCCGCTATGATTCCTACTAACATGGAAGGATCATAGTGCTCTTGTGCCTTATTCATCGATTCTTCTAAAAAACTATTAATTTGTTTATCAAGCGTAAGGTAAACGTTATTTCCATTTTTAGCGGGTTCTATTTTCCCTATATCATTTGTAAGCGGGATACCTCTTCGTGCTCCTACATATTCTATTTCCCCATTTGTCGAGCGCAAATATTTATCCAAACTTTTTTCAAGTCCAAATTTCCCTTCTGTATTTCCTTTATCGTCTGGTCTAGCAAAACCAAGTATATAAGATGCAAAATCTTCATTCGGATACACTCTTGCTTTCTCTGACATAAAAGATACACCCGGGATTTTTAATTTTTTAATTTGTTCTTTCTTTTCTCTAGATAAATTCCGACCAACTTTTCCAATTTCAACTTGCGTACGCCCCTCATGAAAATTTTTTAGCACATCTTCTTTATCAATTTCAAGCGCATCAGCTAATTGCCCTGCGGTTTCATCTTTATTTTTCACTTTATCTGTTCCTTTTAAATTCACAACAACACGATACGTTGTGGAATCTTGGACTAGTACCTTTCCAGTTTGGTCATATATTGTGCCACGATTTGCTTCCAAAACACCATTTTTATTATGTTGTTCAGTTGCAAGATCCTTGACGTTTACATTATGCACGACCCCTACTGCTTGAATATAAAATATACGCAAAATCATAGTAAGAAACAAAATAATAAAAGCAACCATAAAATACCGCGCGCCTTTATTCGTTTGAAGTTTATGCATATTTCGCTCCTTTCTTTATTAATTGATACATGCACAGATGCGCTTTCAAATAAGTAATTTTTGCTTTCGATACTATATGTTTCGAAGTTTTCTTATTAATTCCTTTAAAACAATGTGAAACTAGTTATTGTTATTTTATTAAAATACTTAAAATACAGTACGTGAAATTTAAGAATATTCATTCTTTTTACTCTTACTGCCTAACACTCGAATTATTATTGCAAGCAATCTATTCACTTGTATACAACAAAAAATCCTCCTCTGGATTTCCAAAGGGGGATTTTTTTCCTAATCTATAAAAGGCTAGTTATAAAATTTAAGCTACATGGTTATATTTCTCTAAAAAAGGAATTCGTTTCGCTACGAGTGCATACACCTTGAAAACAAGTTTTGCAATTGGTTCAAATATACGTTTTTTCTGCAACAATAAACTGCTTGTTATAATTGTTATTACAGCTGCACCCATTACATCTAAAGGGAAATGAACACCTACATACAAACGTGATATACAAACTAAAACCGCCCATAAAAGTGCAATATATCTTAACTTTTCTCCTCTAAGAATAAAAATAAATGCAATCGATAATACAAGTACAGAATGATCACTAACAAAAGATGAGTTTTCTGCATGTGGTACTAATTGATTCACATCATATGATACAAAAGGACGTGGATGATAATATACTACATGAATAAAAACATTTACTAGTAATGCAATTATTACTGAAAGTGTCGTATACAACACTGTATATTGTTTTCTTATCGCATTCTCTTTCTTTCCGTTATGAAACCATAAGATAAACATGAATAGAATAGCCACATATGCAGCGCTATTTGTAATAGCAATCATTACCTCATCTAAGAGCGCAGATGTACCTGCTAAATTGTTTATCCATTGAAATACTGTGTAATTCACATTACTCTCTCCTTATAATTTCTTGTTTTACTTGAAATAAAGATACAAGTTTACTTGATTTACACAGTATACAACATTTACACACATTTAGATTTTCACTTTACTATTTTTCATTTGACAATTATGTAACTATTTATATGGATTAAAGATATATATAGTTGAAAAAGCTTTTAAATCAAATGATCCACAAACTATAAGTGTGTATATTACATAACATATCCATATAAAAACATTGGTTATTAAATCATATTTTTATTCTATACGTAGAGCGATATTACCGAACTGTTCTCCCTGTTCCATACGGCTCAACGCTTGAACTGCTTCTTCTAACGAATAAACTTTATCCATAATTGGTTTAATCTTATATTTCTCTATAAACTTAATCATTTCATTAAATTCCTCACGGCTACCCATAGATGTTCCCATAATATCAATTTGATTATAAAATAACGCTCTTAAAGGCAATTCTATTTTATCTCCTGAACTTGCACCAAAATTAACAATTCTTCCATTTGGTTTCAATACATCAAAATAGTTTAAGAATGTTGCTGGACCTATACTATCGATTATTAAATCTACTTTCTCTCCTTGTAAAATCTCTTCCCAATTTCCAGAACTATTAAAAGAAAAGTCTGCGCCATATTTTTCTGCAAACTTTCTTTTGTTCTCAATCCTTGAAGTAACACTTACTTTTGCGCCAATTGCTTTCGCAAATAACATGGCAAATGTCGCTACACCGCCGCCTATTCCCGGAATTAAAACATGTTCTCCACATTTCAATCTACCCTTTGTAAAAAGTGCTCTAAATGCAGTTAACGCCGATAAAGATAATACGCCAGACTCTTCCCAAGTAAGATATGACGGTTTTGCTACTACATTTTCAGCTGGCACAATCACATATTCAGCAAACGTCCCATCTCTCGGTCCACCTAGCACCTCTGGTAACTCTGGTACTTCGGCAATATTTTCCCATCCAATGCTAGGATTTATAATAACCTCGTTATTTAATAATTTTTTTGAAATACCTTCTCCGACTTCTGTAACAATTCCTGAACCATCTGACCCTATTACTAACGGCAGATCCATTTCTTTTCTATTGTTTATAATAAATAAATCCCTATGATTTAATCCTGCAGCTTTTAACTTTATTTTTACTTCACCAGCATTAGGATTTGTTTCAGATGAAAATTTATATTCTAATCCCTCTGCCCCTTTTTTATATTGATGTACAATTGCTTTCATTGCTTAATTCCCCCTTAATATTTTCAATGTACTAGAAATATCGAAATAAATAAACTAATCTGTCTCCAATAATTAGAAATAATGTATATCGTTATGACAAAATAAAAAATCCCTTCCTATAAATAACGTAGGAAGGGATTTTAAAAATTTTTCAGATAAGAATCTGTAATATTAAATTTTTTGAGTTTTGGCCAATTCTAATATCTTTTGAATAAACGGCGCTTTTGCACTTGTATATGAAACTCGATCAAAAGGATATGTAGCTGCAAGTTTCTCTTTTAATTCTCTATATTCATTACGTGCCCATTCATGTTTTGTTAGAAAGTCTCGAAATAAAAGATTATTTTTCCATTCGTCACTATTATAAATATAAACGTGCAAATGATGGGTACCCGCTCTCCATTTTCCCTTTCTAAAAAAGCGCCAATTAGTTGATTCCTTTGGTACATACTCATATCCAATTTTTAATAGATCACCAATCCACTTTTCGATAATTTGCAAATCCGTTACACCAATCATCATATCAATTAGGGGTTTCGCTCCTAATCCTTGTACGGATGTGCTCCCTATGTGTTCAATAGCAATACATTCTCCTCCGAATAAAGAAATAAATTTCTCCTTTTCTATTAAATACTCTTCATGCCACTCTTTTTCATATGGTTTAATAACGATTTGTTGTTCCATTTTATTCACCCTTCTATAAGTACTCATCATTATATTTATAAAATTCCATGTGAGTAACATAGGATTTTTACAAAATATGTCGAATACTGAAATATACAACTTAATTATAATAAATGTGAGGTATATTATGGAAGCTAAACCAGTTGAAATTCAGTTGAATCAAATAACATTCCAATTAAAAGAACATCATAATTTTGATTGGCTATTGAAATTAGGAACCGTATTTGCAGTTTTTGACCAGCAAGATTCAGGTAATATAAGTTTTGGTGTAGAAAAAAATGGGCATAAGAAATTCATTAAATACGCAGGGGCACAAACAATTGCATACGAAGGAACAATGAACGACGCTATTGAACGATTAAGAAATTCAGTTTCCCTATACGAGGAATTAAAACATGACTCGCTTATAAAACTAATTGAACATTTTCCAGTTCAATCTGGATATGTATTGATTTTCGATTGGTTTGATGGTGAATGTCTTCATTCGCATTGGAGTTTCCCGCCTCCTGAGAAATATAATAATCCAAAGTCTCCATTTTATAAATTTAAGCATTTATCTGTTATGAAACGAATTCAATCCTTAAATTCCATTTTTTCTTTCCATACGTATGTCGAAAAGAAAAACTATGTAGCAATAGATTTTTATGACGGTAGTATTTTATATGATTTTCATACAAATGAGACGAAAATTTGTGATATTGATTTATATTCTAAAAAACCATACGTAAATAAAATGGGAAGATTATGGGGTTCCTCGCGTTTTATGTCTCCTGAAGAATTTGAGCTAAACGCTATGATTGATGCGAAAACAAATGTATTTAATATGGGTGCAATGGCTTTCACAATTTTAGGGGGTGGAAAAGATCGCTCCTTTACAAAATGGGAAGCAAGTATGGATTTATATGAAATAGCGTATCGCGCTGTAAATGAAAACCGAACTGAACGATATGCATCAGTTGAAGAATTATATGAAGAATGGGTAAACGTGGCAGATACTAAAAAAATATAAACCTATATTATTTAATCAAATATATATATTATACTATAATCATGTATAATATATATGAAAAGGAAATTCAAAATAATGAGGCAAATATTATGGACTTTGTTTATATTAATCAAAACGTATTAAATAATCTTCTTTACATTTTAATTAGTATCTTTATTTTTTATTTTATATATGATAGCGGGCACTATTTGAAGAAATATAAAAAACTACTTATTATACTTTGTACGAGTATCCCTCTTATTTTATGTATGCGCTATCCTATCTATATGGATGAAAATTGCATTCATGATTTAAGACAAATACCAGTTATAATAGGTACACTTTATGGTGGCTTCCCTGTCGGTATCATATTGTTTGCTATTTTATTAATTACAAGATTTTCATTTTATGGATTTAGTATGTTAACAATACTAGTTTATGGCACAATGTTTATCATTACAGCATTCGCATCCGCAAAATTTAATACGTATAATAGAAAAATCAAAGTAGCTTATACAATGTTTTTAACATTTTTTCTAGGAATATTTACAACTGTAATTGTATTAACTTTATCAGATTTTGAAGTGAATAATTTGTACATTATTTATTTCATAATATTACCAACTACTTTAATGTTGTTTGTAGTTTATTTTAATGAAGTTTTAAAAGATGCAGTATGTATGCGATCGAAGTTGATTAAAATGGAAAAAATGGAAATTGTCAGTCAACTAGCTGCCAGTATATCGCACGAAGTAAGAAATCCCTTAACTGTTGTAAAAGGATTTACTCAACTTTTAAAAACACCAAATTTAACTCCAGAATCAAGAGACGAGTATATTAAGCATATACTTGAAGAATTACATCGTGCCCAAGGAATAATTGATGATTATTTAACGTTTGCCAAACCTGCTTCAGAAAAATTAGATGAGATTTCAGTAGAACAAGAGTTAAATCGAGTGATTAATATGATCTTACCTTTATGTAATATGAATACAATACATATTACAAAAGATTTCTCTACGGCAACAATAGTTGGAAATAAACAGCACTTTCAGCAATGTTTTTTAAACTTAATAAAAAATGGTATTGAAGCAATGCCTAATGGTGGCACTTTAAATATCTCCTCATCTATTAGTAATAATAAAGTTATAATACGAATTGAAGATAGCGGAATTGGTATGTCACAAGAGCAAATAAATCGATTTGGCGAACCGTATTTTAGTACAAAAACGAAAGGTACAGGTTTAGGTACAATGGTTGCTGTTAAGATTATTGAAACGATGCAAGGTAGTTTAAAAATCCGAAGCGTTGTTAATAAAGGTACCACTTTGACAATTACATTCCCAAAATGTAATCAGAACTCATCTGAGAACAAATAAAAAAGGAGCATAATTGCTCCTTTTTTATTTGTTTCGATACATAAGTATCTTTTATGTTTTTTTAGTTTACATTTGTGGAGACTAATTAAAAATTAGTACCCTCCGCCCCAGCAGCTGCATCCAACGATAATTAACAAAATAAATAATACAACTAATAAAGCGAAACCTCCACCAAAACCACAAGAACCACCGTAACTCATATTTTCTCCTCCTTTTGGTTTGAAAACTAATAGGTAGTTGATCATTTTAACTGGTTCGTATTATACATTATGTAAATATCCCTTTTTTGAGCATGTCTATATAAAAATAAGTAAAAGCACTCATTTGAGAGTGCTTTAAAATGGATACCAAAAGTTTTGAAATACATGTAATTTTAAATATACTGCAACAATTAAAATAAAAATACCTACAAATAAAGCAAAGAAATCCCCACTTTTCGCTTTATTTGTATAAAACCACGTACGTGTATCTTTCTTTCCAAATCCTCTTAAATCCATTGCGTTTGAAACGGTATCAATTCTCTCTAGAGAATGAATAATTAAAGGCCAGAAAATTAAGACACGGTTTTTCATGCGAATCCATAAACTTGCTTCTCCTTTTTCAAAAGCTACTCCTCTCGCCTCTTGCGCATGTTTAATAACTTTATATTCGGACTGAATATTAGGTATATAACGTAATGCAATATTTATTGCATATGTAATCTTATAATGAATTCGAAATTTACTTAAGCTACTCACGAATTCGCTTGGATCAGTCGTATAAATAAAAATAAGTGTAAATGGTAATAACGTAAAATATTTTAATGAAAGTGTAGCTGCATAAAATAATGTTTCATATGTAATTGTTGCATATCCAATATGCACAAACGAAGTATATGATTCGGTTAATTCAGATCCATGGGTTGGTGTAATAAATAAAATCATGACAGAATTTAATAAACTGAATGTAAATATAACACTAAAAACAATAAAAATTTTACGGAGTGGAATTTTAGCAACTATAAGTCCCATACATCCAATCAAAAATACAACTAGCAATACGCGAAAATCAAAAAATAAAAAGGTAAACGTCATACAAAAAATAAATAATAACAATTTCACTGCTCCATCCATGCGATGAAAATATGTACTATACATCTTCCTCCCTCCTAATAACATCAAAATAAAGTTCTATAAACCTTTCAGGATATGCAATCCCACTAAATTTAACTAGTTTGAATAAAGAACTTTCCCTTAGGTTCGCTCTTTGTAACGTTTCTGGATGCCCTAACACAATAGACGCGGTATTATTCGCAATAATTTTCCCTTCATGTAAAACTATCGCTCTGTCTGTATATTCCAATGCGAGATTCATATCGTGTGTGATCAAAATAAACGATATTCCCTTTGCAGCTAATTTTCTAATAAACGACATAAATTGTTTATAATGATAATAATCTTGTCCCGCTGTCGGTTCATCTAACATGATAAGTTTCGGATTTGTTGTTAGTACAGATGCAATCGTTAATCTCTTTTTTTGTCCATAACTTAACGCCTGAATTGGCCAATTTCGAAATGGATACAAACCACAAACTTTTAACGCTTCTTCCGCTCTAAGCTTAATTTCTTCCTTTGAAAATTTTTTTAATTTTAATGAAAACGAAACCTCTTCCATAACAGTAGGTTGAGTAATCACATGATTAGGATTTTGCATCACATAAGATATAACCTCACCGCGTTTACGAATAGACCAAGAATTAATATTTACTCCATCAATTAAAATCCTATCATTTTTTGTTTTGTTTATCCCTATAAGACTATGAGCTAATGTTGATTTTCCAGCTCCATTATGGCCTAAAAGTGCTACTATTTCCCCTTTATATATAGAGAAATTCACATTATCTAATACTTTTTGTTTATTAGAATATGAGAATGACAAATTCTCTACTTTCAATAATTCTTTTTTTGTAGGAGTGTCTTTACAAAAAACTTGCTTCTCCATCCACTCATTTATTACGCCACTAACACTTTTCCTATGAAGATTTTCAAGTGGGTATATTACGTCATTATTACTATCAAAATGTAATCTCTTTAATACTTCTATATACATAGGTTCTCTTAAGCCTATAGATGGTAATATATTTGACGCTAAAATCTTTTCAGGTGTCCCAATCGCAACAATTTCACCTTCATCAATTAAAATGATTTTATCTAAATCCAGGTTTAACATTTCTTCTATTCGATGTTCAATAATTACAATTGTTTATGTATATCTTTAATTAGTTGTATTGTATGTATGGCGCTTAGCGGATCTAAATTTGCTAACGGTTCATCGAACAATAATATATTAGCATTTGTTGTTAACAGACCTGCTAGAGAAACAGTTTGTTTTTGCCCTCCTGATAATTCATGTGGACTTTGTTTATGAAAAGCATGCATCTTCACCTTTTTTAATGAATCCGAAACAATCTTTTTCATATCATCTTGATTTACACATTCGTTTTCTAAATAAAATGCTACATCTTCTTCTACTGTAAGGCCAATAAATTGAGCGTCTTGATCTTGTAAAATTGTTCCTACCTGTTTACTCTGTTCAAAAATACTCTCTTTCCTTGGATCTTTTCCGGCAATTAAAATATTACCAGTACTAATTCCTTCATAAGAAAATGGAATTAGCCCATTGATACAATGAGCTAACGTTGATTTCCCTGAACCACTTCGTCCAGCAACTAGTACTTTTTCTCCAGGATATATATGAAATGAAATGTCTTTTACAGTAGGCTGTGCTGTATGCTCATATTGAAAGCTGAATTGTTCAAAAGAAATAATTGGTTGCATGTTAACATCCCTACTTTTCAATTTTTAAATGTGTATGTTTCTTATTAGATTTAGCTAAACCTATTGTAATTGGCAATCCAAGAACTAAAAATACAATAACATCAGCAATTGTTGCTCCTAATACTTGTATAACAATTTTGTCAAACGGTTCTCCCATCACAATAATATCGAATGCCCCAGCAAATATAATAGCTATGACAATTCCAATTAACCCAGTAATGGCTAAATAAGAAATATCTCCCTTATTATACGTCCCGTTTTTCACACTAAAGCCAACTCTTTTTTGAATGAGTCCCATTGCAAATCCGATAATGCCTGAGCTAATAACCCATCCCCACCAAATACCCCATCCAGCGATCGTATCTGTTACGGTATGACCGATAAGACCTATTAACAGTCCTGCAACTGGACCAAATAGAGCTCCAAAAACAGTTAAAATAGCTAATGCGGGTTTAATAAATGTATTTGGCGCAATAGAAAATCCCCAAAGTCCTAATATCCCATATAATGCTGCCCCAATTCCGATTGCTACTACTAATTTTGTTGATAATTTGTTCATTACAATTCCCCTCTCATATTAGTCAACTTTTATTACTCTATATTTATTTTGAAAATGAATTATGCATCGACACTCCCTTTCTATACAACAAAAAATGACCTCTTATATAAGAGGTCATTTTCTTTCACGTTCAAGAATCCTCTTATCTTCCAAAAAACACATCGTGTCCTCTGCGGAATTAGCACCTTCCTATAAATTTATATAGGGGTTGCTGAGGTTTCATAGGGCCGTTCCCTCCACCTCTCTGGATAAGTATTAATTTGTAATTCGTATTATGGCACTAAGAATTGTAAATTTCAATACTTTTCTAATTATTTTTTTATTTAACGGTACATTCAAATCATTGTATTCTTATCGGAATTATGAAATAATAAGTTCAAAATAGTTACGGGAGGAATGCACGATGAAAGTAATCGGTTTAATTGGTGGACTAAGTTGGGAATCTACATCGTTATACTATAAACATATTAATACACTTACACTCTCTCAATATGATCAAAATGCAAAGCTTGTTTTATATAGCATGGACTTTGGTGAGGTAACTACTTTATTACAAAATCATCAATATGAAAAAGTGAAAAACGAATTAGTCACAGTTGCAAAAAAAGTTGAAAAATCTGGAGCTGAATGTTTATTAATGTGTTCTAATACGGTCCATTTATTTGCTGAAGAAGTAGAAAGTGCAATATCCATCCCGCTTCTTCACATTGGTGATGTAAGTGCTAAAGAAATGGTAGAACAGAATATAAAGCGTATCGGACTATTGGGTACAAAACAAACGATGGAACAAGACTTCTATAAATCACGTCTAGCAAACTATAACATTGAGACAATCATTCCAAATGAAGAGGAAAGAAATTTTATTCATCACGTTATTTTAAATGAATTAAGTAAAGGAATTATTTCAGAAACCTCAAAAGAAAAGCTATTACAAATTACAAAATTATTAATTCAAAATGGCGCAGAAGGAATATTACTAGGATGTACTGAAATCCCTTTGCTTATTTCACAAAACGACCTTACTGTTCCTGTGTTTGATACTGCTTTTTTACATGCAAATACTGCTGTGCAGTTTGCGGGATAACAATATACAAGCATAAAGGTAGAACCTCTATGCTTGTATATTGTTGACACTATTTACTTAAAAGAGATTCAATAACTGCAATGGCTTCTTTTGGACCACCACATTCTAAAAAACTATCATTAAGTTTTCGTATACCATGTTTATACTTTTCATTTGAAAGTACGTTTGTTACCGCTTCTTTCAAAGTTTGCACATTAACATACTCTTTTAATAACCGATGCGCTGCTTCAAGCTCAGTTAACCTTTGTGCTATCATTGGCTGATCTTTATCATGTGGAATTATTACAAATGGGACTTTAAAATATATAGCATCGTGTACGCTATTCATGCCGCCATGTGTAATAAAAACATCTGTTTCACTTAATATTTCTGATTGGGGTACGTATGAAGCAATTATAAAATTGTCTGGCGCTTTTTTAATTTTAGAACGATCATTTCTATCACCAATTGCCATTACAACTATCCCATCAAAATCTGAGAAAGTATCAATACAAGTATTAAAGAATGGTTCGAGTCCTTCAAGTAGTGTTCCCATTGAAATGTAAATAACTTTCTTCTCTTTAAGCATTTCAAATGGAAACTCTACATTTGTTTTACGATTTGAAATACTCGGCCCAATAAAAATGTTATTTTCTCCAAACGAATTGCTATTAGGTTGGAAATAACGACTTGTGTACACGAGAGAAATATCTCCCTTATTATGCATAAATTGAAGATTATTTTTAGGTTTTACGCCAAATTCATGCTCCATTTGATATAGTAACTTTTCAGAAAGTTCATCGGGTTGGAATTGTATTTCTGCATTTGGATGAAAAGGTAACGTCTCTAAAAATTCTGGAGGAATTAAAAATATAGGAGAAGAAACTACACCTGGTATTTGTAAATACTCCTTTACTAACTCTCCAGCACCAAATATATCATAAATTACAAAATCAAAAATTATGCTTTCACATAATTTTTTCGTAATTTTTAATATATATAAAGAAGTTTGAACATGTACATGAAAGAAAGAATTCAACCCATATGAAGTTTCAGTATCAATAGAAATCTCCTTTAATAAATCTGGATGGGTATAAACAGTAGCTCCCAAATCTTCAATTCTGCCTTTAAAATGTTCTGTTGTAATATAATGTACATGATCACCCCGTTCAATGAAGGCTTTGACTAAACTTAATGTAGGATTTACATGTCCCTCTGCTGGAAAATTAACCATTAAAATATTTAGCACTTCTTTCTCACTCCTTACATTTCAATTCACTTATTAAGCATACTGTAATTATTACCGTCAATCTTCCCCTAATAGTCCCAATAAACTTGCTACTTTAGATTGATAAATAATTGTCCGTCATTAAATTAAAAAAGGCATCTACATAAGTAGATGCCTAACCGTGATAAGGAGTGTTCTGTGAGGTTAGAATAAGCTTTTCAGCTTGTCCTATGCTATCAATATATGATTTATTTTATAAAACGTGAATAATTGATAGAATGATTTTACCTCTCTATCACCCATTTTGAATCTATCCCTAAATAAGACGACTCTAGTTTCTATAACATTTCATATATTTTAATCTTCTTTAGAGCTATCTATTTTTGTAGTTTCTCCAGTCAATCACTTATTTTTCAATTCAAAATAAGCATCTAAAATTTCTTTTCCAATATCAGAATTAATACCAGATTTATCATTAATAACCCACGGTACAACTACAGAGAATGCTACTTCAGGATTATCATATGGTGCATATCCTGCTAACGTTAAATTATAACATTCTCTTCGCTCACCTTTTTCATTTCTTCCAATATCACTTTCTCCACCGTATACTGTCTGTGCAGTCCCTGTTTTACCTGCTGGTTTATAAGATGCTTTTTGGAACGCCCTTACACCTGTTCCATCACCTTCTTGGAACACTCTTCTAAATCCTTCTTTTACTTGATTTATATATTCCACTTTCATATCTATTTTATTTAAAACGATTGGTTCTACTGAATGCACCACTTTCCCAATCTCATCTTTTTGCGACGTTTGCTCTCTTACCTCTTGAACAATTTGTGGCTTCATTCGATATCCACCGTTTGCGATTGTTGAAATATACTGTACAAGCTGAAGTGGCGTATAGGTGTCATACTGGCCAATTGAGTAGTCTAGTAAGAAACCAGGTTGATTATCTTTTTTACCAATTTGTCCAGCTGTTTCATTCGGTAAATCGATACCCGTTGGAACACCTAATCCAAATTGCCTGAAATAATACCTCATTTTATCAAAGTACTCCTGTTTAATATTTAATGAACTATTTTTCACATAATCCACACCTGCAATTTTTAATGCTGTATGAAACATATAAACGTTTGAAGAGACTTGTAACGCTCTTAAATCATCAACATTTCCAAACTCTTTCCAAGACTTTTTTTCCTTAGTTCCTTTAAACTTCATAGGTGCATCATAAAAATAAGTACCTGGTGTTATAGCTTTCGTTTCAAATCCAGTTAAAACTGTTGCACCTTTAACTGTTGATCCGAGCTCATAAGAACTAGTCATTGTGCCTAAAGCATAGTCTTCAACTTCTGTTTTTCCGTCTTTTTCTACAAGTCTTTTCCCAGCCATGGATAATACTTGTCCGTTTTTCGGATTCATCATCACCACGAAAGCACGGTCTAACATGGATTCTGATCCTTTATATGCCTTTAATATTTTTTCTATACTTTCTTCTACTTTTTTCTGTAATTCCATATCTATTGTTAAAGTTAAATTCTTACCGCTCTTTCCCTCAGAAACTGTTTCCGTTCTAATTGTATTACCTTGTTTATCTGCAACGCTTCTTACTTCTTTTTTTGTACCATGAAGTGCATCTTCGTATTGCTGCTCGATATAACTTTTTCCAACTCTATCATTTCGGCTATAATCACGTACCAAGTAGTAATCTAATCGTTCACTTGGTAATCCTTCATCGGAATTAGAAACATTTCCAAGAACAGATCGGAATAATCCATCATTTACATACACTCTCTCCCAATCAACCGATACGTCTACACCTGGGAAATTCGCTAAACCTTCACTAATTATAGTGAATTCCTTTTCACTAACATCTTTTTTAATAATTTGAGGAGCCATTTGATAACCAGAAGTCATCTTACTTTTAATAGCTAACACCTTTATATCTTTATTTGTTAATTCCTGAAGATTTTTATCTGTTACACGCTTCCTTTTTAACTCTTCTATTTTTTTATCTAAATTTTCCCCGGTAATATCTTTATCTCTGAACTTATTTATTTCTTTTTTAGATACTAATTTTTCGGTAAGTTTCGGATTTAATTGCATCCAAAAATCTTTCTTATCCGTTTCAGTTAGCTTATTTATATCTTCTTGCGGCATTTCAATTATGTCTGCAAGTTGTCTTGCAGTTTTTAATATCTCTTCTGATTTTACACCTTTCATCTTTGTATATGTAATTGTACGTAAAGATTTATTATCAACTACTGGATTCCCTTCTCGATCAAATATTTTTCCGCGCGGAACAGAAAGACTTACGGTTGCATTTTCTCTCTTCTCTATTTCATTTTTATACGTTTCTCCATCGATAATTTGTACTTTACCTAACTGTATGATCATGGCAGAAAATAATAAAAATACACAAAAAAATAAAATGTTTAACCGCATCGGTATTGCTCTACCTCTTGTTTTCTCTTGTTTTTTCACTTCGTCTTAATCTCCTCCTTACAACATTTCAAATAATATTTGGTTTCTATATTAAAAGTAACGTGCGACTTCCATACATTACCTTGTACAAATATTAATATAATGTTTAAAACTTAATAGAAATTAAAACAAATCTAAAGAAAAGGTAAAGTTTACTAAATTAAATGTAAAAATACCCAATACCCAAAAACTAAGCTTTTGGGTATTGGGTATTGGGTATTTAGTAATTTAAGAATTAATAATTGGACGCATTGATTCGAATCTATCATCATAATTTGATAAAGATTTTTTACTCTGAGCTTTTGGCAAATAAATATTCACTGTTGTCCCGACACCAACCTCACTCATAATACTTATTTTCCCTTGATGACTTTCAATAATTTTATAACTTAGCATTAATCCGATACCAGTACCTTTTTCTTTCGTACTATAAAATGGCTCACCTAATCTCTTAATTCTTTCTTCAGGTATCCCTATTCCTTCGTCAATTACATGAATAATGACACCCTCATCGTTTATCTCTTTTATATGAATTGCAATTTTTCCACCATCCGGCATAGCTTCGATTGAATTTTGCAAAATATTAATAAATACTTGTTTTAATTGATTTTCTGAGCATTCAAGGATTATATCTTTGGAATCTGTATATAATTCAACTTGAATATTTGTCATAATTGCTTTTGTATTTATTAATGATACGACATTTTTAAATATTTGATAAATATTTTTCTTTTCGGTACTTATTTCATCTGTTTTAGCAATCGACAAAAACTCTTGCAGAATTGCTTCTATTCTTTCAATTTCAGAAAGCATTAGATCAAAATATTTTTCTTGATCTTCTATATTAATTTGGAATAACTGTATAAACCCTTTAATGACTGTTAATGGGTTCCTTACTTCATGAGCTACACCAGCAGCTAATTGACCGATTGCTGCAAGTGTATCTGATTTATTTAGCAATTCTTCTGTCTTTTTCCGCTCTGTAATATCCCGTACAATAATCATAATTTTATCATGCAATAACGGTAAACATCTAGCTTCAAAGAAATCGATACTTTCATTAATTGTAAGTGGATATTCAATAATTGTATTTGTTCCTTTTTCTTTCACTTGACAAATTGCTTCTTGAAATTTTTGTGCTACTGTAGATGGTAATACTTCGTAAAACTTTTTTCCCATAAAAGCTTCTGCGGGTACGTAAAATTTTGTAGGGGATCCTGCTTTATAATCAATAATTGTTCCATCATCTTCTGTTAAGAAACATAAATCTGGTAAAGCCTTAAAAATTAATTCCAATTCAGACGTTTGTTGTTTTAATTTCTCTTCTATTGCTTTTAAATGTGTAATATCTACCCCAACAGCCCAATAACTAAATCCACTTACAGGAAACTGTTCTGATATATTGGACCACATTATCGTTTTAATTTCACCATTTTTACATGTTAAGCGCATTTCCCAATCTCTAAAGTTCTTTCCGCGAGTCAAAAATTTCTTTTGTATCTCGTGACGATAATTATGATCAGGATACAGTAATCGAAGTGCGTTTGGATTTCCAATTACCTCTTCTGCAGTATAGCCTGTCACAATTTCACATTCGCGATTCCACAAAACAAAATCTCCATTATAATCAAGTGCATCAACCATAACAGGCATGTTTTGTAAGATTGTATGTAGTTCCTCCTCTTTTCGAGAAAGTAACGTTGTATTTTTACTTTGGAATCCTTTCATTACTCCATCTATAATTAGATTTGAAAGCATTTCAAAATATTTTTGACAATTGAAAATTTCACTTTTGTTTGACCATACTACAAAAGATCCTAAATATTGATTGTATATGAAAATGGGGATTTCAATTTTGGGAAGTTTACATATTTTCGTCTCATTTATTCCAAAAGAAAATATACATTCTTTTTCAGCATCAAGAAGTTGATGTGATATGTTGGTTAATTGATAAAATTGTTCTGCCATGGTTTCTATTGTACTCACATCAATAAGTTCCATTAGCCGCGCATTCATTCTTTTTTCACCTCAATATGTAAAATTAATACAAATTCAAAATTTATACTTCTCCATTATACGAAGAATGTGCCATTAGGTATATAGCTGTAGAATAATTATTCGAACAAATTTTATTTTTCAATTAAAAAAGAGAGGGATTCACATATAAAATGAAACTTTAATCAGTATGCATTTTGTTCATCACATATCAATTCTGATTTGACGAACAACATAAATCGCGCCGACATGCATACTTATAATTTTGATGTTAGAGTTTTACGCACCGATTGTTGCAGTATAAAAATACAAAAAATATAAAGTTCATAAAATTTTCACAATTTTTATGAAAAATATAAACATTTATTCCAATATATTCTATATAATAAAATGTAATAAGGCTTCTATGAATCTCATAGAATACCTTACCCCTAATAAAAAGAAAAAAGAATCTATGTAGATTCTTTTTTCTTTTTTTATTACATTACATATTTATATAAAGCATGTGCAACACCATGTTCTTCATTTGATAAGGTTTCGTATTGACACATCGCTTTTATTTCTTCGACTGCGTTCCCCATTGCAATTGATATATTTGCTTTTTCCATCATTGATACATCGTTTAGCCCATCACCTATCGCTACAGTATTTTCAACTGGAATATTCAGGTGTTCTGCTAAAGTATATAATCCATTTCCTTTTTGGGCGTCTCGGTGATTAATCTCTAAATTATGCCAATACGAAGATGTAATGGCTAAATCAGTATTATGCAGAAACGTTTCTTTTAACTTTTTTAATTTTTCTATATCATAAGAAAATGGCAAAAGTTTATGCACATGTATATCTGTTTCTACAATCGGTTTACAGCTTTCGGCACTATGAAATGCTGTATGTTCAAGGTATAATGCTGCAATCGTTTCTAACTCTTTCAAGTCGATATTTTCATTTGAATTCTTCACATATTCGATTTCATTACGTACACTTTCTACTCCATATTCCGGCACGTACACACCTTTATCAGTATAAAGC
Organism: Bacillus sp. CCNWLW194; assembly: GCF_037120585.1. Lineage (NCBI taxonomy): Bacteria > Bacillati > Bacillota > Bacilli > Caryophanales > Bacillaceae > Bacillus > Bacillus sp. CCNWLW194. The sequence goes on along the minus strand of NZ_JBBBBL010000005.1, from coordinate 300,188 downwards.
TGATAATATAACCCATTTTCTTCAAGATAGTGCACAATCTCAAGTGCTTGCATATTTTGAATTGGATATCTCTTCATCATTTTTTTATCTTTATATATAAGCGCGCCATTTTCGGCAATAATTGGACACTCTAAATTAACTTCTAACAATAATCGCTCAATGTCGACGATAGAACGTCCAGTACAAATTGCTACAACATGACCTGCTTCTTGACATTTTCGAATTGCCTCTGCATTCTCTTTACTAATCATTTTATTCCCCGAAAGAAGAGTTCCGTCTAAATCAATTGCAATTAATTTCATTATTTCTTCACCACTTTCTATATATACACGCGTTCATATTAAACGAAAGGTATCGTTTTCATACTTATTTCGTGAAGTACTCCTTATTTATAATTTATGAAAAGCGTTTCAGGTCAAGAAATAATTATAAATAAAATCCAAAACTTTTTAAAAAAAGCTTTGGATTTTAAACTATGAATTATAACTAATATATTTTGTCTCACACATGTACACATTCTTTTCTTCAGTTGGGACGAATACTTTAAACTTTTCCAAACGTTTTCCGTAAACATGAATTGTGATAACGCTTTCACTTTTTCCTATTTCAAGAATATGACAATCAGCTGGTGGAATTACTTTATCTGTTTCTCCTTCTCCCAAATAAAGATTTCCTGTATGTGTTAAATACACAAGTGAATTTTCAAGTTGCTTCGTTTGTATAAAGTTCTGCACCATTATCCTTCCTGTAAAAACGCCTTCTACTCCCCATGTACCATCATGATCATGTAAAGGTGTAGATTGGCCGTCTTTCCATACGAGAGCTAATACTTCGAAACGCTTTAAAGGGTCTTCATATAGCAAGTGTCGTGCATATTGAGCCGAATTCGCCTTCTGTTTCTCTATCGGAAGCCATGTTTTCTTTTCTAAAAGTTCTTCTAGTAACTTTTCAATGCCACACACTATTTCTTCTTCGAATAAACAATTTTCCATAAGATCTGTAACACCTTTAATAAACTTTTGAAATGATTTACTTCCATTACAAGTCAACATAAGAATCCTCCTCTACATTTTATACAATTCCATATTAAGGTAATTTTATAAAACTCACAATTGAGAAACAAAAAACAAGATGCAAATATATACATCTTGTTAAGATTTTTATTTAGCTTCCAATCGAATAGGTAAATGTTTTAATGTTTGTTCATTTTCCAATATACATTCTTCTAAACAGAAGGATGAAGATAACTCTATTTTTTCAAAAGTCTTTATAAAAGTACTTAATGCAATCTCAGCTTCTAAACGTGCAAGTGGTGCCCCTAAGCAAAAGTGAGGGCCCTTACCAAAGGTTAAATGCTTTTCATTTCCTATTCGGTGTATATTAAATTTAGATGCTTGTGAAAACTTTTTCTCATCTAAATTTGCTGCGCTTACCCATGCAACAATCATTTGATCCTTTTTCATAAAAGGTCCAAATATATTTGTGTCCTCTGTAATTCTCCTAGCTAATGTAACTGGAAAGCGATAGCGTAATACTTCCTCAATTGCTTTCGAAATTAATTTAGGTTTTTCTCTTAATTCTTTATATGTTCCAGGTGAGTCCACTAAAAAGCAGTAGAAACTATTAATAATTAAATTTGTAGTTGTTTCATTACCAGCGGCTAATAAACCTAAAGAAAAAGTAACAATTTCTTCATCAGTTAATCTTTCGCCTTCATATTCCGCTCGTATTAAATCTGAAATAATATCGTCGATTAAATGATATCTTTTATCTTGAACGATTGGAAGAAGATATGCTTTAAATGCATTTAACGCAATTCCTTTTTCTACATCCAAATCGTTAAATTTTTCTTTACTATACGGCATAAATAAAATATCCGACCATTCTTTAATTTTTTTACGGTCAGTTGTTGGCACTCCTAATAAATCGGATATGACGGTAACAGGTAAAGGTGCAGCAAACTCTTCAACGATATTAACTTCACTATATTTTCCGATATGTTCTACAAGTTCATTTGCGATAGACTGTATTCGAGGTTTCCATTGTTCTAAACTTCTTGGAGTAAATGCTTTAGAAACAATAGAACGTACATTGCGATGTTCTGGTGGATCAGTAGAATTGATGTTTATCCTAGTTTCTAAAGGTGGGATTGCAAATTGTCTTCGTTCCCTTCTACTTGAAAATAAGCGATAATCCGATAAAACTCGATTTACATCATCATATAAAAAAACATTCCATACATCCTGCTCCTCATCATAATGAACCGAATGATTATCCCTCATAAATTGATACCACTCATATGAATTCCACAATTCTTCTTTTGTTTTCAGCTTTGAAATTTCATGAACTAAAATCACATTTTCAGGCGAAGCCATAGTTCTTTCCTCCCTTTTCTTTTACAATAAAAGTGATAGGTCGGTAGTTCAAAGTTGTATAATCTAACATATGTTATTTTAACATATATTAAAGGAGATTTTTCATTGAATAACTTGAGAAATATATAAGGAGGATTTTTATGTATGTTGATATTTTATTACTGGCAGAATTAACTTCAGGGCCAAAACACGGTTATGAAATAAAGAAAAATATCCAAAATCGGTTAGGAGAGAATTTTGAATTAAATCATAATATGCTTTATCCTTCTCTTCGGCGTTTTGAGAATATGGGGGCTATAACGAAAAAAGTACATACACAAGTCGGAAAACCAAACCGAAATATGTACGACATAACAGAAACCGGAGAAAAAATGTTTTCTGAAATGTTACGCGAGTTTCCCGAAAAACTCGCGACAAACAATGCAGAGTTTCTTGTTCGTGTCGCGCTTTTTGAAAAACTTGATTGCGAAGCTAGAAAAGAAATTTTAACAATGCGCCAAGACATACTACATAAACAGCTTACTGCTATTCAATCTTTAGATATTACCTCCTCTTTTATTACAGAAATCATTGAATTTAGTAAATCACGTATTGAACATGAATTACTCTGGATTACATCACTTATGAAGAAAATATGAAAAAATAACAAGAAAAGTTAAAAATAATGAATGAAAATGAGATTTATTATCAATACTATAATTAATAAAAGGGCAACCACGATTTGGTTACCCTTAAAAAAATTTATACTTCTGGATCAAAAGTTTTGCAATCTGTTTCTTCCGTTGTAGATGCTTGTTTACCTTTATGACTTACAACATAAATTGCATCTGCACTACATTTATTGCCGTTAGCCCAAAATTTACAGTTGTTTACTTCACATAAAACGTCTTGTGCCATAGTATCACACCTCCTTGTTCTATTATCATTAACAAAATTCGGAGGTATGATACTCTTTGTTATGCATTTTTTATTCCCTTTTTAGCTTTCTTAATGGCTCTATATTCCCTTGTACAATAGCACTTATATTTTCAGTTATTTTTTCAATATCAAAATGCCACCATTGAATTTGCAATAATTCTTCTATTATTGTATTTGTAAATCGTTCCTTTATTTTATTTGCAGGGTTTCCACCAACAATTGTATATGGTGCGACGTCTCTAGTCACAACAGATTTAGCTGCTATTATTGCACCATTCCCTATTTTTATTCCAGGCATAATCGTTGCATCCATACCGATCCAAACGTCATTTCCTATAACTGTATCACCTTTGTAAGGTAAATCAGACAAATTAGGTGTATACTTCTCCCACCCATTTCCAAATATATTAAATGGATATGCCGAAAATCCATCCATCCGATGATTCGCTCCGTTCATAATAAAGGTAACTCCATTTGCAATACAACAAAACTTTCCAAGAATAAGGCGATCTCCAAGAAATTCATAATGATGTAATACTCGATCTTCAAATGTTTCTCCATCTTTCGCATCATAATATGAATAGTCTCCAACAAGTATATTAGCTTTTGTTATTGTATTTTTTATAAAATGGACGTTTTGATTTCCTTCAATAGGGTATTTAACATTTGGATTAGGATTCATTTTGTATAGCACTTCCTTTACCACTTATTTCACTTTCTATTGCTATCGTTGGCTTTAAATTGTATATAGGTAAAATAAACAATAATCCAATTATAAAAAGGAAAGCCGTTCCTTCATACATCATACTTAATGAAAACATCTCCTTTAATGAGCCAGCAATACTCATCGTTACTACCATTGAACCTGTGAATAGTGGACTTAAAATACCATTTACACGACCAATAAAATCAGTATCGCTATTTTGAATGATGAGCGTATTAATACCAATTTGGATACAAGGAAGAGCTAAACCGCTAAAAAGTTGTGCTGTAAGTGTCACCCATAAATTTGTCGAATAACCTATAATACCAATACCAATCGCCTGACCGAGCATCCCTACAATTAACATCTTTTGCGGAGCAACATTCTTCGCAAATACCATCGCTAAAGCTCCACCAACAATCATCCCTGCACCATTGACTGTCAGTAACCATTGTAAACTCTCTTTTGACAGCCCTAACTGCTCCGTCACAATAAATATACCTAATGGCTGAATTAATCCTATACCTAGTCCTGCTGCCATAAAACAAAGCCCTAGTAAAGTTAATGCTTTTTTCTTTTTCACGTATTTAATACCGTCCAGCATTTCCTGTAATAGAGTGATTTCTTTCTTCTCATTATCATTCTCAAGATCTTTAGGAAGAAATAACAACACAGCTGCCGCAAGTAAAAAAGCGATACCTGTTATGATGATTGAAATATAAATTCCAAAACTATGAAAAATAAATGTTCCAAGAATCGGTCCTAACACCATAAAAATCGCAAATATTGTTTGATATATAGACATCGCTAATTGGATTTGTTCCGTTGATAAATGTTGTTTAAATAATTTCATTCCAGATGGTTGAGAAAACTGCGAAAGGATTGCAGAAATAAGCGTGACAAAAAACACAATTTTCCACGTACCAAACATAAGAGTAATTAATACAGCAAATACTGAAATAGAACTTAACATTTCACACCATATCATTGTCTTCTTTGGCTTCCACCTATCAGCAAAAGTTCCGCCAATAAAGGAAAAGATGAAAATTGGAGCAAACTCAGCAACTGAAATCATTGAAATAGCAAAAGCATCACCTTTTGTCATTTCCATTACGTATAGTAATACCGCAAAGTTTCGAACCCATATTCCTATTTGCAAAAATAATGCTGATGCTAGAATTCCTTGCACAAACCGATTTTTTAATACTTGCGATACCCCGGTATTTTGTTTTGTTACTACATTTGTCGACATAAAAAAGCCTCCTATTTCATGTTCTGAACAGGAGGCAGCACAAATCATATGAAAAGACTATATTTTCACAGAGCGAAATACATCCCTTTTCTATAAATGTACATACTAATCCTATTCAGAAGAATATTTCGTTTTTTAACGAAGATCTCTTGCAAATAGAATTAGTTGATCATTGGGATGTATTCACCCTTCCGTTTCGAATTTAAATTACACATACATACTCTATGTAAATCATTTTCAATGTATGCATGTCTTACAATAAATATTCTAGAATGCTAATTGTAATTCCTCTAAAGAACGCATTAAATAATTACCTTGCCATTTGATTTCATCACGGTTATCTTTTATTTGTAGTTCAGGCATTCGCTTAAATAAAGTAGTGATAGCAATCTTTGCTTCTAACCTAGCAAGTGGAGCTCCTAAGCAAAAATGGCTACCATGTCCAAAGGCAATATGACGATTATTTTCCCGAGTAATATCGAATATTTCTGGTTTTTCAAATACTGTTTCATCACGGTTTGCCGAAGCTAATGCAATGACAACCATATCCCCTTTTTGAATTGTTTGGTCGTGAATTTGAAAAGGTTCATCTGCCCATCTTGAAGTCGTTACCTCAACTGGAGAATAATATCGTAATCCTTCTTCAATAGCTGCATCAATTAATTTTGGATTTTCTTTTAATAACTGTAATTGATTCGGATTTTCAAGAAGTGCTAATACTGTATTTGTTATTAAATTTACCGTTGTCTCGTGTCCTGCCACAATTAGTAACATTATCATTGAATATAGTTCCCGAGCGCTAAGTTTATGCCCTTCACTCTCTGCAAGTATTAAAGCACTAACCAAGTCTTCTTTCGGCTCTTTTCGTTTCATATCAACTAAATATTGAAGATATGTAATAAACTCAGATAGTTGCTTTTCAGTTTCTTTTATTTCTTCTGGTGTTTCTGGATAAGCAATGACAGCATGAGACCAAATTCTAAATTTCGCTTGATCCTCTTTTGGAATGCCAAGCATTTCACTTATCACAATGATCGGTAAAGGAAATGAATAATCATCAACAAGGTTTAATGAACCTTTTCGCTCGACTTCGTTCAATAAATCATCTGCGATATGCTGAATTCTTCCTTCCAATTGCGCGATCATCTTCGGTGTGAAAACTTTTTGTACAAGTGATCGTAAACGATTGTGGTTTGGTGGATCTGAATTTAACATGTGCGTCGTTAAATGATCACCATTGTCAACAGTAAGAAACACATTCAATGTATCTTGAGAAAAGACATTGGCCGGATCTTTTTTTAAGCGACTATCTTTTAAAAGTGGCAAAGCATCTTCATATCTTGTAATAAGCCACTCTGCACCTAATTCAGTTTCATTCACAAATAAGATAGGTTGCATTTTTCTAGATTCTTTATAGATTTCATACGCATCTTCTTTAAACTGAGCTGAAGCTAAATTAATACCATCCTCTATTCTTAGCCCAACTTTATTTTTCATTGACATTGTATTCCCTCACTCTCATTTGTTTTTGAAAACCAACCAACATATGCATTATACTCTAATAAAAACGTGAAAATTGTTAATTTTTAATCAAAATCTTACTTCGTATATTGAAAAATAAAAAAAGTGAGAGAGTAAAATAATTTTACTCTCTCACTTTTTTTATGCGAAACACATAAAATTACTAATTTGTTGATAGCGGTAACTTACTTTACGACGACGACCACCTTGCCAAGTGTAACCTGATACTCCGTTTCTTCTCACTTCAGTCGGAAAGAACCATAAGTCTCTTCCGAAAGTTCCAGGACGATGTAAACGTAAATATCCCCATCTTCCTAAACAGTTACACATCCATGATTTCATATTACCTGCTTGTGCTGGAGAAGCAAATGTAGATGGTAATGATGGAGCTTGTGACGGTGGTGGTGACGTTGGAGCATCTTCCGCATCATCTGGTCTATAATCTTCTTGTTCCATATTTCTCACTTCATTTGTAGATTCATATCCGTAGTTTTGTGGTTGATAATACATCGCTTGATCATATGGATAATTTTGTTGGTTATACATATTAACAAATCACCTTCTTTTCATTCAGTACCTTTAACATTCATATGTGATATGCCCTCTAAAGGAAGCTTATGTTATAGCCCAACTTCAATTTAAAAACCTCGTATTCTTAATAATACGAGGTTTTTAAACATAAAATGTATTTATTATTTCCTTAACTTCACACTATAAAAGCGCATTTCATCTAGTGAACCTACAAATTCAAATACTTCTTGTTTAATTAATTCCTTTAAGCGATATTCTAAAAACGTATCGCCAACTAACTGCTCTACAAGACCAAGTGCTTCACCAATTACTCTCGGAGCTTTTAGAAATTCTTGATCAGCACCTACACTTTTCGCACATTCAATTATAAATTGATCAAAATAATCTTCTTGTACAGAATGCACTTCATTGTCTGTCCAAACTCTTAAAAATTCCGTACTTTTCGATAGACTATCCCACTCATGTTCAAACTGCATACGTTTCTCCACAGTTAAATAAGGCAATTCTACAAAACTTTTTTGAATTAGAGCTAAACTTTCAGGCGCTAATTCTCCAGTTCCACGAATATCATACTCTTGTTTTAATATTTCTTTACTTGCTTCAGACGTATTAATAACTCGAATGTTTTTCTTATCTTTTAATTGTGTCAATACAAAACATAGACCTACATGTTCATGTGCGTTATTTGCTTTCCAAATTGTAATAGGCGTTTCACTAGGAATAGTGTGTAGTTCTTCTATAGTTTCTATAAATCTTGGTAAATACTCATCTTCAAAATAGCTATCATAAGCGGTTAAGTTGTTTAATAACCACTCTTTTCTTGCTAATTGACCTTCATTTGTATGTAATTGATGTATTGGCCCAATTGAAAAGAATTCAGAGAATGAAACCACACTCTCCTCGAGTAACCCTTCCTGTTTCAACATATATTTTAAACAACCGGCTGTTGAATCATCAAAAGCGATATGAATGTGTATACTTTCTCTTATGTTCTTTTCCTGAGTTGTATCACTCGTTAATTGCTTAGGAACACTCGTTAAATTTTTTATCATATCTTCGTTATAATTCCCGTCTAATACATCTAACTGTATTAGAATACTTTGAAGTAAGTGTTTTGCTTCATCTTCATACATATCCTCAACAACGTTTTTAATTTTATCTATCACGTAAATCCCTCTATTCATTTCAAAATAACGTAGATTATAGTGTATCATTTTACTATCGTTCTTTAAAAGCTTTTTAGTCAAATCATTTCTTACACTGATTTATGCAGCTATCTAAGTTTTTAATAAAATCTTTCTCCATCTCCTCCTCAAGCTATAGACCTAAAATATTTTTTCGCTTCCCCGTTATCAATCACACGAAATCACAATAGTTGCTAAATAAATTTTAAATACTTTGTAAATCTTTTTATTTAAATGTATAATTATATAGAAAATAAAAACTACAGGAGCAATATTAATGGAGAAAGTACTTACTACTTATAAACATTATCTAAAAAATTGGAGATTTATATTTATTTGTATATTACCTGCTGTGGCTTTCTTATATACACTTGATGTTATCTTTGAACTACTGTTTCACCAAAATTTCTATTTGTCTAATTTAATTATTGCTATCATTTTATTCTTAATATTTATTAACGTAAAAGATAAATTTAAAATCAAAGGTTAAAGAAAACTATAATTGAAACGAAACCGTTGTAGAGCTACATTTTTCATAAAAAATAAGAGCACCCTGCTATTGGATGCCCTAGTGTGATTAGAGGTTTTTTCTGAGTATTGATTCGGACACGAAGATCTTGTCCTATTACATACTATATGCTTGTACTTATTATATTGTGCATAAAAAAACACAATATCCAGATGCCAGATACATACATACACATTGGATAACTAACTCGCTATAAAAGGCCTTCCTACATTATTACTAATAAAACCTGCTCATTCTTACATTGTAAAATTGCTTTATTTATAAACAAAAAACATCCCCATGGATGTTTTTTCTCTAATCACCTTTAAACTTCCATAAACTTAGCAGGTACACCAATTTTTTCAACTACAGAAGATATATTAGTAGGATTAATCATTACATTTTCAATACAAACTAATTTATTTTCTAATAACCCTTTCTCTGTAGTAATAAGTTCTTCAAATCGTTCTAAAGTCATTGAGAATTTGTGCTCACTTCCACCATTCATACTGACTTTTACATACTTCATAGTGTCACCGCCTCTCTTAATTATCTATAATTCGATAAGAATACGCTTACATCCTTTTTTATTAAAGTATGGTTTATCACATCCCATAACACGTTTAAAATGACTTTAAGAAAAACAGCCAATCTACACCTCTTATTCTTTTTATTAAAATTACAATCAAACGTTTCTAGCATTCTACATCTTTAGAAAGAATTATATAATAGTATTGATTAAATATTAGGAGTGTTATTAATGGCTGATATAATTCGCCTCTTAATTATCATACTTATTGCTATTTTTTTGTTTTCATCTATTATTATGGAATTTAAAAAGCCTCAAAAAAGTATGTTTTGGTTCTCTATTGAAGTCTTGTTTCTGCTTGGAATTATACTTTTAATTAAAGAATTTTTTATCAAATTTTCCGCATAAACCCTTTAGTAAAATATAATATTTTATCAGTAACGCAGGAAAAATTATAATTTTGAACTCTTTTCACTGAAGTTAAGAATGTAACTTCCAATAATTATCCTTTATTTATAATTGCTTTATTAGCTTCTTCTAAGTCATATTGGTTTATTAACATTAAGACTAAAACAAGCATGCCTTGTCATATATTAAAAAAAAGATAAGGGATGTGAAAGCATTGAATAACAATCAATTTGTTTTTTATGTAGTAAAAGGTTCGGCAATTAAAAAATTTATTATTATCGATTTAATTGCTGGAACAGGAATTTATTGGACCGTAAATTTCATTTCTTCAAATGCATTACTCGCAATTATTAGTTGTATTTTTGGGACAAAGAAAATGAAGAAAATACATCATTCATAGAAACCAAAAGTATATCCCACTTCTTTCCTTTCAGTTATGTCCCTTTTATATTCCGCGTAATTGTGTACTATTCATTATCTTCTTGACATGGGAAAAGAAGCGTGAAAAGTTGGCTCATTCATTAGATTCTCTAGCAAACAACACTTTTACTTGTCTGCTTTTGTATGAGATTTTTCGTTTTACATATACTACTTTTGAACCTGCATACTAATGCAAGCCATTTTGGTGTTTTGGATTTCCCTTCCTCGGATAAGTATTTTTTACTTATCCCTTTTTTGTATAGACATGTATATTTAGGGTAAAACTAATTACAAGCAGTTTTTCTGTTTATTCGTAGTTCTTTATCAAAAGACTTTTCTCCTTTTAAGGACAGCAGATACGACTGCTTGTCCTTTTTTATTTACATTTCACCCGACATTTTTTGACCAATTCTAAGCATTCTAATACGGATCCCAAATAGTCGCTGTTTATATTCATTCAAAATAAGCATTTTCTGATACTTTCCTTTTTAAGTTACACAACATGATAAAAATGGACTTATACATTTGAATCAATGTTTCCTATCTCAGAAGCTCTTCTAAATAACTAAAAAAGAACACCTTAAGTGAGTGTTCTTTTTTCTTTATGTAAGCGAACATACAGATAATATTAACCCTCCAAATGTCACTGTTCCTAGTACTCCTAATACAAATCCTGTTAAACAAATACAATCAGCAAGACAAATAGAAGATTGCGATAATGGAACAAATGACCTACTTGTGCTCGATCCATAATGTCTTATTTTCTCATAATTTATATCTAACATTAAATGTAGAGACGATATACAACCCTCAATAGTTTGAAGAGATTCATTTTCTAATCGCTCCAAAAACTTGTTATGTAAAGCAAGGGGAAGAGGAAACTGTTTATCTAAGTTCATATTTTGATAAATTAATTGTAAACGAGTTAGCATACAATTTTCCTTTTTTTCAGATACAACTGTACATTTCATATTATTAAATTCATTTAATAATAGCGTCAATTCATCCCTGGTGCCGTATAAATCCCTAGCTATTCTTCTCTTTAGTTTGTATGAATGAATAATAGATTTAATCTCAATCATTTAATTACACTTCCTAATTAAATATTATTTATCCTTATAGATAAACAGTACTTTTAAACCATATTAAAAATACACTCAAACACTTTAATTTACTATCGATTATCATTACATAAACCTTACATTATTGTAATAATTTTTTCACTGCTTACCAACTAGAAGCAATCCATCCTCTTAATTAGAGTTGTATACATCGCTTTACTTTGTAATACAGTATTAAAATATTGTTGGTTATATTTTTGCAATAAAATGTAACCACACAAAATAAGCGGCTTCTGATTGCACAGAGACCACTTATTTAATACCCATATATTTATATATTCACGTTATAATTGCTAATAAGAAGGATAAAGATAGAAATGCACAAAGTGGTATAAATAAAACGGTATCCATTCTAGCAAAATGCGTATCTTTTTCGCGTTTAAAAATACCAAAATAACGAAACTCACCAATTACTCTTATGAAAAAAACAACCATACAAACCCAGGATCCCATTTGAACAATAATATTAGGAAATGCAAAATGAACTATATTTGTTTGTTGCAATAAAATCATTGCTGCCATACTTAATAATAACGCAATGAACAATGTCACTCCTAAACCTGGTGTAAACGCCTTTTCTCCAGATTTTGTTGGAATGACAATATTCGTCGCCCACTTACCTCCAAAAGCCCAGTAAACATGTAAAAAGCTAGCTAAGAATAATATGCAGACGGCAAAATATGTAATAATAAGCATTTTGTCCTCCCATTATTTTATTTAAGTCCCCAACTTTAGATTATGCTATGAATTCCTAATTAGCAATTTATATTTAATTACATAAAAACCCTTTAATGGTTCATCAATTCAATGATAAATCATTAAAGGATTTACTGAAATTTCTTATGCATTATACCTATTTCTACGACGTTCCATCCTCGTTTGCCCTTGAACAGTACCTTCTTTATATTGATGTATTTGCTCTGGCGTTTCATATGTTGCAGCTGGAGCTGGTTCTTCGTAATTATGCTCACGTATTTTTTCTGGTGTTTTTCGTTTTGATACTTTTCCACCAAACTTAAATAACTTCATCTTAAATTTTGGTAATCTTGGAAGACGAATCTTAAATAATAGTCTTTTTCTTTTCTTTTTTTGTTTAAATAGATTAATATTTTCTTTATTATTATCTTCCTCTTTTCGGTGCAATAACATCGCAAGTAACCCACCTAATATAAGTCCCCCAATTAAAAGGAGAATATATAAGTAATGGCTCGTCCTTAAACTCGACATACGTTCAAGTATGACTAATGACTGTACTTCTTTAATATCCCATAGTAAAGCAGCCCATAATGAGACTAAACCGAATGTAAGTCCATATGTACGAAAACGGAATAGACACGGAATTAAAGCGACACAAGCGGCAATTTTCGCGTTCGCTATTATTGAACTTATTGAAATATCTTGATGCCAAATGACTAACAGTAGTGTTATAAATGGAGCATACGCTATCCAGCTACATATGCGTGAATATATTTTTTTCGCAAAATAACTACCGAAACTAGTAAAAAATAAAAGGCCTCCAATATATAAAGACTGTTCTAGTGGGATTTGCTTTATAATTCCTGCAACTGGAAAGAGGCCGCTCAATAACATTAATAGCACATCTAATTTCTTCACAATTCCTCATTCCTTTCAAATTTCTTTTGAATCAATTCATACTGCTTTTCCATTTGATGTAGTTTTTTATTTCTAAAAAACATCTTAATCCTGTATGTAAATAAAGTAAATATGTAAAAGAAAAGATACATGACAAAAGATATCCTTATTTACATGAAAAAATGACAAATCCTGATCGATATAATGAACAGGATTTGTCTACTATTATTTAAAGAAGCATAATTGAATCTTTCTTTTCTATTTTCATTATATCTACATCCAATTCATCATCAAACTCTTTAAACTCTCTTGCATCTATATCAGTCATATAGCTTTTTATTACTTTCGCCATATGCATGGAATACGGCATGTGTATATTCTTTTCCAAAAGCATACTTGAATTACAGCACATGTAATGTACCATTTTGGCAATATAATTCTTTTCTACAGCTTTTACACCTCTAGCGGTAAAATTTCGAGTATGTATCGCTGCAATGTTTCACTACCATTAAACGAATACTCACCAGTGCTATAATACATTCCTTTAGGATCTACATATAAACTCGTACAATCGAGTACATCCTCACATTCTATTGCACCGTATGTTGGTACATCAAAAGATGTATTTATTCTAATAATATTTAAGTTTGGAACCTTTAACACATCCGGAACAATCTCAGGGAAAGTATCTATATCAATTTTATTATTTTGTAACTCTTTTATCCAATGTTTTCTTAAACTCGCATCTATAATGAAATATACTTGCTCATTTTGCTCTTTTGCATATTGTAAAATTCCCGTTAATGTTTCAGAAACAAATTGTTTAAATTGAATTCCCATGTCATTTCTTTTTGAAGGCTGCGGTAAAAAGATATTATGTTTATTTATATTTAATAATAAACGATCAATCGTTTGCCACTCTGTATTCCCATATAATTTATATGAAATTTCTTTTCCTTTTATTTGTGAAATAATAGGTAAGAAATCAAATTTCGAGATTCTTTCAATTGATAAATTAACATATGTACAAGGTAAATTTATCTTATTCCAACTACGTTTCAAAAATCCTCTTTGTTCTAATAAACTAAGAATACAATTTATAATTGTTTTACGAGATACACTTTGGCCTATAAATAAATTAATAAATGCCGAAATACGGTTTGTTCGTGCAAACCCTTCTCTAACGATTTGCTTTGGATCAATTTTTTCACGTCCATCACAATTTTCCATTGCAATTAACGCCAATGTCGCATCATTTCGCTCACCTGCAGTAGCATAAACCGCTTTCATAACATCCTCTACTAGGTTTGTTTTGTATTTCTGACAATATTGCATTTTATATGGGTTTTGCAATAATTTTTCAATATTATACCTTACTATTTTTAACAATACTGGAGAATCTGTATGTAATACATATGATGACTCACCAATTTGCGCTATCACAATTTCACTTTCAAATAATGCTTGTTCTACTTCCATCGATATTTTTTCAGACCATATTTCTAACGTTATAGTCTCTAATCCTTTTGGAGCAATTAAAGGGAATAATTCATTTTCATTATTTATTGCTATCCTTTTACATTCTGGTAGTAATCTGAAGTAGGGAAATTTTTGCTGAAACCCTTTAAATAGATACTCTCTTTCCTTTACTTTTATACCTGGTTTTATTTTAGTACCTTGAACTTTATATATTCTCTCATTGTATGGAAGCAACACCCTAATATTTGCCCCTAGCATATAATCTTTCGGATATTGTAGAATATGCTCTAATTCAACTTCTCCACCTATATGAAAATCCTCTTTTAAATTTCTAAATATCTTGATCCACTTTATACCGTTTGTAGCTTGTTGTACTTTTAGTTTTACAAACCGTGACTTTTTATTATTCGATGCAAATTCTGGAGTAGAAATTAATACCATACCCCGTTTTCGTCTTAACAGCAAAGGAATGTCTGGATGGTTATAATCTTGATATTAAGACTGTTTTTATGAGCATCTCCTATAAGTGTGATTTAGTTGATTTAAGCTATTTTCAAAGATGACATATCAGCGATATCTTATGTTTATTCTGTATAAGTGTTAGCAAGTTCGTTTGCAAACTTGTTAGCACTTTTTTATTTTTTTCTATTAAAAATTTTAATTACCACTATACCAAAAACTTTAAGGTCCGTTAACTACTGATAATGATGTACTATGTTAATCTGGCGTGTATATAATATAAATTCTATTAGATAAGCACACAAGCCAAATTATTCGAAACTGAATATGAATAATTATATTAAGTTTCAAAAAAGGAGATGAATTATTTTGAGGTCATATTTTCCAAAATCATTTTTAACCTTAAAGCAGAAAAGAGACTGCCCTAGAATTTTCCCTGCTTTTCCAGCTGAATTCCCTCCGATTCCAGAACCCCAAGGACCACCAACAGTCATGACATGGAATCTTTATTTAGGTGCAGATTTTACCCCCCTTGTAATTGCTACTACACCAGCAGAATTACGCCAAGCGGTAACTGAAGTATTTCGACAATTTCTCGCGACCAATTTTCCTGTCCGTGTAGAAGCAATTGTCAAACAGATTATATTGAAGAAACCTGATATTATTGGATTACAAGAAGCAGAACTGTGGCAACTATTTGTTCCTGGTGTCCAAACAGTCACATACAATTTTATAGAAATACTGTTAAATGAATTAAAGAAAATGGGATTGGATTATGAAGTGGCAGCCAAAAATGAAAATAACTCGGTACAACTGCCAAGTAGCAACGGAAATATAGTAGGTTTTTTAGACAGGGATGTCATATTGATTCGAAAAGATTCCGGATTGAAGGTTATTCAACGACAAGAAGCCAATTTTCAAGCAAAATTAACAATACCAGTTGGCGGACAACCGTTTACCATTCCCCGGGGATGGTCATCTATCGACGTTAGCGCAAACGGACGTATCTTCCGAATAATCAATACGCATTTAGAACCTCTTTCTCCCCCAGTTCAAGTTGCCCAAGGGAACGAATTACTAACAGGCCCAGCCAATACAAATCTACCGCTAATCCTTCTAGGCGATTTGAATTCAAATGCTAACGGAACCGGCACACCAACATATGGAAATTTAATCAATGCTGGATTTCAAGATGCTTGGACAAGGGTGGGAAAAGGACAAGGGTTTACCTGTTGCCAGGATCCTGATTTATTGAATGCTATATCCTCTCTAAACAGAAGAATAGATTTTATTTTGTTTAAAAATGGTTGGATCCCAATTATGGCTGATGTGGTAGGAGAAGAACAACACGATAGAACATCAACCGCTCTCTGGCCATCCGATCACGCCGGAGTATTTGCTAGCTTAGTTCTTCCCTCTTAAAAATAAAAAGAATGGTAATAAAAGGTAAAAACCGATTGGTTATTATCTTAAAAAAATAGATAATCTATCTAATATTTTTTTATATTAATATTAGACTATAGGCGTTGCTATTGTTATAAAAGCTATCATACTTTATTTAATTAACTACTAATAACAAGGATTATATAAATACAAAAGCCATTCAGAAAGCTTAAATAAAGAATTTTTGGTAATCTCGTAATAAATATTTATTATGCATTGGACAAACATACAAGAAAACAGAATCATTTCACATTTAATATATTAAACCTAACTAAAGAAAGGAGCTTGATTTTTTCTTGATCTCAAAAAACAAACACTTCAATTCTTGTAGTCCTTTTGCGTTTCCGCTGATATGTTCATCACCACCAATTCAAGAACAACCTCAATCAGCATTTAGAGCTGTGAATACTGCTGTTGAACAAAATGTTACTGCAGATGTTCCTGTAATTCCAGTTCTTTATCCAAATAAAATATTTGATTTAAACAATGAATATGACCCAATCACATCAACTTTTACTCCAAAACAAGATGGAGTATATTTAATTATTGCAAGTGTTAATTTTTTCCCTGATATTGTGACGAGTTATAGAGTATTAGTACTGATTAGAGTAAATGATGTTCCTGTAGCATCTGATAATGATTTTTTTGGTGAAATTCCTATTGGTGATATAACAAGTGTTTCTGCTATCCTACCATTAAAAGCTGGAGATACAGTAAATGTTGCTGTTTCAAGTTCTACTGATGGCACAATTTTGTCTACCGCATTTGCATCTCCGACTCACTTTGAAGCAGCCAGATTCCCTTCGCCGAATGGATTTCATTTTTTATCTGCTAATAATATTTCAACTTCAACTTACAATTTCAGTTCAATATAACTACTGATAAATAGTAAGTTATATTAACCCTTTATAATTGTTTCTTTTTAAAAGTCTTTATGTAGGTGCTTTAAAGATTTGCATTCAAAATAAACCCTAATGGATTTATTTTTTGAATTAAGCCACTTAATTATCAGACATGATACAATTTTAAATGACACCTAATATATCAAAGACTGTTGTTTCTCATATCGCTAAGATTTTCAACCGCTTTGCTGTAGAAGATTGAAGAGGCGAATTAGAATCTTTGATAGCTCTTGGGTGTCTTTCTCTATAGCTTAGAAAAGAAGAAGAAAGTAATCTTTATTCATATATGGCCTTATTTTTACTCAGTTCTTGTTATTTTTTATAAGAAGTAATTGCTGAATTTGAAACATGATAGCGAAAAGAGTAGAATGGCATTTAATTCGCCATATAAATGGCACTTTTATCGTTCTGTTTTTACCTTTTTCGGATCACCGTACATGCCCATCAAGCTAACAAAACTAAATTTCCTTAAAATGAAAAAAGTACGCTATTCTTTCTGTAGAATAAATCACACTTTTAAAATATCGTATTAATAGGTATGATTTATTTAATTCGAGGGGGCTGATACGATGAAGATTATCCAGTCAATATTTAGAGGTTTTCGTTTAATCAGTAAGATTTTGAATCCAATTTTAAAGGCATTATCTAAAAGTAAAATTTAATTACATAGATATAAAAAAGAGCCAAATCATAATAGAAAGGCTTTTTTAGGTCTTTTAAAAGAGCGTACGTTTGCGTTCGATAAGGATAAATAGCATGTATCGGGGAATTATTATGGAAAACACAAATTGGGGAACACCGAAACTAAAAGGACGCGGCATGATAAAATAGAGACCATTCGCTTCACTTCCGGAACAGTTCATAGGGATTAATGAAATGCTTAACGATTTAAATAAAGTTCCTAAACCAATTGTGACTGAGGACATGCAAGAACAACTACAAATCGGTATTGTACATTCATTACAAAATAAAGTAGGGATATTGATTTCTTATTAACGCGATGGCTTAATTCATGACATGTACATAAATGTATTACATATCGAGCCGATGACAAAAACGATCTATTGTACCGATGCATTTGGATTAAATACGGAATTTAAATTCGATGAATTAGTTAATATAAACTAAAAAAAGCCGCCCATAGGACGGATTTTTTCTTACTTCACATACACATAGGCTTCATTTGCTGTTACATAGTATGTTTTCCCTTTTCTATTGTGTACTTTATATTGTGGTGAACCATTAACACTTACTTTTACATCAATTGTAAATCCTAATCCCGCATCTACAGAACCCACAACATCTTTATCCTGCCAAGATGGAGCATCATAGAAACGTAGATTATTAACTTTAGAAACAACACGCTTACCTACAATTGATGAATCCACAGCACTTTTCTTACTAAACTTTACATAAGATGGATCGTTCTTAATCCATTGTTCTCCACCTAGATTTAACCAGCCATCCTTTTCAGCCCATACAACATAAGACTCTGGTTTATTTAGGTGACGAATCTTAGAATAGCTTGTACTAGGACCTTTACGTAAGTTCACATTGTAACCTTCAATATATGCAATACCATCTGTTACAGCCGTTGGAACCTCAACAGGTTTAGATGGCTTTTCTGAAACAGAAACATCAACATTAGAATTATTGTATGCTCGTTGTACGTCAGCTCGGAATTGAGCTTCTGAAACGCCATGAGACTTTAAGTAATCAAGTGGATCTTCATGATCAGTTCCGCCAAGATATTTTGTAACATCGTAGTGAGTCCATAATCCTTTTTCTACAGATAATCCACGATCACGAAGAATTTTAGCTAATAACTTAACGTATTTATCATAGCTGCGTTTGAATTTCCCATAATCTCTTGTTTCGCATAATTCTACGTGAACAAATCGTTTATTTGCTCCTGGTCCTGCACCATAAGCAATATATTTCGTATCAGCAATTTGGATTGTTTCATTCCAATCAACTGCATAATGTACGAATGCTGAGCGCCATGTGCGAGACTCATATTTTTGAATGTTAATAGCTGGCGCTTCAGGAGTTGCTGTCGAATGTGCCACAACACCTTCATAAGCGCCTACACCATTTCGATATGGTTGTTTGGGTAAATCAGGAATAATAAGTGTTCTATCCGCGAAAGCACTTGTTGCAACGGATAAAGCTAAAATAACAGCAAAGAGTACAGAAGAAATATGTTTTAATGTTTTTTTCATTTTATATCAGCATCCTTTTTCATAATTTTTGTGTGGTCAAATAATCCACTTGCTGATAGACCAATGATGATTCCTTGAAATACATTTGTTTTGATATCTCCGTCCAAAAATAAAACGCCTAGCACAATGCCAAGCGTTAAATTTAATAACGGAATATATTTTGTTTGTAATCCAATTGTTTTTACGATTTGCGAAAGACCAACTACAATTCCAATCATTACAGCTAAACTAACCATTACATACCACCTCCTTTCATTAAGAAAGTGAGAATACCACCAACAATTCCACCAACTATAAGTCGTAAAATCCAGGTAGTATTGGCGCTGATTTTATCTAACTGTTTGTTGATATTAATAATGTCCTTTTCGTTACCCGTTGTTCGTATTTCTAAGCTTTTAACTTCTAATCTTATTTCCTTAATTTCTTGCTTAATTTCTTGCTTGATTTCTTGAACATCACTTCTTACTTCTTGTAACCCTTCCACCTTAACCACCCCTTTTTAGGCAATAAAAAAAGACCAGCTTATGGCTGCTCTGGTTTCTAATCAATTGATTGTTGTAGTAATAATTCTTCTAATCGAGCTATCCGATCTTCTTGGCTAGCTACTTGTGATTTTAGATTTGCAATTTCTACCTTTTGTTCCTGTACTGTTGTATCAACTTCCTGTAAGCCTTTCATTGCAATGGATGCGTATGAATACAAGTGAATTCCTTTCCCACTTTCATCCACAAACATTTCATCACATTCATCTACGATTAAACCGTAGTATGTTTTAATATCTTCTGTTGTCAATGGTGGATCATTGGGACCTTTCTCTTCTCTCATCCGGTATAGTTTGTTTACGGCATTCTTATAATTAAATTGTCTAATTTTAAGACTTCTAATTTTTTCTAAGGCGGAAAAAGAAATATCACGGATATTAGATTTATACTCCCGTAATGAAGGAGTCATAAAATTCCCTTGAACAGCACCCCAGCCATTTTGAGTAACAGATGATTTCAGTTGGATAACTCCTGTATATCCTGCTGCACGGCTATTACGTAAAGTTATATTAGGTAATCTTAAATCAGAATCTGTACTATTATCTTCAACGACTAACGAAGTTTGATATAACCCCGGTTTTCCTCGTCTAAAATACCAACTCCCATTTCCAGCATAAAAAACATGGTAATCATTAGCGTTTAGAACACTTAGTCCGTTTCTTTGCAACTCCCAATACACAGATTTTTTAATTTCATTATTTTCTATGCCGTCGCTAATACCAATGCTCGCATAAGCACCAGACCACCCTGCACCTGCTTGAGACATAAATAACGTGCCTGCAGGAGCGTTAGTCTTTTCATCTGAACCTAAGATAAAAGTCGGTTGCACTGCTCCATCTGCTCTTCTGTAATGCCCCAGAAACGCTCTAGCAACCCCTCTTTCATAGAGACGTATAAATTGGTCATCTAAGCTTACGTAGTTATCCGTATTTGATGTTCTAATTTGGCAACCGGTTAGCAATCCAGCTTTAATCCACTCAGCATTAACTTTACCAACTAAGTCTATTCGTGCAGCATTTAACTTAATGTTTTCTTTACTCATGTTAAAGGCTGCTATTACATCATTTTCTTTTACCGATATACTAACGCCCTTTTCTGTTAGCTGCAGGCGCGACTCCATATCTCTTACATAAGAATCTGTAGCAAATTGTCCATCTGCCTGCGTCTTTGTATATACTTCTGTCTTTTTTGCTGCAGCATTGATACCCTGTTCATTAATAGTGAAACGGTTATCAATCATAGTCATCTTCTGGTTAAATTGTTCAGTTGCAAGCTTGTTAGCTAATTCATCTAATAAATCTTGTTTATTTTGATTCACTGTTTGTTTTAACTCAGGAATCTTAAAGCCAGCAACATAATCCTCTACTTGTTTAAGCTCAACTTTTGCCCCGATTGCCGTTGCCTGTTGTTCAAGTTTTGTATTTGCTTCAGTAAGTTTCTTGCCTTGATCTGTTACTACATTGTTTAAATCACTTACTGTGGAAGATAATCCATTTGCGGTTTGCTCCACAGTAGACATACGCTTTTCGAATCCAGCTTGGCTGTTTTGAACATTTGTTACAGTAGTTTTTACGCCATCTACACTTTTCTCAATTTCAGTTGTTTTTTTAACGAATTCATCAACGGACACTTGTTCCTCTGGTGCTACTGTCCAAGCTGTTGCTACATTACCCTTTTCTATTTTCAATGCTACAATCCGAATCCAAGCGTAACCATTTGACCCTGTAAGCTCTCTTTTTACAGCACCACCGATAAGCATGTAAACATTATCGTCGTCACGATCAGCTTTGAATGTCAATTTTACTTTATGATAAAATCTAGTCGCCCCCACATAAACTGGTGCGGTTTGTGGGAAATCTGTAACTTTGATATTACCAAGCTTCCTATTGCCCCCTGTAACGGTATACATAAGATATATATAATCTAGAACATCATCGAACTCACTCGTCGCCACTTCCATAGAAAGAGTGTATTCTCTTCCGGCACGAACTGAAAACGAATGTCCAGTAGCTTCTAGACCTATCTTTGTATCTTTTGCGATTGGAAGTTGCGTTTTTCCGTCAGCGGATTTTGTTTCCACGTATAAACTTTGACCTGCTAGACCCATCGGGGCATATACGCCAATACGCCCAATGCTTCCCCAAGACTTCCAACCTGTAGCGGATTTGTTCTCTGTTCCGGTAATTAAGTTAGGGCCACCAATATCTATATCATCAAACTTCTTTTCTACGCTTGTTAATTGTTCACTAATCTTCCCAGCTTGTTCTTTAATTTCAGTTGTTGTTTTAGTTAATTCACTTGTTGTTTGCTGCACATCAGAAATTATCTTTGTTGTGCCTTCCACAGTTGACTCAACTGTATTTAGCTTATTACTAATTTCAGTATCTTTTTTCGTTAACGTTTCGATAGAAGTTTTAAATCCATCTGAAGTTTGTTCTATTTGTGTCACTTTTTTATTAATATTGCCTTGTTCGTTTTGCACATCAGAAATTGTGCGACTAACACCTTGTAAGCTTTCCTTCACTTCGTTAAACTGTCCTGTTGCTTGATTCCGTGCTTCTTGAACCTTTTGATTTAATTCTGTTTTTGTGATTTCTATATCTTTATTAACCTGCTCTAGTGTTACTTGTTTGACTGATTCCACATCGGGTACAACCGATTCCCATGCTGTACCTGTCCATATTTTTAAAATACCGGGCTTTCCATTACTAATATCACACCAAAGTGTTTTATAAGGCTTTAACCCAGTTGTCGGTGGGTTCTTCGATTCTATGATTTCAACGGTATTATTTTTAATATTTTCTTGTACCTTTTCAGCAAGTGCTTTCGCTGCTTCTGATTCTTTCTTTGCATTACTAGCGGTTTCGTTAGCTTCTTGAACCAATTTATCTAGCTGATCTATCATTTCTTGTTTATTGCCTAGCGAACTAAGAATACGATTGTAAATCTTTCTTAATTCTTCATTCGAATCAATAATCTCATGATAATCTCCAAATACATATTTATCTTGCAATGGATTTTTAAACGATTCATCACCAGCGATTGCTCTTGCTTCTAAATAAAGCTTTGGCGTAAATCCCGTATCTTTAATCCGAATCGTATCGCCTTCATTAATTAACTCATGAGCCAATCCGAACACACGACCAATTGATTGTGCTTCAACTTCATATAAGACAGATGTATTTACACGTTTTTTTAACTCTGTATTCATAAGAGTCATTAAACGTTTTGGATCCATATCTTCGTTTTCTGTTTCTGGACTGTAAAAACCAAATTTATGTTGTCCTTTTTCGTTCCATCTTTGGAAAGCATCATTATCCACAAGATAAGGAACACCGTTATTTATTTCCGTAATAGTAACAAATTCTCCGCCTGCTTTTTTTACAAAACCTAGTAAGGCTGTACAAATGTTTTGAGAGTTCTCAATGCGCTTAATCCCCATCAAATCTTTACCAAGAGTTACTTCTTTTCCTGTTTCTTGACCGCGCTTCTTCACCATATCTACATAACGCCCAACGACTTGAGAGCCTACGACTTCAGCACAATATTGGATTTCTAATTCGAACAAGGAAGCTATCTTTTTAAGAAAAGACAGTGGATCAATAAATTCATCGATCGTCATGGAACGGAAACTAGCATATTCTAAATTCCCTTTTTGCCACTTCGTACCTGCAAGAGCGATATCAACCATTTCAATTACTGTCTTACCTTCTAGTTTTTGAGGAGGAATAATTCCGGCTTTGGCAAGCTGAATCCATTCACCTGATGCATAAGCGATTACTGATCTATCATCAGAATTCTTTTCAATTTCAGTAATTACATAAGGAACGATACGACCATCACGCACTTCTTTTAATACTAAATTTTGCTGCATAAGTGTGGATGAATGCCTTGTATTATCAAATACATGAAACTCTAATGTATCAATGTTATTTTTGATTTCCCAATGTCTTTTATCATCCCAATAATCTGCTGGCTGAATAGATGCTACAATTTGTTCTGTTTTAAAATCAACAACATGCAATTCACCACTTGGCGTTCTCATCTATATCTCTCCCTGTAACTGATTGTAGCTGTAACATCTGGTGGCATAATATCAATACGATTGTCTCCACGAATGATCTTAGGAAATTCACTAAAAATATCTTTAATATTAATTGCATCTTTCCCATTAATCGTAACAAGACTTTTTTCTGTATCAATAATCACTTTGTCTCCTGCATCGAAAATATAAGGTTTTGTATTAGAAGGGACTTTGTTTACCTTCCAAATCTTTAAATCATCAAATTGCATTTCGTTAACAGGCTGGTGATTATCCCACTTACAAAGCGCAATCATAACTTGTGCGATTTTTCGGTTTGTCATTGGATTACTGTTGTTAACATCGTTCCATTGTTCAACTAGGGAAGCTCCGTCTATCTCTTTACCATCTATAAATTTAGCTACATATACAGACCATTTTGTCCCTCTTCTAGCAATACGCAGGCGTCCCCGAAATTGATTGAAAGTAGATAAGTAATAGCCACTTGTATCTACTAATTTCCGAATGCTATTAGGCGTTCCGCTATTTCCGATTTTCATATGTGCTTTTGTAATTTCTGCCGTTACGTATAAATCATTCATGTTAATACGAGCTACCAGATTACTTGCCTCATCCAATAAGAGAACTTCACAACGCCCCATCTCATCAATGTTTTTGGACTTTAAAGTCATCCATGCCTCCATTTCAAAATCTTGTAATGGACCGCCTGGAATACTTTTCTTAGCTATTGCACCGTAAAATCCTTTCCCCTCTCCGTATTCTTCACAATATAGTGCGTAACCGCCCCTTGATTTAAAACTACCTGTCCCCTTCATATCGTCAAATTGTCCAGTAACAGGAGTCCAACCTATAGGTGAACCCATTTCATCCCATAACACACGCTCACGCTCTTGTACCGTTGTTTCTTCCACAGTTAGAGGATAACCAATACGGAAATAGTTTCGTTCTAAAGGATATTTACCAAACCATACATCTAAAAAAGTGCTTGGTTTTTTTACAGTCATTTCAATTAATGCTGGGGCTTCTACGCTACCTTTATTTGTGAAATAGGAAGTAGTCTCAGTAGACCAACTTTGTACAAATGGATGAGTTTGTACTTTTCCTAATTTATAAGGCATCGGACAAATAAATTTAATTGTACCGATACCAAGTGTTACAAATTCATCTGGATCAAAGCTATCATCTACAACAGCTAAATATGTTCTATTTGGTTCTACATCAAAAGTAAGTTCTACTGCTTGATCTGTAATTAACCAATCCGCAATTTCTTCTTTTATGAGTTCTAAATCAGATCCATCAGGAACGATAATTCCTACAGGGATAGATAAAACACGCATTTCCGTTTGAGTGTTTAATAGTCTTGCACCTGGATATCCAGGAACGCTTAAGAAATTCCTTTTTAATGGCGCCCAAGTTGGTCTTTTCCATCCTTTTGCAATTTGAATAAAATCTTTACGTTGATTGTTAAATGTAAAAGAACTCATGTTAACACCTCTTTTCTTTATAAAATAAAAGAAACCCAAACTTAAAAGTCTGAGTTTCTTGCTGTTTCTCTATCTTGATACTCGGTTGTATATCGGTAAGTACCACGTGCCACATCTCGTCCCTCTAAAACAACAGGAACTTCAACAACTAAATCGCCACCAAGCATTGGGATTACTCCACCACTTGATGAACCAAAAGAATTATTAACCACTTGATTCGATACACTGTTTGTCATGGCTTGTCTGCTATTCGACATACTTCCATACACACCACTCATGACGGTCTTTAATCCTGCTAATTGACTTGCGGAACTAGCCATCATACGGCTCATATCATCCACTAATTGATTTATTTCTCCTGATATAGCAAATTTTTGTCGTGGCATGGCTGCTACTATTCCTGCACCAATATCTCCAAGTGTCTTTTTATTCAATGGTAAAACCGCTTCTTTTCCGGCTTCTCCTGCACCTTGCAAGTTTCCACCATTCATTCCAAAGATAGTCGGTTTAGTGAAGATACCACCTTTTGCACGCCAATCTATATTAAGTCCAGAAGGGAACGTAATATCCTTCCCTAAAATATTTTTCGTACTAGTTTGCAAGCTAAAGTGTGGAAGTGGTGGCATTTCAGGTTTAGGAATCTTTAACTTCAAATCACTAAAGAAGCTCTTGATCTTCCCAATAAATTTTTCTACACTGTCAACTGCATCTTTAATTGGATCAATAATAAATCGTTTCGCTGCTTCAAATTTTTCTTGTGCTGCATTCTTCACAGAATCGAATTTTTCTTTAGCTGAATTATATAAATCAGTAAATTTTTGTTTTGCCTGATTATAAGCATCTGTTACTGGTTGAATCACATATTGTTTCACTAAATTCCAAGCTGAAAGTGTATAGGATTTTATAGATTCCCAATTTGATAATATCCAGTTAGCTAAATCCGTCAGTTTTTGCTTGGTTGTATTCCACAATTCTTGAACTGGCTGAATAACGTACTGTTTTACCAAGTTCCAAGCCATAAGGGTGTATGATTTAGCAAGTTCCCACTGTGAACTTAACCAAGAAATCAAATCACTAAATTTCTCTTTCACTAAGCTCCAAGCTTCCTGTACAGGCTGGACGATATATTGTTTAAATAATCCCCATGCAACTTGGGCCACAGCTTTTGCGATTTCCCATTGTGTACCGAGCCATGTAACTAATTCGCCTATCTTTGTACTTACCCAATCATAAGCTTGTTGAATTGGTTGAATGATGTATTGTGAAATGGCTGCCCATGCAATTTGTACCCCTGCTTGTATTAATAGCCATCCAGCTTGTAGTACTGTTGAAATTAATGAAATGATTGGATCTAAAACAGTAACGATGGTATTCCAAGTTTCTTGCCAAGCTTGTACGAGTGTCCCCCACAATTCTGAAGCTGTTGTAACTAAAGAAGTCCACCAAGAAGACGCCGTTTCAACAATTCCGGACCATAAACTACTAAAGAATTCGCCTATAGGATCAAAGAAACTATGCATCATTTCAGTAAATGAAGCCCAAGCCCCTGAAAAGAATTCAACAATAGAATTCCATGTACTACTACATATTTCGCCTATCCCTGTCCATAAATCGCTAAAAAATTGCCCTATTGGATCAAAGAATGAATGCATTGTTTCTAAGAAAGAACTCCAAGCTTCACTAGAGGATTGAACTATCCCATCCCAAAGCTCTATTAAATATTCCTTAATAGAATTCCATGTATCTATTGTCCATTGTTTTATAGAATCCCAATTTTTATAAATGGCAATTCCTAAAGCGACTATAGCTGCAATAATAATAGGAACAATAGCAACAAGTCCGGCTGCTGCTAAAGCTCCAATTTCAAAGAAGCTCATGACTGTCATGACTATTGGCGCAAGAGCCATAATTGCACCTGAGATTATACCAATAGCCATTGCAACAGCTGTTAATGTGGCTGCTAACTTTGGATTGTTTGAAACCCATTCAGCTATTTTGGAAATGACATCCGCTATGACACTAAGAACTGGCTGAAGCGCAACTTGTAAATCCTGCATCGCTTTTTGAAATTTAACTGCTGGGTTTGCATCCATTTTCTTAATGGAATCATTCAGTTTATCTTGTTGCTTCCCAAAATCAACTGTTTTCTCTTTCGCACCTAGCAAAGTATTAATGATGTTTTGCCCTTGGTCTTCATACATTGTCATTTTGTTATCGTAAAGGCTTTTTATCCTCTACTTCTTACAGTTCAATTCCTGTAAGTTCGGCATACGTTTTCACTTATAAGTGTCGCGGTCTCGTGGAGGGATTATATCTTTTCACCCTCTATGCTCTGCCCCTGACTATACTTTGTACAGCCTTCGGTTCAAATTAGGATTCGCACCCTCTTTGCTTCATACCGCGATTTTACTTCGGCACAATTTATCATCTACCGAAAAATTTAACACCTAATTCATTACGTTTTGTTTCATCTTCAACCTCTGATAAAGCTTGTGCAATTTCCGTCATGGCTGCCGATCCATCTTTACCACCTTTAGCTACTGCCTGACCCCATTTTTCAACTTGTTCTGCTGAAATTTTTGTACCTTCAAGAGCTTCAGTCATAGCTTTATCGACACCTTGACCAAATTCAGCCGCTTTAATACGCCCTTCTTTCAGACCCGTAATGTTCAGTGAAATTCGCAAAGTTTCACCCGTCCACTAAGGACAGCTTACTGTCACCAGCAAGACCAGACTATATCATCATCTTTGTAAAAGATGCTCCCCGTTTCGGATGTCATTGGCTTACACCCTACAATTAGTCGTTACACCTTCCCTTATATCGGGCTTGGCTCGGTATTATCTCATTGAGACTTCCACCGAATTAAAGGAGTTTGCTATGAATGTCACCACTCATAGGGACAATTGTTTATCCAATAGGTTATCGATATTCCAAGTGCCTGTTTCAACCCCAGCTGCCATAATCGCTTGGACTTCTTCAGCGTTGTAGCCTGCTCGCGTAAGCTGACCACCATATTCGGCGATAATATCTAATTGTTCCGGTGGAAAACCCATTTTTAATAAGGCATCAGCCATACCAAGAGCGCCTTCTTGTGAAATGCCTAGTTCATTACCAATTTCATTTGCTTCTTGAATTAATTCAGTAAAATCTATTCCGGCATAAGCATTAGAAATAACAGCTGCACTCTTTACAATAGAAGCATTTGCTTCATCACTAACACCTTTATTCAAAGCCCATTGTCTTCTTACACCCTCAAGTGCTTCTTCTGCATCTAATCCATAAGCTGAAATTCCCCTCACAGCATCCTCTACTGATTTTTTTGAGGATTCAGGAACATCAAATCCTATTTCAATTTTTGTTTTTAACTTGGACATATCAAGTGCTTGTTCAACAGCTGCTGCTATACCTCCACCAGCTGCCAAACCACCGATAACATTTTCGAGTCCTACTTTTAACCCTTCAAACTTTTTCTCCGTTCTTCCAGCTTCTTGCTGTAAATCCCTTAACTCATTTTGTACTTGTCGAATCGAATTTCCTGCATCCACAGATCGTAGAGCACGTTGTAATTTTTCAATATCTGCTTCTGTTCCTAATGCTTCTCGTCCGATAATCCCAATTGCTTGTTCTAACTGCCGACTTGTAGCTGTTCCGTTTTTAATTGCATTCACAAGACGATTTCCTAATGCTCCTGCAAAATCATCAACGCTTTTCCCAGTAGCGCTAAACAATGTTTCTAATTGTCTTGTTGAGCTCGCTACACTATCTTGCTCAGCTTTCATGTTTCCTAGTTTATTTTTAAGACCATTAAGTGACCCTTCTGTAAATTCAATTTCACGCCTGAATGCACGGTATTGTTCTTCAGAAATCTTTCCGTTTTGAAATTGCGCTTGGACTTGTTGCTCCGCTGCTTTCAATTTGTCCAACTTTTGCGTTGTATTTTCAATTTGTTGAGTTAATAACTTTTGCTTCTGAGCTAAAGCTTCAACATTACCAGGATCAAATTTTAAAAGACGTTCAACATCTTTTAGTTCTTTGACCAAGCTATCACTTTGCTTATTAACATCTTTTAGAGAATTTTGTAACGGTTGAGTGTTACCATTAATCTCAATTGTAATCCCTTTAATTCTTCCTGCCATTTTCTCACCCCTTTCTTAGAATGAATCGAAGTCTTTTTGATTTGCTTTTCTAACTTTTTCTTTATCTGGATTTTCTAATTCAGCGAATTCAGAAATATAATCAAAGCAATCACCAACGGTCATTTCTTCTAAATCACCATATGTTAAATTTGCTTTATAACAAAGAGCAAGGAACAATTCAGTTGTAAATTCCTCATCACTGAATGTCCCTTGCTCTCCATTATTTTTCTTTATTTTTTTTTTGCTCCCATAGTGACCTGAACTAATTCCATGACCTCAGGCATAATTTCTTCAATTGGGAATTCTTCAAATCCATCTAGCCATGTCATAGGATCAGGAATATTAGGATCAGCCGTTTTAGCGTATAACCAAGTTAAGTCATAAATAAGTTCAAAATCGACTTTACTCATATCGACATTAGACATATCAATAGGTTGTTCTGAACCATCTGATGAAGCTAAAGCATTAATTGCCCCTAACCCCATCAAATCTGCAAATAAATTACGTCTGAATTGCGCTTTATACCGTTTAACCGTGGCTGCTGTAGCTTTCAATCTGACTTGTTTTTCGTCTATTGTAATTGTCTTTTCCATTTACTTATGCTCCTTTTGGTGCTGCTGGTTTTTTAATGTACACTTCTTTGTACCAGTTATCGTAAATTGCTTGAGTTGTTTTAGAGGTAGTTTTTGTTTTAACCATTGGTCTTCCGCCAGGCGCTAAAACGATTGGACTAGATACAAACTTCAATTCATTTGTATTTGGTTCAGCTGAATTTGTTTTTGTTTTAGATGCGATTGTCGGACGACTCGCTGCACAGTTATACATAACGTGTCGAGTTGCATTCACATCGCCATCGAATTCAAATAGTAATGCAAATGATTTTCCTTTTGCATCAGCTAACTCATTTAATACACCGTCTGTTTCATCTAATTGCTCACCTAATGCATCAATAGCGAATTGCTCCGGGATAGTTGCAATAGATAGCGTTCCATCATAACCTTGGTTATTACTTGCTGCGTAATAAAGCATGTCATCCGCATAGAATTCAATTAAATCACCGCGTGGCTCAAATGTTAGCTCCACCCCACCAGGTAACGGGATTGGCGTACCAAACTTTACTAAAAAATCTTGAATATCAATTGGGACATAATGTACATTCTTCAAACCAAACGTAACTTTATTTTCTTTAGTCATTTATATCAACCTCGTTTCGTATATTTTTTGATACATTTTCTCAGATTCAATAAACGTCCCATACGAGTCATAAGGAATCTCATGATCGTCTAGTACGTTTTCAAGTTTTGCTTCTGCAACTAAATCTTTTTTAGTTGTATAAAGCTCAATATTTGCATCGTCTATCTTGTGATAAACCTTGTTATCAGCCATTAAATTTGCTGATCCATCCACAAGAATACAAATATAAGGTGGCGCTGGCACTGACTTATCTGGTGTTGCTATGAAATGCGAATAAGCCACAGGATAACCTGTAGCTTCAAGGATTTTTATTAATTCACCTAATGTCATTATTCAAGCGCCCTTCCAATCCGTCTTGGTACTTCATTAATTACATACTCTTCAACAGGACGAATATGAACTTGAGCCGGAACACGTCCACCACCAGCCTTCGCATGGCCATTTTCCAAAAGATGCGTTAGTTGCCCTTTTATATTGTGGACGACAACGCCATTACCTTCTTTTTTCTTACGCCACCCTTTACGATAAGCACCTGTTTTTTTAGGACCACTTTGTCTTAATTTACTTACAGCAACATCAGCCACTTCTTCTTGTGCGGTTAACAATTCTTCTTCCACAACATTCGCATATCTTTGTAATTCTCTAGCAAGTTCGCTCGCAAAATCGTTCATATTAAACATGCTCCTTTGCGATAATAGTCAATGTTTGATACATTTCATCATCATTCATTGGCGGTTCGATAATATCAAAGATACGATCCTTCATTTTAATTCGCATTAATTCTGTAATACCCGTTGTATAAGGAATTACAAACCGATAAATTCGTGTAGACTGTGAAGCTGAAGCTTCAATATACTCCGAACCTTTTACCATTTTTATCATCGCCCATGCCTTTTTAACTTCTTGCCAATTACCTGTTTCAACTTCTTGATTCAAATCATCTTTTATTACTTCAGGTTGTTCAATGATAATTCGATTTCTACAATCACCTGTATTCAGTGGTTTCTTGTACTGAAAAGGACGCATATTAATCACCGTCCAGTTTGATTTCTTCTAATGCTTTTGCAATACCAAAACTATTAATTTCCGTTAAAAAGTTTTTAGTAAAATACTCAAGCGCATCGTTATAAACATAGCGAGAACGTTCAAAAACTAATTCTTTGAACGTCTCATCTTTGTTTATGTCATACGATCCACACACTTTTATTAAAGCTTCATTGGATGCAAAAAGGATGCGTCTTAGGTTATCATCTTCATCATCACCTAAGTGCATCCTATCTTTAAATTGCTGTAATATTTCATTTGAAATTACTGTATCCATTCACATCACCCTTGTGTTGGTGGGGTTACTTCTTCAAGTTTCAATGTGTAAACTTGTGAAGTGTATTTATCCTTTGGTTTACCCGTAGCATATTGTTTGGCGATATAAAGTGTTGCATCTTCTAAAGCGAGTGTTTCATTATACTTTTGGATTGGCTCCGTTCCACCCATTGCTGCAATGTATTCCCCTTTAACAAAGAACACCACTTGTCCTTGAGGTACAAATACAGATTCTGTTGGGATTGGATTAAAAGGTAAGCTCGTTACATATACACCTGCTGCATTTTGAATTGTAGCATTTGCTTGAATGTCAAAAGTATCGAATGGATTTGTTACCATAACTACTTTACCAGCAACATTTTTTGGTCGATCCGCATCTGTTTTACCATCAGAATTTAATTTTTTAGCCAATAATTTGACCACGCCTTTTAATTCATTAATTGTTTTACGACCAGGCTCGAAAGTTAAAGTTCCAGCAACTTTTTTATCTGGATATACTCCATTCGTGACACTTCCGCTAGGGTCTTTTAATAATCCAATAGGTTCATTTTTACCCGTACCAGCTACAAAACCACGTTCTAAACCTACTGACATTGCTTCTGTAATCATAGTACGAACATATCGTTCCACCCATACTGGACCAAGCTTCAACATGTCATTTGCTAGTGGAATAAATGCTGTTAATTTTAGTTGAGTAATTGATTCTTTTCGGAATGTAGCATTTAATTGTCCTTTAATATCACCAAATAACGGTCCCCATACAGCTGCACCCTCTGGATCTCCATAAATAAATTCTGTCACGGCTCCTAAATTCTCTAAACCGATATGATCTAGCAACGGATGACCTTGAACTAAATCATCAAAAATTCTCTCTTGTGTTGTCTTAGGTAAAGTATCAGTAGACTTAAAGCCTCCATCTTCCACAACTGCATTAAAGAACTTCATTTCTTCACTTGTTAATACATTAGCACCGCGAGATTGCATAATAGAACGATCTACCATTGATTCATTCACTTGATTTAAAATATCTGCTCGTACATCTGTAGCAAGTGCTTCAATCATGGAATTTAGTGCTGCTGATTGTTCTTCTGCTGTACCTTCCTGTGTTGCTTTTGCAAAAGCCAGTTTCTTCTCTTCGAAATTATTAAACTTAATAACCATATTTTATTTTCCTCCTAAAGTTAAAAAGAGCGTACTCAGATTCTGTTTTGTATTAACAGGCTCTTGAATAGGCTCTTTTGGATTTTTATTATTTGGTTGTTTCATATACTTAGCTACTAAATCTTCTTTAAAATTTTCTACAACTTCCACTTCTTCATCTTCTTGCGTATCATCAATTTCAATTTCATCAGCAATTTCATCAGCTAAACCAAGTGCGACCGCTTCTTCTGCTGTTAGCCATGTTTCATCTTTTAAAAGTTGTTTTAATTCTTCGTCTGTCCCAACAAAACGTTTTTTATAAGATGCTGCTAAAGCTGAATCGATCTTTCGTAAATCTCGTGCTGTTTTTTCAAATAAATCTGCATTTCCATATTCAAAGGTACTTGCTTGATGAATCATCATCATAGTATTACTAGGCATAATGATCTTATCACCTGCCATTGCAATTACAGACGCGGCACTAGCTGCCCAACCATCAATATGAACTATAATTTCCGCACTATGCTGCTTTAACTGATTACAAATTGCTACACCGTCAAATGCGGAACCTCCACCCGAATTAATATGAACGTGAATTTTTTCTGCTTTAACATCTTGAATTTTTCTTCTTACTGCTTCAGCATTGTTTTCACTAAACCATCCACCAATTGACCCATAAACAGTTAATTTGTATTCATTTTCACCTTTAGCTTCAAAACGAATATCTCGTTTTAAGTTCAAAAGCTTATTCATATTCACATGCTCCATCATTTCTCACCCCCTTCAGATTCATTTAATTTTGTATAGTTCTTCGTAATATGATGGATATTTAGATTTGGATCATCCGACTCCTCATAATCTACTTCTGAACGAATTTCATTCCCTGTAAATGCACTTGAAGAAATGAGTTTATCAATACTTGTCGCAAGATCAAATATACTCTGATAGGAAACAGCCTTAACCTCAATTTTCCGTCCTAAAAGATATTCACTCATTTCAAAGAATTTAACGTTCGCTTCATCAGATAGCTTTTTTAATAATGGTCGTACTGTGAAAAGCATATAATTTTTTGTTTGCTTTTCTACATCAGCCATTTCTCCATATATCAGAGCTATAGGAATACCAATTGCCATAGCTACTTGATTCAAGAAACCATTTGTTACTTTATTGATTTCTTCCACACTTGGACCATTTGCAACACCATTATATATCTCGTTATAATTAATGCCTTTTTGCTGTGGAACAATAGCTATATCTTTCGAACCGATTGACTTATACATATTGTCTATAAACTCTTGTAGCTTTGCTATTTGTTCCTCAGTTTTAGCACCAATCATATCCACATCAACCGTGCCACGAACTTGATTTTTACGTTTCTGTGAGTTTAGTATCCTACCAAATAAATCACCGTAATCTGCAAACAATCCATCAATAAGTGGAGATAATTTATCATTCCGATACTTCAAATGAATAACTTCGCTTTGCTTAAAACTTCTCTTAAACGTATAATCTTTTACCCTTACATCAGTAAAAGTATCTTCAAACACAGCATACTCATTATGTTGAAATCCATCTGCAATAAGTAAATCACCATCATCTGCTTGTATGACTAAACACTCATTATCATAAATAAGTTTGCGAACAAACCTTTCCCAAAAGGTACTTGCGGTCATATTCTTGTTTGGTCTTACATTTAATCGATAATAAAGCTCATCCTTCTTAAATGCTTTACCATTTCTTACTCTAAATTCAGATTGACTAATTGTCCTTCCTAAAAATGATACGCATGTATCAATCGCCAATCGTTTCATATGAAGCCTGTTTGCTGTATCGGTAATTATGTCGATATCCACCATAAATTCTAGTTCTTTATTTCTTTTAAATACTGAACCCAACCATCCAATGATTATCACCCCCTTTATTAGAATTTAATGTTACCTATAACAAAGTCAGTTGCTTCTTGTATCTCATCCACCCGATAAAGAGCATGAACAAAACATTGGAACCCATCTGTTTTTCTACGAACAGGCTCTTTCTTTTCGTATATTTTATTTCCATCACTTTTGATAACAACCAATACATTTTGTGTATACCAACGCATTAGCGGATTATCATCAAAAACAATTTGTTTATTTGCAAACGCCATTTCAATACGTGGAGCTAACAAACTATGAATTGCTTTCGGGTTTCGTATAACCTCTATTTCAAATCCTTCTGCTACTAATAGTGGTCTTATTGCTTCCATCCGGAAGTTATCAGCTATAATTTTTTTGATTCCATATTGCTCGCGCATCGCTACAAACCAATCAACAATATGTTGAGGATTAATAGTAGGCTCGTCCACAACTGTTAACAAACCTTGTTCTTCCCACTCTTTAATTGGAGCGAATTTTTGTTTCTTGAACTCGCCTGCTTTTTTAGAATATCCGTAATAGATATCAACAAATTCTTTTCGTACGAAGGAATGAGTTTTAAAGATATATTCACCATTTTGTCTAAATAAAAGACCACATGCTGCAAAGTCCCGAATACTCGCAAAGTCTAACGCTCCTATGCATTCTTGGGCATATAAATCAGGAAAAGAGCGATTTGTAGCAAGGATTTCTGACCATTTTGCAACGGAACGTTCTAAGTTTGTAACAGGTAAGTTCATACGTTTTGTCATGAACTCTTCTCGGTTGCTTGGATCATCCTCTAAATCTTCATACTCTTCCTTTATCGTTTCAAGTAATCCCTCAGCATACTCGCTTAATGGTTGCGATAGCATAGGATTAGCTAATTCCCAATTATCAATATCATCAACTTCTTTTTCATCATTAAGCTTGCATATAAAGGGAAATACAGCATTAGGGCGAGCTTCACCATTTAAAACCTTCATAGCTTTTTCTTTTTGTTTATCTAAAAAGCCATCTCGGACATAACCATCTGTGCCAATATAAAATTCACGAGGGTTTTTCTTTTTCCCTAAGCCACTGATATGGACGCGAACGTCTTTATTACTTTCATATTGATGTATTTCATCAAATACAACAGCACCATCACGCAAACCGTCTTTTGTATCCCCGTTTGAAGTTCTAAATTTTAGTATACTTTCAGTAGCCTTTGAAACAGTTTGAGTTAATGTGGTTTTAAAAGCTCTCTGTAAAACTTCATTTTTCTTTACGCATTTATGAACTTCATCAGGACTTGTTTTCGCTTGTTCCTCACTATTCGCAACAACTGAAATGTTATACTCTGGGATGCCGTGCAATTCACTAATTAAAAAGTGAATGATTACAGATATTAGACCATTTTTACCTCCACCACGTCCTAACATCCATAGGAATTTCCGATAAAATACGCGTCCATTTTTCTTATAAAACAAAAAAACGAATGCTATTAAGAATTTTTGAAATGGTTGCAACGG
The DNA here is from genome assembly GCF_037120585.1 of Bacillus sp. CCNWLW194. Taxonomy (NCBI): domain Bacteria; kingdom Bacillati; phylum Bacillota; class Bacilli; order Caryophanales; family Bacillaceae; genus Bacillus; species Bacillus sp. CCNWLW194. The sequence goes on along the minus strand of NZ_JBBBBL010000005.1, from coordinate 263,355 downwards.
AAAATACCACTTCTCACCAAAGTTGATACAATCCTGAATCATTTCATCATCAAAATACAAATCGTCTCTGTTTAAAACGTAATTTTCTAGATAATTAATTAACAGTTCTCTTTCTTTGTTGAACTTTATTTTTCTACTTCGATAAAGTTCAATGTATTCATCTACAAACTTTTGCCTAATCATGTTAAATCACTTTTACTATAACCAGCCTTAGTAATATTCGGCTTACAAACAAACTTTATATCTCTTCCTAAAGCAATTAAAGAACTGTTAATTTTATTTCTTTCACTTATAAGAGGATGGGCCTTAACAAAAACTTGAGATCCGTTTTTGACTGTAACGGACTCACCTTCTTTATTGATAGTCCTATTTATTTTTCTAAATGCTTTAACCAGATCAATATATCTTTCTACTTTTTCAACCTCGACTAAATCTTTAATATCAATACTGTTCATTAGCTGTTCCTTCAACTTTGTAATACTGACAGCCATCTACCCACCCCCCTTACGTGCGTAATTCCTAAAAAAATCTGACGGTTAACCCCCTCCTCCGGTGTCCCTTAGAAGAAAAAAAGCCCAATCCTCGAACCGGGGGGCTTAAATCATTTCATTAGATTTCAAATAATTGCATTTCCTATGAGCTAATTTCACATTGTCCCAAGTATGAGTTCCGCCTTTAGAAACCGGAATAATATGTTCAATACTTGGATAATAATCATGATTTGGATTCAAATTTATATCAACACATTTGCTACATAAGTAACAAATCCCTTTATCTCGCTTCATTAATCTTTCAATTGAAATAGACCAATCAACTTTACCATTTTGTTTTATACGATTTCTCCTTAAGGTATCCTTCTTTCTATCTTGATATCTAGAGTTACATTCAGCAGAACAATATAATTTTCTTTTATTAGTAGATGAAAACCATTTGCTACACTCTTTGCATTTTATGTTATGAATAACTTTTTGTCTTACTTTATATTGGTACCTACACTTATAGCTACAATACTTACTATTAGTAACATGTGTTTTATATTGTTTGCTACAATTAATACATATTGCTATATGCTTCGGCTTTGGAATGTACTCAATCTTAGATTTTTTATTCACATTTTCATAGATCCGCCGACAGTCAATAGAACAGCATCTCCTTTTCTTATACTCATAAAACACTTTCATACATTGCTGACATATTTGTTTATGTCCCCTATGTTTACCATTATATTTTCTTCTACACTTATCACTACAAAATCTAGTTGTTTTATATCTTGATTCCTTTTCAACTCCACAAGACTGACAAACAATTAATACACCCATCTCATTTCAACTCCAATACAATTGATTTCCAGATTTATATGGTATCAGTTTGTATATGTACAGTGAATAGAATAGACTATACTATTTACCACTTTTCATCATTTTCCCATTTATTGATTTTCTTTTTGAATATTCTACCGTGTTCTTTATTATGGCAATCCACACATACTGTTTCTAAATTATCTACTACTAATGCAAGTTCTGGATGATGTTCAAGTTCTTTTATATGATGGACAACGAGTTGAATCTTCTTACGCTTTGCACTCTCACTGTACTCATTGGTGTCCACTCGAACACCACCATTACGTTTACACTCTTGGCACTCATAGTTGTCACGCTTCTTTACTTGCTCGCGTATACTCTTCCACTCACCACTGTCATAGAACTTACGCTTCTGTTGTTTGGTTTTATATTCTTTCATCATTCGTCACTAAGAACTCATTCATAGTTTTATCTAACAAACTAACCATCGCTTCTCTCTTTTGCTTTGGAGTTGTGTTATCTTGCATCTCATTAAAAATAATAATTATATTTTCTAATTTCTGTTTATCGATACGTTCGTTTACAAGGTCCTTTCCTAATATTGAAATGAATGTACCAATCGCAACCGCTTGTTCTTGTTTATTTAATTTCATTTCTTCTGTTCCTTTCTAATATTGGATACTGTCATTTTTACATAATAAAAAGGCACGTCCTTTAAACGTGACCTTATTAATTATTAAACTCTATTAATTATTTATGGACCTAAGCTTTATTTGGATCATTAAGTCGCAAAATCCTATATAAGTCATCAGATATAATAATATTATTAAAAATATCTCGTTTTGAATTTTTATTATAAAAGGCCTCAGCAGCTGAACACATTTTATGACAAAAATCAATAATCCCTATTCTAATTTTTATACTACAATCATCTTCATTGTCTTCGTAAGACTTACTGTAAGAAGTAATACTATCTGTTAACTCAAAAACAAAATTTATAGACTTTTTTTGGCGATTTTGTTTTTTCATATATTCTTCAATATCACTTGACCCATCATGTAGAAGATTGCAACGTAACTTATAAACCGCCCAACCATCAAACTTACCTAGCTCTTCTATTTTCTGTTTTAATTCTGGTTTTGATTCGTGTTCATATATATGCTCGTCATACCATTTAGCATATCTTCTTCCCACTGCTCCCTTTCCTGTTTCCTCAGGATATGCGATTTTCCCACAAATATCGGGTAGTGTTAATGTTAAAGCTAAAGCAGACAGATAATTTTTATTATCTAAACTACTCATAATTTCTATTATAAGATTTTCCAAAGTATTATCACCCTTTTACATCAATTATAATTTTTTAATAAATAACCGTCCTACCATACATACGGTAAATGAAGTTTTGTTCTTCTTGCAATCACCTAATGTTGTTATCGTAATCTAGTTTCATATTATTAAGTAACTGGAAGAAGAGCAAAAGCTCTCCCTCATAACGGTATCATTCAATCATTACCATCTGCTGGTTTCGGATTTTATGTGCCGTCATTACAAAACCGTTTAGACAATATATAGATTATAAAGGAATCTTTATGAGTTGTGTTTTCCGCCACTACTCACAATACAAATATATCACGTTGATTCCAAAACAATCTGCACATTTCCTGCCAAAATGCGGTCACGACTCTGCCACTACTTTTCCTTTAACGTTATTTTAGTGCTATGGTAAATGCTAGCTCCATCCTCATCGTAAGTGAAAGGATCCACAATAATATTTTGGTCTCTCATTTTTTGCAGTGCAGAAAACAACTCACTTGTTTCATAATTATTAGGTTTCTCACCATATAGTTCTTTTAATAGATCCATAAAATTTGGTCTTTTATGTAATAAAATCCCCTTAATTCTATCAATATAGGAATCTGTTTTTAAATTCTGTTCTACATCTTTAGATTTTTCTATTAAATCAAGAACTAGATCTCTTACCTGCTCTTTATTCAAACTATTTTCATGAATACCTTCTAAAGCTTTATTAACAATTTCATTTGTTTTAGATTCAATTTTTTCCGCGGAGATGTCTCCATTCCCTGTTCCATTTTTCCTATACACATATTGCCTCATATCATGGACAGTCTCCTTTACCATGCCAAAAGTATCAGTATACATCTTTTCAAACATCATTTCTAATTTCTTTACGTTTGAATCAATATCATGAGCGGCCTTTTCAACTTCCTTAGATGATTTTTCTGACATTTTATAAAATAGAACAGATAGAACTATTGCTACAATCCCCAAAACCAAAGATATTGCTGACGATATGATAGAAAATACTTCTACAGCCTTTAATGAAACCTCTATTACTTTTTCTCCATCTTGCAGACTACCTTTCATTATACTGCCCCTTCATTAAATTATTTTTCAACCCATTTATTACTATATCATAAATAAATAGTTACCCATATCTTATATTGTGTGTAACTGACCTCTTTGCTGAACCCTTTGGTATCATTGATTTTATTTAACTTTTTCTTTTGAGTTACACAGTTCGAAAATTATGAGTAACTGCATTGGAATACCACCAGCATTTTGCAAAATAACTTACGCTATGCGGAAACATAAAATAAAGCTGCCCATGTGGACAGCTTATTCACATAATTCTCGTTATTGGTAGTTGTATCCGAATACTGTAAAAATTGCTAATCCATTAGGGAAATCTAAATCTCCAGCACCAAAATCTCGAACGTGTATAGGAACTGTAGGATTGGTAATATTATAAACTTCTACTGTGTTATCTCCAGTGTTTGCGACATAAAGAGTAGTATCTGTAATAGCCAATACAGCAGGAGCATTTAAATCTCCTGCGCCGAACTCTCCTACACGAACAGGAGTTGTAGGATTGGTGATATTATAAATTTCTATCGTGTTATCTCCAGCATTTGCGACATAAAGAGTGGTACCTATAGTAGCTAATCCTGCAGGAATATTTAAATTTCCTGCGTTAAATTCGCCAACTCGTATAGGAACCATAGGATTAGTAATATTATAAATTTCTACTGTATTATCTCCAGTATTTGCTACATAAAGAGTGGAATCTGTAGTAGTCATGCCGGAAGGAACATTTAAATCTCCTGCGCCAAACTCGCCTATACGAACAGGGGTCGTAGGATTGGTAATATTATAAATTTCCACTGTGTTATCACCACCATTTGAGACATAAAGAGTGGTACCTGTAATAGCTAATTGATCAGGACCATTTAAATCTGCCGTCCCAAATTCTCCTATACGTATAGGGGCTATAGGGTTAGTAATATTATAAATTTCTACACCATCTCCTAAATTTGCAATATAAAGAGTAGTATCTGTAATAGCTAATCCCGCAGGACCTAAACTAGTTATTGATGCAAATTCTCCTACGCGTACAGGAGTTGTAGGATTGATAATATTATAAATTTCTATAGTATCATCATCAATGCCGCCGTCAGTACTAGATACATAAAGAAATTTAGCTTTCACAATAATAGGAGGAACAGCAGGTGGGAAAGCAGGGAAAAGTCTACGACAGCATCCCTTTGGTTTTGAAAAATATGAGTTCAAAATAATTCACCGCCTTTTTTTGAAACATAATATAATTAATTATATTCAAATCAAGTAATTTAGCTTGTATACTTGTCCAGTAAAACTGACGATGTATATCCTATACATATCAGGTAGACATAACGTCCTATTATAGACATAAAAAAAGGATCTTCAATCCAAGATCCTTTTTAATACTTTTAATAGTTTTATTCATTTACCATGGCATCAGCTTTTGTTACATGTACAGTACCAAATGGATGGTTAGGAGGAGCATATATTGAATAAAGTTTTAGAGGGATATTACCTGTATTGGTTAGATTATGCCATGTTCCAGCCGGTATCATTATGGCATAATCATCATAGACATTTCTTTTAAAGTTTAAATTATCTTTACTTTTTCCCATTTGAACAATCCCCTGGCCTTGTTCAATACGTAAGAATTGATCAACGTTAGAATGCATTTCTAAACCGATATCTTCGCCAACATTGAGACCCATTAAAGTAACTTGTAAATGTGTTCCTGTCCATAAAGCAGTACGATAGGTATTATTTTGTTTCGTTGCTTCATTGATATTAACGACAAATGGTTTTGGTCCATAATCTGTTAATGAAATTCTTCTGTCACCGTTGGAAGAACGAAAAGAATCATATCTGTTTGCATGCTCTATCTCATTAGGAAAAGTCGAGTAAACAGACTGTCTTCCATAGTTATACATTGGTATTGGCATGTTAACATAATAAAAATATTGATATGGATATATATAAGGATTATAGTGCATTTTCCCCAATCCTTTCACGTTTTTACAAAATTATTCTATGCACTTGTTAAGGAAGTGTACTTAGATTCAAGATGAATTATTAAAAACATATGAATACTCTATACAGAGCTAGTTAACATAACGCCTCATTATCAGTTGCAATGAAAAGAGGAAGCCGTACGTTCACCAAGGAGCCTTCTTTTTTTGTTCTATGGATCTATGCATTTTTTTATACATTCCTATCCTAGCGCGGTTTTAGGGTTCTTGTTTGTTACTGGAATTGTATAAAATCTTGCATACTCTTATGCCTAGTTTTTTACCAAAATGCTACGATACCCCTAGATTTAAAAGAAAAAAGCAATGATTAGATTTTAAACCTAGTCATTGCTTTATCCATTGCATCTTGATTTACACCTATATAACGTAACGTGATCTTCTCTGACGAATGATTGAATATCTCCATGAGTAATGCTATGTTTTTCGTTTGCATGTACATATGATACCCGTACGTCTTTCTCAACGTATGTGTTCCTATTTCATCTAATCCGAATTCTGCCGCTACTCCACTTAATATCTTATATGCCATGCTACGACCAATCGGACGATTCCTACCTTGTCTGCTTTGTAATAAGTACTCATTATCTTCTCTTTCTTCAATAAACCATTTAAGTTCTCTTTTCAGTGCTGCAGTAATTTGTATTCGTTTCTGTTTCCCTGTTTTCTTTTCTCTCATAGATATATGACTACCTTTGACATCTCCTACCTTCAGTTTCAAAATATCCGAGATTCTCAGGCCTGTATTGATTCCCATAATGAAGAGAATATAATTACGCAAGCTCTTTTCCTTAAAATAGTCTTTCAACTGCTGTATTTGCTCTGGATCACGTATTGGCTGAACAAAATTCATTACTCATTACCCCCAGTTTCTTCAGTCTCATAAACTTCTAATCTAAGAGCAAAAGCAAGTTTATAAAATATTCGAGCCTTAACACGTCGATAAGTACGCTCACTCATGCCAATTTCGTTATATACCATATAGTCACATACATCTTCATCTTCTAAATAACGCTTAATGATGATATTTCTTTGATCCATTCCTGCACGCCCATTACCCAAACGACTAAGAAACTGGTCAATACGAAATGACGTTTGCTTAATCCACTCTTCTCGTTTACTTTGCTGTATATTAGCCATCGCTACATCTTCTAATGGCTTTCCTACATCATTTGTAGGTCCGTGATATCTAATTTCATAAGAAGGAGTGACTTTCATTTCTTCACGCATCATTCCAAACTGTCTATATAAACGTACGCTTTCAAGAACACCTTCTAATTTTTTCTGCGTTGCTACTCTATCAATTTTTGGCAAGAAAGATAATTGTTTAGTCATGTAAGACCACTCCTTTTCATTTTTAGATTACTTTTGTCTTAATGCTCCACGTCTTCGTTCATAACGTGGTCCATGAATCCCCATTAAACCTTCAATGTCACGAGTGCTTAACTTCTCTTTTCGCTTTTTCTTAGTTTTCTTTTTCGTTTGATTCGACTGTTTTTTCCACTCGCGTAATTGGTCCTTTAGTGCCTTCATATTTCTCCCTCTCCCTTTTCAAAACAAAAAGGACACCTATTCCTAAAACAGATTTAATTGCTGCTTTAATGAATTGGTGTCCTCTAGTTTTCTAGCTGGACTATATTCTTTTTTGGGGTAATATTGTAAACTTTTAATTAGGTGCTCATATATTAATATTGAATGACAACTCATAGGACATTGAGCTATCTCTCCAAGGGCACTTTTCGCAGTGCTCTTTTTATTTGTTATTCAAACTTTAAAATAACCATTTTGTTACATTCCTTGCACTTTTAAATAAGGCAAGCATATGTTATAGTATTATGTTTCATCACATTCCTTTTTTTCAAGAGTACATATCGAATGTGTACTCTTTTTGCATTACGCTAAAATGAAATTTTTATTAAAAAACTTTGATTATACGTCCATATCTTCTAAGGAAAGTTAATACTGTTTTCCATCTCCTTAGCTGTACGACTTACCAAGCAATCGATTGCTGCATCTTCTGGTAGATATCCTTTTTCTTTCATTATTCATTCTCCTTTTCTTCTAAATAAAGTTTTTACCATAAAAGTAATTGTTAAATATCTAATGCATATGCATTATAATTGGATAGGTATTGTGTATTGGCATTAAGAGGAGCACCCTGTTCAAGTGCTTCTCTTTTTTTATAAAATAGTGTTTTTATTTACTAGAGTGGATTTTATTATTTTGTACAAGCACTCTTTCCTTTTGTCCAATAAAATATAGAGATATCTTAAAGAAGAACTTAACTTAAAAAGGTGGTGATTTTTTGATTAAAAATCGCATTGTAAATGGAGGATTCGAGACGGGAACTCTTTCTCCATTTATTGTAAATAACCCCTCTTTTGTTTCTATTAATAGCTCTAACAGTCATTCTGGTGTTTACAGCGCTAAATTATCTGGAGGTTTAGCTACCGCTATTATTGCTCAAGCGGTTCCAGTATCCCCAAATGAAACGTTCGAACTTTTTGTATCCCTTTCTAAAGTCGGACCATTTCCTAGCCCTTTAATAGCTATCAATGTCCAATATTATAATGGCAATACTTTTTTGGGTGACGGCTTAGTTACTTTTATACTTTCTAATCGTATCCCCGATAACAACGAAAAAGATTGGTTAGAAGTTTATGGGACTACTTCTCCAGTGCCAGCTACAGCTAATACAGCATCAATAGTTATCGCTAAGTTCCCCGAATTAGGAAGTGCTGATGTATTTATTGATGATATATCCCTTCTATCCGTCGAACCACCGCAATCTGCATTTAGAGCTGAAAAAATATTTTCTCAAAACGTTACAGAAAATAGTGATATACCAGTTAGTTACGAAGATCAAATATTTGATTTAAACGATGAGTATAATCCACTTACATCTACATTTATCCCTAAACAGGATGGGGTGTATTTTATTTTTGCAATGGTCGATGCACAGCTTTTTGGATTCGATCTTAGTCATATAGCTATATTAAAAATTTACGTAAATAATATTCTTACATTAAGCAGTAAAGGCGTTTATTCAGTTGGCCTCCCATCAACTCCTACTTTAAGCGTCTCTGGAGTCCTACATTTAAATGCAGGAGATGCCGTTATCGTACGTTATATTTCTATTTCCTCAGCTGGTATTATTGAGGGATTTCCTGACTCTTCACACTTTGAAGCTGCTAGATTTCCGTCTCCACTATAAATAAAACAAGTTTACTTTCATTAAAAAAATTTAACTTTAAAAGATGGTGATTTTTTGATTAAAAACCGCATTGTGAATGGAGGATTCGAGACGGGAACTCTTTCGCCATTTATTGTAAACAACCCCTCTTTTGTTTCTATTAATAGCTCTAACAGTCATTCTGGTGTTTACAGCGCTAAATTATCTGGAGGTTTAGCTACCGCTATTATTGCTCAAGCGGTTCCAGTATCCCCAAATGAAACGTTCGAACTTTTTGTATCCCTTTCTAAAGTCGGACCATTTCCTAGTCCATTGATAGCTATCAATGTTCAATATTATAATGACAATACTTTTTTGGGTGATGGCTTAGTTACTTTTATACTTTCTAATCGTATCCCCGATAACAACGAAAAAGATTGGTTAGAAGTTTATGGGACTACTTCTCCAGTGCCGGCTACAGCTAATACAGCATCAATAGTTATCGCTAAGTTTTCCGAATTAGGAAGTGCAGATGTATTTATTGATGATGTAGCCCTTCTTTCCGTGGGGCCTACTGGATTGCCAGCACCTGAAACAACCTGTTTCCAAGATATAGAAACCACACTCCAACATTGTATAGGACGTTTCGTTGCTCTTCGTCTTTCGGGATGTAGTGATTCGATTCAAGGTCAAATCTCTAGTGTCGGTGGAGGAAGCATTGTTTTTATTTCTAATGAAGGAACAAGTGTCATTTCTATTTGTGATATTGTTTTAATTACTTCAGTTCCTCTTGGCTATGTCGTAAACAGCGGTAGTGGCTCTGTATCAATCTTTAGTACTTTAACCAATACAGTCATTGCACCACCTATACCTGTTGGTGCTCTCCCTCTCAATATTGCGATATCGCCAGACGGTACTCACGCCTATGTTACTAATGAATCAAGTAATGATGTATCTGTTATTAGTACTATTACTAACACAGTCATTGGAGCACCCATACCTGTTGGTTCTAATCCCATTGATGTAGCTATAACACCAGATGGTACTCGCGCCTATGTTACTAATGCATCTAGCAATGACGTATATGTTATCAATACTATCACTAACACCGTTATTGGAGTACCTATACCTGTTGGGAATAGCCCTAGGAGTATAGCTATAACGCCAGATGGTACTCGCGCCTACGTTGCTAATTTCTCTAGCAACGACGTATATGTTATCGATACTATCACTAATACCGTTATTGGAGCACCTATACCTGTTGGTACTGGTCCTAATGATATAGCTATTACGCCAGACGGTACTCGCGCCTATGTTACTAATACATCTAGCTTTAATGTATATGTTATCGATACTATCACTAACACCGTTATTGGAGCACCTATACCTGTTGGTGATGAGCCTAGAGATATAGCTATAACACCAGATGGTAATAGTGCTTATGTTGCTAATTTCCTTAGTAATAATATATCTATCATCAATACTCATACAAACACAACCATTGGAGTACTTTTTGCTAATCTCGGTCCAACAGGCATAGCCATAACACCAAACGGTACCCGCGGCTATTTTACTAATCTAATTAGCAATGACGTATATGTTTTCGATGCTATTACTAACACAATTGTTGGGGTACCTATACCAGTTGGTACTCAGCCCTTCGGTATAGCAATAATGCCAAACTGCATTTAAACTTTTTGAACTCATATAAAAGAATATAAAAAGTTTATTGCTACAGCTAGTAAACACTTTTGTGGACATACACTTACTTCCCCTTAAGAGCACTATTTGAAGGTGCTCTTAAGGGGCAATCTTCTACCAAATAACGCTTTTATTTTAAAATTATATTGTTTTAAACTATCTATTCTACTTCTCTTCTCTTCTCTTCTCTTCTCTTCTCTTCTCTTCTCTTGATCATATGCCAAGTTCTCTATTCATACACTAAACATAAATGGCATAACTGAATGGAGGATAACTATGTCTTTTGCGAATATTATTAAATACGGACGCGTTCCCCTCTTTAATTCTAACCTCCCTTTAATTTTATTTTGGAGTCAAAAAAGTGGCTGTACCTCTCTTGCACATTGGTTTTTTTATCAAATAAATTTATTTAAACAAGCTATAAAATACAATTCTTTCATCCATAATTATGAAAATGAAATATACAAAAACTCCTCGGACTACTTTATTGAATTAGCTGCAGCTTTATATTCAAAAGAAAAAGATACCTATAAGTTAGTAAGAAACCCGTATACAAGAGCTGTAAGTTCATTCTTCTCATTAATTGCTCCCCCTTACATAGAAAACCCAGCATGGAATCCTATTCGGAATTTTTATTATGGTAATGAATTTTGTAATAAACCTATTTCATTTAAAGTCTTTCTCTACTACTTAAAAGCACAAATGATAGATTTAGAACAAGTAGATCCACATTTAATGCAGCAGTATGAACCAGGTGAGGAGGAGTTTGTTACAAAGTATATCTACATTGAAAATTTCTCTACTGAAATTGTGCGCCTAGAACAAATATATCAACTAAAAACTTCTCCTTTACACATACTAACCAAATCATGGCATCATCAGAAGGACAGGGCGATTTTTAAAGGGAATTTTGCAGATGCGGATATTACTGATCCTTTATTCCCACGCCTCCCAACATACGATAGTTTTTATGATCATGAAACTATCCAATTAGTACAAGATGTTTTTAATAAGGATTTCAGCACATACAAATACCCATTAACACCTTTAAAAAATACGTGATTTTCTAATTGCAGTTTTATATTTTACAGAGTAACTTAAATTCACCTATTTAAGTTTCCTCATAAAACTCTCGTAGTAAGTTGAGACACTGGAAGCAGTGTCTTTTTTTAATAAAATTCAAATTTGGTCTTACTTCACATCGACACGTGCTTGGCTTGCTTCCCGACTAAATCCATCAGGATATCTTTTAGTTAGTTTTGCAATGTTCATTTGAGCAATGTCTTCTAGGGTATACCCCATTTCATGAGACATAATTGAAATGTAATACAAAATATCACCTAGCTCTAAAGCGATTTTATGCGTGTTCCCATCTTCTTCTCCTGGGCAATGGGCCGGATCAAATCCATGACCATGGAAAATTGCTTTTTTTACAATGTCCGCAATCTCACCAGATTCTCCTGAAAGTCCTAATGCTGCATTTAAAACACGTCCACCAAAATCCTGATTTGTATTCCATGTACGTAATGCCGCTTCTTGATATTGAACTAATTCACAAATTTGATTGTTGTTCATTACAGCTAGTCCTTCCTTTGATTTATTGATTAATTTAGTTACTTCCATAACACCGTTGTTCATTGCTTTCATCTTCATTCGCTCCCTCTAACTAATATTTTTCTTTGTTCTTTTGATCTTAGGTTTCGTAGTAGCTGCTTTTATCGGTTCCCAGCCATAACTCAATCTAGATCTGAAAGTACTTACACTTATGCCATTGGATTTAGCAATCTTAACAAGTTCCTTCCTGTCAATTTGTTTACGCGTCGGAATCCTTGCCGCATCTTTAGGGTCCCAATCATTATTTACTCTGCTATAAAAAGTACTTGAATTAACTCCATTTTCTTCAGCTAATTTTAGCCATTTATTGTGTTTCCCTTCACCCATATGCCAATATGTTCTTGGTGGTGTAGTTAATGCTTCTTGCAATTCCCAACCGTATCTGTACATCCTCATGTAAAGAACCCTTCTACTAATACCGTTTGATTCAGCTTGCTGATATTCCTCATCAGTCAACCAACGATTGAAAGCCATCACTTTACCTCCTAATCTAGTTCCAGAAATTCAGCTCTGGTACGATTCGAATGAGTTACCCTAATCTTCTGAATACCTTTACCGTGCTCTTCTATTGTTGCGTCCCAAGCTTCGTTTTCATTTTTAGCATCAAAACAATCCATCTTTTGCCGTTCCTCTTTATCATAGAAATGTACTTCATAGCTTGGATTCAAAAATTTTTCACTGGTACTTATCGCATTGTAGTCGAAACTACCTACAACATCATCAATAGTTAATTGCTTCATAATCGCATCCCCAGTTATTTAATTTTTTCAGTGATTGTAGTTGATACACGATCAACTTTCCCGCCTTGCCAAGTAATTACTTGTTCACCAAATCCTGTTACTGGAGGATTCAGCAGAGTAACCTCACCGTTTTTTACTACATAAATTTTATTATCCGTAACATCGATTTCAACTTTCGTAGGCTTCATACGACTGAAATCCCCCTTTTTCTTGTTAACTAGCTTTTTGTTGTTTGTTTCTTTCTAATTCTTGTTTCATTGATTCAAATTTTATTAGCCACGCTTGCTGTCGCTTTGCCACTTCACAATTACAACCGTTCGTTTCAATTACACCCGGATAAGTTTCTTTACGAACAATCCCTGTATCATGACATAATACGCACATTTTTATTTCCTCCTTTTATGCTTCGATAAACCTTTGTAAACGTTGCTTCGCTATCTCTCTTCTATAGCTAGCGGCTTCATTTTTTACTGTTAGACTTGTCTCAACCATTCGGTCATATGAACGTTTCCCAACTTGGTTTTTCAGTTCTTTGGGTTCTAAATTACTCGTATATAGAGTAGGGAGTTCTTTTCTATACCGACCATCAATAATATTGAACAATTTTTCTTCTACCCATTCCGTAGTTTTTTCTGCTCCAATATCATCTAATATAAGTAAGTCGCATTCTAAAAGAGCTCTCATGATTTGAGTTTCGTTTTCCTTATTTTCACTATTGAACGTACTGCGAATGCGTTGTAATAATTCCGGAACACTTTGAAATACTACGATGTACCCTTTTTTAGAAAGCTCATTTACAATCGCGGCTGCTAGGTGTGTTTTACCGTTACCAGGTTCTCCCCAAATCATTAACGATTCCCCGTCCCATTCTTTAAACGTTTTCACGTATTTCGTCGCGACTTTATAAGCTGTCTCTGATCCATTTCTATCTAGAAAAGATTCAAATGTACTTTTGGAGAACCTTTCTCCTAAGTTACTAATGCTGAACAACTTTTCTATTTCTCTCTTCTTAGCAAAATTTTGAGCTTCACGTATTTTGGCTTCTTCACGTTCTACAACACACTCACATGTAGGAAGTATTTTATTTTTAATACGTAACTGCGGAACTTCTACAGTAATTGCTACGATATATTTATTACAATGTTCGCATGTATACCCTTCCGTTTCTTCACTACAAGCCGATGTATTCACTATCCGAGTCATCACTCTTCCGATTGATTCCGACACGTTTTTTCACTCCTTTATTTCGTTGATATTCCGTTTCTAAAGCATCCACATCTTTTAAGGTCTTCACGTTATTGTTAACCCACTGTTTTAAAATGCCCTCAGCATAATTCCATTTCTTCTGCTGTTTCAAAGCACGTTGCATAGCTGCTTGTACAAGTTCTTCGCTTGTATCGTTTACCCACTGTGAAATACTTTCGGCTATGAATGAATTTAAAATACCGAAATTATTTTCATAGAAAGAGAAGATGCTACTACTTTGTATATTAGTATTTTGTTTATTAGTACTTGGTTTTTTAGTACTTAGTAGTGTTGGATTTTCCACAAATGGAACTTCCACTTGTGGTTTTTCCATTTGTGGATTCTCCACTTGTGGAACTTCATAAATAATCGTCTCCCAGTTAGTTATCTTTCCCTTTTCGTTTTTTACAGGAAATCTTCTAACGTAACCGTATTTTTTCAGTTCTTTCATTCCTACCCTTAAACTATCAATTCCATCTTTTGCATGAGTAGATATTTCCTCCATGTAAAACACCCAATCATCTGGTAACGATAAAATGTAAGCCAATATCCCTTTTGCTTTCCAACTTAAACGTTCATCTCGAAGACCTGTGTTATTAATGGTTGTGTAATTTTTACTTTTATTTACTCGAAATGTTGCCACCTGTTTACCTCCTCGTACAAACTGCAACATATGCTTGTCCACTTTTGATGATTCGTTGAATTTCATAATGTGAATAACCATTTTTGAAATACTGCTCAATTATTTGTTTCAACTCATCTTTGCTTTTGCTAAGCCCCAAAATTTATTAGGTAATAGCACCTGATATTCAATTAAATTCATGTACTATTTCCCTACTTTCCGTGGTATACTTATAAAAATTTATTTTTTCTAACAGACCCACTGCCATGGGTCTTTTTATTTTGCTCTATATCACTCCAAGCCCATTTTCTTATTGGCTCATAAGTGACATAAAGTAGCCATGAACCACCTGTGATTGACAATCCAAATATAGCTAATGATATTGTATCTTCCACTAGTTCACCTCCTTTTGTGTTTCAAGCCAAGCTTCTAAATCCTTTTGCAAGAAAAGAAGTTTACGTCCTTCTCTTATTACTGGAAACCTAGGGTGATTTGCTAATTCGTACATTCTACAAACAGCAATGTTGAGGTAAGCTGCCGCTTCTTTTACTCGCATAACCTTATTTGGTTGTGATTGTTGTTGTAAGTCAGCTATTGCTGATCTAATTTCCTCTCTTACAATTTCGCGAATAGATTCTTTAATAAATTGTTCTAAACCCATTTTCTTTCACTCCTTTTAAATAAGTTTCATACAATGAAACTTATTATTTAAAAATTTTTTCTTGTTCCTTAAATAATATAGTTGTTTCCTTTCCCAATACTTTAGATATATTAACTGCTACATCATAGTAAACCCTTAAATTCCAGTTAATTATTTTATAGCAGTATGACTTCGATATCCCGACCCTTTTAGCTAGTTCATGATATTTAAGTCCAGATTCTTCAAATGCTTTTTGAAGTTCTGTTTTAGGCGTATCGGTTTGCATCTGATCACTCCCTTCTGATGCTTACAAGTCCATTATATGTTTCATTGTATGAAACTTCAAGTGTTTTTTATAAAAAATTTCAGAACAGGAAACTTTTTTGCTCTTTACGTTTCTTGTCAGGAAACTTTATAATAAACTTAATAGGATTTAGGATTACCGAAAAATCTTAATAAGGGGAGTTTTTTATGGATATGAAAGATAGAATAAAACAAATTCGTTTAGAACATAAAATGAACCAAGAACAATTTGGTAAAGAAGTAAATCTCACTAAAGGTACCGTTTCAAAATTCGAAAATGGAAAAGCGTTCCCAAGTCGTGAGACAATAGAAAAAATAGCGAAAAGATTTGCTGTTCCTGTGAATTACTTATATGGAGAAAATAATGAAGTAAATCAGGATGAGAATAAATACGAGAAATTTAAAGAGATTATGGCATGGCTAGAACCTCTTCCAAAAGATAAAGAAGATATGGCATTAGACCAGATGTTAGCTATCGCTCAAGCTCTGAATAAGCATCATAAGAAAATGGAAAAATAGCCTCTCGAATTAGGATCGGCTATTTTTTTTAATCTCCTCAATATATTCCTCTAATTTTTCAGGAGCGAATTCCTTAACTGTATTTAAGAATAGCATTACAATTTCTTCTTTTGTCACCACTAGTTCCCCCTTGCATCCTGTTATTTATACGTAGACTTTCTAAAAGTGGAAAGTTTTTGTCGTTCCAATTAAAATGTTTCCATTCCCTTTAAAGCAGAAATGACACTATCTATTAGATAGTGTCATTTCTTGCATTTATATAATTATCCGCCTCCAGGACCTGGATCAATCATGTATAAAGTTGTTTTTTTCTCTTTAGCGCTTTGTACTTTATCTTTTTCTGTCACTTGAAAAGCTGTAATAGAAAGACAAGATACAGCCATAATAGATAACACTACTTTTACAAGCTTATTTTTCAAGTGTTTCACCACCTTTTATGTATAGTTTAATTATAGCATTTCAATGCTTCTTTTGGTAGAAACATATAGAAGAAATCACCTGATTTAGAAAAACTTTCAATAGATAATTCTAAGTATTTTTTCCCTTCTTTCCCTCCAACCGCGAGCCCCATATAGTACAATTGAAAACTACTAAGATATCCGTTGTTATTTTTTAAATTCTGTAAAATTTTAATTGCTTTTTCATTCTCACCTAACCTGACATATAAAAAAGCTCTCTCAGCTGCATCTAAATCTTCAAAATTAATAGTATGTAAATCTTTCTTATGGTGTATTCTTAAAAATAAAAGTGTATTAAGTACTTTTTCTCTCCTTATTTCTAGTTTCTTATTAGCTGGATTACCAATAACTTTTAGTGATTTTTCCATATACTCTTTAGCTTTCTGATAATCAGAGAAAACATAACTTTCTCCAATTTTACAATACGCTACTGCCTTAGTACTGACATAACAATTTGTCTCATCGTTTATTATGTCAAAACATAATTGACGAGATTCTTCTAACTTATTTTCATGGAGATTCACAAAAATCTCCATTTCTTTTATTCTTAATAAAAATGAATCTCTTAAAGTGTGACATTTAATTTTTGTAATATCGGGTAATAATTGTTGAATATATTCATTAACCATCTTGTAATTACCTAAATCAAAAAAAGAATATATTGTGTTTAGAATCGAAATTATAACAAGTTCATTATCAGTATATTTTTGATTTTTCCTCATTTTATCAACTTTCTCAAAAAACATCTTAGCCGTAATCTTATTTTCACTTCTTTCTCGCAATGTTTGGTATAAAGGAACCAAGCTTAAGTTTATTCTTAATGTTTTCGAAATACCCTTTTTCTTTTCTGTTTGGTTGCCCTTAAATTTATATATCTGTTGAATAATCATATCTTGAAGTTCATATTCTCCAAACATGTCTAACACTTCTAATGCCAATTTTAAATTTTTATGTGAAAGTGTTGGTATGCACTCTTTGATGCAGTTTCTTCTGAACTTAATATCTTTAGGCTTATATAACCTAAGTGAATCTACAAAGTGCATAAAATCAAATTTAACCTTTTTATTAAAATAACTATTTACAGTAGTATGGGTTACTTTAAAACGCGTCGCTAACTTCCTATTTGTATAACCGGATGATTTTAGACTTTCTTGCATATCATTAAAATCCAATAAAACTTGCACAATTTTTGTCCTCCTTTTGGACAAAAGACACGTCATCCCTAGTATTTTACATTTACAGAGAAACGTGTCATTATATCTAAGTTGTGTGTTATACTAATGTACGAAGACTTATGACAGGTGTTTTCCCTACTGTGGTTAGGGAGACAGTATAAGGGTGTTGCAGCACTACTTACACAGTCATGGGTCTTTTTTATGTCCGTTTTTTAGTTATTTTCATAATATCACAAAAATTAGGAATTTTAGTTATGTGTCAATCTGAAAATTATTGAGAAAGTTTAATAATTAATATAAAAAAGTATTCTTTTATATTGTAAAACAATAATATCCCTTCCCCCCTCTTTAATTACAATATACTCATATATATTGTGATATAAAAATTATAAGGAGTACATTAAATTAATCAGATTGACTTTAGTACTATACAATCACCTGTTAATTAGTTATACAGGCAGCTATTATGTTCCTTGCTATCAGAGTTACTTTTGGATTAGTTTATATCTTACTATTAAAAATCCATGCACCAAGATGGATAGCTAGTATTTTAGCAACCACATGTACTATTACAGCTATTTATCAAACGCTTTTAATTTTATTTTCATGAATACAGCAAAGAAGAAGCCCTATGGCTCTTTTTTTATTCCTTAATAACAATCTAAATATGGTAAAATATATCCATCGCTGATATGTCCAAACATGTAATTTTCATAGCAGCAAAATTACAACTAGGCTTATACAACATGATTCAAAATAAAATGAAGGAGTGTTTTAAGTGAAAGGACATATTCGAAAAAGAGGAAATAAATATTGTATTGTGGTCGACATTGGACCTGATCCAGAGACAGGAAAAAGAAGACAAAAGTGGTTTTCTGGTTATAAGACAAAAAAAGAAGCACAGGCTGATGTTGCGAAGAAGATTACAGAATTAAATGAAGGAACTTTTATAGAACCGTCTAAAGTTATGTTAAAAGAGTATCTAAATCACTGGCTAGAAATTAAAAGTATGAGTATAGAAAGAAGTACTTTTGTTGGTTATAGGGCATTTATCAACCAACATGTTATACCTAGTATAGGGATGGTTGCACTCCATAAATTAAATGTTATGCACATTCAAAAATGCTATAAAACTGCGATAGATAAAGGTATTGCAAACAATTCTATTCTGCTTATGCATAGAATATTAAAGAGCGCTTTAAATCTGGCTGTAAAGCAAAATATTATTTCTCGAAATCCAGCTACGTTTGCTGAGATACCGAAAAAAGAAAGAACCTCTATCCAAACTTGGACAGAGGAAGAAGTAAAAAAGTTTCTTTTGCATTCACAAGAATCACGATATCACATTGGGTATCTACTTGCAATAACTACAGGTATGCGTATGGGAGAAGTTCTAGGCTTACGATGGCAGGACGTTGATTTTGAAAAACACACCGTTACAATAAACCAAACATCTGGCCATGACAATAAAATCAAAAAAACAGCAAAGACCAATTCATCAAAGCGTACTATTCCTGTACCTAAAGAAACTATAGAATCCTTAAAAAGACATAAGATTTTAATTAATAAAGAGAAATTAAGGTTTGGCTCTGCTTATCAAGATCAAGATTTAATTAATTGTAATGAGTTTGGAAGAATTATAAAAAAAGCGCATTTTAGAAAAAGTTTCATTAGAGATACACACAAAGCGGGTATAAAAGAAATTAAATTCCATGATTTAAGACATACACACGCTACTATACTATTGAAACAAGGAGTTAACCCTAAAATTATCAGTGAGCGATTAGGTCATACAGACATTTCAATGACATTAAGTGTGTATTCGCATATTTTACCGAATATGCAAGAAGAAGCTGTTAAAAACTTCGGTAAAAGCATCTTTGGATAACTTATGTTTGCATTTTATAAAAACAAGTCAAACAAACGCTGTTATATCAAGGTTTGTTTGACTCAATATCTTATATTCTTGATAAAATCTCCGAATTCCTATTGAAACATTTAATAATGGAATGTTCTCTCCTCCGCGCGTTATATACTCGAACCGATATACGTAGGCGAAATAATCTTGTGTATTTTCATCTTTAATAGGCTCTGACATAGCCTCACAAATATTTTGTATCACCAATCAACCCAGCAAATATACCGAGCTCAATAAGAAACACAAAAGCCACGACACTCACGCATCGCGGCTGAATATATAAATGTAATTGGTCTTTTCGTCCTTTTTGCGGATTCTTACCGCCCTTGCCCGTTCTCCGGTAACGTTTTGATAAAGGGGCTATAATCATTGATTATGAGCGCATAGATACGTTATCCCCACGTTATGCTCTTTTCAAAGAACAAGTAACTATAGGAATATCGTATCGTCGATTTCAATGTAAAAAGGGACCCGATTTAGTACTCAAAACAGTGCCCCAAAAGTTCTATTATTTTTTATATCATACCTAATGCTGTAGCCAAATTAACGATTCCAGATTTTCGCTTTCTATAAAACTTTCCTCGTTTCATACCAAGAACAGTATAAATATAATCATCATTCAATTCTTTAATGCTCATATACTTCATTTCAAGAATCCTTTGTTCATCCTCATCGAGAGCTTCCTCAAAAGCTTGTTTTAACTGTCTATACTTCAACTCATGTTTGTCCACTTGCTTTAACTCAGGAAACAGCAATTCTGTTCCCAGTTCCGTTCTTTCTTGCTGATTTTGGAATCTAATACGTAACACTCTGTATTTCCGCAACTCTTCTATCACGAAAGGGCGGATTTCTTTCTCCTCTATATGCTTGAAAAATGATAATTGGTCCAAATATAATCCTCCCACGTCTCAATCCTTACATATATAAGGCTAAAACTTTAAATATTTTAGATATATACCTTTATATATGTATGAAATTAGTTCGTAATCCACAATCGGCTGTAAACCTTTATTTTTTTACGTCTATTATTATGTAATTTACTAGCAGTGATCATTTAACTTAACAAAATCCCACCAGATTCTCTAAGCATATTTAATGGTTTCCACCAGGCATAATGTATAAAAACAAATAAAGAAAAGAGACTGTCTTACAAAGTTAATCTGTGGATACTTTTTTGACAATCTCTTTTCTTATATCAAAATTTTCAACTACAAAACTTACAAGTGATTATACGAATGTTATACCTGCACTTGCGAAGCCTGTAATAGCAGTAGCTATATCAAAACCAGGTGTAGTTGATGAAACAACAAGTAATATCTTATCTTGTGGAGCGACCGCAATTGCTTGTGCGCTAATACCGCTTGCAGTATTACCGATAGCAATAAGACCACTAAATGCTGGTGTTAATAGTAACGGTGTACCTACTGGAGTGAAAGTATTACTTGCTGCTGGTGCGCTGTACAACTGCATTTGAATTTGTATGCTTCCTAATGCTAAAGCAACCGCTACCGTTACACTAAAGAATCCTGCTAACGAAGTAATTGTACCTGCGCGAGGAGCTACAAATGCGAAATCAAATACTGGAGGTACAGGACCTATAGTAATTGGGCCACCAGGTGGGACAATTACAGGGAAGAATGAACTTCCAAATCCAAGAAGTGCTCCTGTGTTAGCTAATCCACCTAAAACAGTTGCTAATGCTACTGGTCCACCTGATGCAAACGGAATAACTGCTCCAGCTCCCGTTGCTCCTGTTAGGCCTGTTGCTCCTGTTAGGCCTGTTGGACCTGTTGGACCTGTTGCTCCTGTTGGACCTGTTAGGCCTGTTGGACCTGTTAAACCTGTTAGACCTGTTAGACCTGTTGGACCTGTTGCTCCTGTTGGACCTGTTGCTCCTGTTGGACCTGTTGGACCTGTTGGACCTGTCGCGCCACCTCCAGGACCTGTTGGGCCCGTTGGGCCTGTTACTCCACCTCCAGGACCTGTTGGGCCTGTTGGGCCTGTTGGACCTGTCGCCCCTGGAGTAGCATTGATTAATTGAATTAATAAACTAAAAAGAAGTTGTAAAGTTGCAGGATCGACATTTGAGTCACAGGATACAGGGATAAGATCTAAAGCGAAGAAGAATTGTGCAAGGGCGCTATAAAATTGTTGCAATAATGTTGACAATTGTCCTAAATTAGGTGCTGGAGATTGTAATAAAACTATAATACTTTGAGTTAATTGTTTCAAAAAGTTAACTTCTGGGGAAGATAGTAAGGAATTTAAGAAAATTAAAAATTGATTAAATAAATTGAGTAACGCTACTCTATTTGCATCACTTGGATTTGCAAAAAATGCTGAAATAGCTGGTATTAATGAATTTAGTAAAGTAATTAATTGACTTAATTGTTGGCTCGTAATAGGAACTGACTGTGGATTTTTACAACAATCTGCTGAAAAAACAATCGGATTGCAGTTATTATGATTAAAACAATCATTATGTTTCATTTATTTCCTCCTTATTTTATAATTTTGAGAGAATATTCTTATACTAAGAAACACTCAATTTTAATGGCGTGGAATATTTTAAATATTCATTTTTCTTAGAATAAAAATAGTTACTAATAATTAAACTATAAAAATTTAGTTTAATTACATTCACAACTCACATAATATAAGTATACGCATCTATTTATCCAGTGCTTAGATTAATTTACTAATAAAAACGCATATTTTTAAAGGAAAACGTTATTACTCCTATCAACGTGTTTATTTTATCAATAAACGAAAAAACATAATAATTTATAAGTTCAATAATTCCATTCTAGAGTAATATCAAATGAAGTTTTTTTGAAAAAGTTTAATCCTCACAACATAGTTGTTTGTATCATGGGTTTCTAATAATGCATTGTATTTTCCATTGAGAGCTAATCATTTTGCTTTTGCTGACTAATTTTTATTTTTTTGTAACAATTTATACTCATCTTACATACTATTGTCTTGAATCCTTACCTTTCAAAACATTTAATTGTTCATGACTCACAAACATTAACAATATATGAATGGTGTGCTGATTCATAGAAGCGTACCATATAATGGTGCTCTTTTTCATTTCCTATAAAATAAAATTTTGTATAAAAGATACACACTTAATCGAAAATAACTTCATAAAATATTTTGTGTTCCTTTCTTTATAAATTGAAATAGTCTTTACAAAATGAATCTCGTCACGAGAGCACTTTATTAAGTGCTCTTTTTTGATTTTTGAATACTTATCAAATGAAATTTTTATTTAAATGTGTTTTTACACACTTGTATGAACTAAACATATATTTATATAGACATGCATATTTTAGCTGCTTTTATAAGGAGGTGTTTTTATTAATACAACTGTAATTTCCCATTTTTATAATGAAGAGTATCTACTCCCTTGGTGGTTAATGCACCACACAAAACTATTTGATCACGGTATCCTTATTAATCGAGGGTCTACTGATCGTTCAGTAGACATATGTAGATTATTTGCACCTCATTGGGAAATCCGAGATTCAAAAGTATTAGAGTTTGATGCCTTATTAGTTGATCAAGAAGTAATGGAAATAGAAAAAGAAATTTCGGGATGGAAAATGGTTTTAAATACCACTGAATTTCTTTGCTGTTTTGATAAGGAAGACTTTTTCTCTTCTCTTGCTACTTTAGGAAAAAACATGTATTCCATTAGGACTATTCTGATGGTGGATGAACCTTCTCACGGTTATACCAATCCGAGATACGGCATTCCCCTTGTCAAACAGCGTTATCATGGGATAATAATCCATCCTAATCCACTTGCCCCTTACAAGGGTGGCAGACTAATTCACAATTATTCACATGGTAACTATACAGCCGGAAGGCATTGGTCAAGTCATTCATTTATCGTTTACATGTACCCTGCCTTCGTTTTAAAATTCTTTTACAGTCCATGGAACAAAGCTATGAAAAATCGAAAGTTACAAATTGGTCCAACTCTTTCTAAACATAGCATCCAGCATGGCTTAGGTATTCATCACCTAGTTACACTAGCTGAATTAGAAATAAAATATAAATCCTTGGCGAGCACCACTATTGACCTTCGATTAATCCCAGAACATCAAGTTTTATTTCCAGATTTATGTTTCCCTAACTATTAATACATCTAAGAAGAACATTTTTAAGCTTTCCATGCGGCCCCGCTTTTGAATAAGAATCATCCCTTATTAAAATAGCATTTTCATTAAAATCTTTTCACATTTAAACTGGACAAGCATATATTATTGTATCTCCTCTTTTCTTTCATAGAATTTTACATTTGTTGAGACAACATCCCCCTTCGGATGTTGTCTTTTTTGCATAAACTAAAGATTTTGTTAAAAAATTGATTCACTCTTTATTTACAAAATCCATATACTTATACGGACTATAAAAATACAAAATATAGTTCTTGGTCAAAGAGCACCTTTAGGGCATATTGTGCTCTTTTTAATTAAAATAACTATTTTGTTATATTCCTTGCACTTTTAAATGAGACAAGCATATGTTGTAGCATAGTGTTTCATCACTTATATATACTTCCTTTTTTCAAGAGTACATAT
Source organism: Bacillus sp. CCNWLW194 (assembly GCF_037120585.1). Classification (NCBI taxonomy): domain Bacteria; kingdom Bacillati; phylum Bacillota; class Bacilli; order Caryophanales; family Bacillaceae; genus Bacillus; species Bacillus sp. CCNWLW194. Next base: position 238,973 of record NZ_JBBBBL010000005.1, on the reverse strand, counting down.
TCGATATGTACTCTTTTTGCATCACTATAAAATAACGCTTTTGTTTAGTTTTCAATGGTTTAATTAATAGATCCAGCCAAATCAAGATTTATTAACAATGGGTCTGCAACCACTTTTCCAGTATCATCTACAAAAATACGTACACTCCCACAAATGTTTTCTATCTTTACATCTTTCACTTTAATTCCCCATCTCTGTACAAAATTCAAATTTGGTCTTTATCAAAAACTTCAATATCATGTAAAACCTACGTAAAGATTGCTGTGATTCAACCTATCCACCCGATAAACGTTATATAATGAACTTGCAAATATCTGATTTGCACACAACTACCTTTCTGTACCGCGTAACTCTTTGCCAGGAGAAATCCTAGCCTTTTTTTATTTCTCTCATATCAGTCGGTCCTTTCCATTTCCCCTCACTTTCCCACTTCTTTTTAAGATTTCCAACATAAGTAAATCTATGATCGTACATAATGCTTATTTCCTTATCTGGAATTTCCTTTTGATTTATACGATACAGTTTCCCTCCGTTCGATCTACTCTAATGAACTTTTATTTCATTTCCTTTTTACACTCTTCAAGAAAATCGATAACTTCTTGAGTCTGCACTCTCGTAGAAAGTAATTCGATCACATTACCTTCTGTGTTATATACACGAATTGCTTGTTCCTTAAATTCCATCCCTAGCATTCCATCATCATCTAAAACCTTCACATTATCTTCCATTCTTCTAACCTCGCTTTAAAAGGATTTTTTTAAATCTAACTTTACACTCAATTTACAAATGTAATTATCTAGTAAAAAAAACTTAACAGCATTAACATCTCGAACAGTTATTTATTACGCTATAATATAAGTAAATTCGTCTATGCACGAATACCCTTTAACTGGCTAGGAGAAATCCTAGCCTTTTTCTTTGCAAAAGACCTTCTACGTCTGAATAAAACTTAATATTCCGTCAATACTATAGATAACCCATTTCAAACCACATTCCATGATTGGAGCAGTTAGCTTTGCTAGCTGTTTTTTTTTTATGTTTTTAAGCGAATAAAATTCTAAAAATTATCTAACACTATAAATAAGGCTTTAAAAAGCTGTTTTTTCCCACTCTAGCTTTCTTGGTCGAAAGCCGAGCAGTTAGCTTTTGCTAGCTGCTCTTTTATTGAATAAATTTCTAAAACATGTTAACAATATAGATACACCAAGGTTGAATACGAATGACCATTACGTTCTTCTTATTCACTAAGCAGTTAGCTTTTGCTAACTGCTTTTTTATTGCGTTCCGACTCTTGCTTCTTAAAGAATTCTTTAACTGCGTTTTCCCAATAAGTGCACATTATCCATCCCTCCTTGAATAAAGCCATAAACCTTGTCCATACTATAAATACACTTGAGTTCTGAACTTCCTTCTTAACGTTTTTTCAGAGAGTAGTTAGCTTTTGCTATCTGCTCTTTATATGGACTTTATTTAGTAATTCAACTTTTCATTTTCTCGAATAAATTCCAATTTTTCGGTAACACTAAGTACAAGCTACTTTTTCCCCAAAGTAGTTCCTTTTAGCAGTGCTTGTGAGAGGCAGTTAGCTTTTGCTAGCTGCTTTTTTCTATGAAATTGAAAAAAATTTTAGTTCTTATTTCTTTTCTACACCATATAATTTTAACCTAATCATCCAGCTCAAAGTGTTACCTCCTATCTTAAAGAGCACTTATGCATGGTGCTCTTTTTTATTTTGTTCCCTTTCATTTCTGAATAACATCTTTAACCCTGTTCATACTATTTTTGTAACTTAAAGTTACAAACTATTTCTGTAAGCGCAGCGTTTCTTTTGTACAACAAGCAGTTAGTTTAGTTAACTAGCTGCTTTGTTGTGTAAAAGAAAGATTTTTTAAACTGCACATCTATTAAGAACATACATAAAATATCATGTGATAATCTTTTTCAATATTAGTTTTGGTGAGAGAGCACTTTTAAGAGTGCTCTTTAAATGTATTGCAATGTATAACATCACGTTTTACATACAATAAACATAGATTGCAATGAGCACGCAAGACATAATTTTTATAAAATCGTGTACATTTTTTGTACACGATTTTATTATTAAATAACTATTTTATTGCACTTCCTAACTTACAGTAATGTTCTTGAAAAAACATTCATATATATTTATCGGATGCCTTTTGAAACCCCTAAGTATTAAATACTTTTAAGAATTGACTGACCAACACTTTTCAGCTAATTTTCACAAACTTGTTAAAAATAACATATATACACAAAAAGTTACGTTTTATAGGATAAAAAATTATCTTACATAAAGGAGTATGATTATTTGTGAATTACCAAAATGATAACAATTCTAAAATTCACAAACCTTGTTCTTGTCCATCCCCCACGGCTAACAGTTTAAATGTTGTTCAAACTACCCCAGCAATAGTTTCTGTAAATTCTGCGATTCCACTAGATACCGTGGTAAATTCTAATGGTACAGCAATCTCATTCGCACCACCAACAACTGTTTTACTCGAAGGTGGAAGAACCTATTTGGCAATCTATGAAGTGCAAGTTATTATTCAACCAGGAGGAAATGCGGCAGGTATCACCATGTATCTTAATAATAATTCAATCACTGGCTCAGGTACTTCTCTAGGATATACTGCAGGATTCACTTCTGTATCAGCACCCGCAATTTTCACTACACCTCCAGGTATAACAAGTTCTCTTACTGTTAATGTAGGACCATATTCTAATTCATTAAATACGTTGGGCTTAACTCTTGCTGTTATAGCATTAACATAGTAAAATCTAATACTTTCTATAATAAAATAACGCTTTATATTAAGAAATCCGTTTCATCCGCCCAGTAAAGTAATACTCTCTTTTTAAATAAGCTCTAGTTCCTGAATAGGATTTAAACCACATGTATTCTTTATCGCCTAACAAATCTATCGTTACATCAAACTTGTCGTCCTTCTCTGTAATTTTATATGTGTAATGACCCTCAGTTCCTTCCCACACCTTTACACCAACACACCTCGTTTCTTATAAAATTCAAAATTTATTGTGCTTCGTCTCCTTCTTTTCCAATCCATCTAATAATGTTAAAATATAGAAGTAATTCATTTTATTACTAGGAGGGATTTCTATGTCCATGGGAACCTGGGCTGCAATTTTTATTGCTATATTTTGCGGAGTTATTTCTTCTAATAGCAAGTTGAAAAACTCCCGTAATAAAAATGGATAAACACCCAGCTGAAAAGTTAGATATCTAGCATTTCAGCTACCAATCTTCCCCAAATAACTATTTTATTAAATTTCACATATACAAACGCTTGTCCATTTCCTTTGACTCTACTCCCACATTTACTATTAGTAATACGAATTTTTCAGAGGTGAATTATATTGGACGAGTTTTTATCTTCTGCTGCATTAAATCCGGATTCGATTGGACCTACACTTCCACCTATGCAACCTTTTTAATTCCCTACAGGTCCCACTGGAACAACGGGTACTACAGGACAGTACTGGATTCACTGGAGCAACAGGATTTACTGGCATCACCGGGCCTTCTGGCATCACTTGGACCCACTGGAAGTACTAACTGGACCTACCGGTATTACTGGGCCTACGGGACCAACTGGGCCTACAGGACCTACTCTATTTTTTACTCCCCTTACACCAGTACCTGAATCTATAGATCTTCCTCCAAATACAAATAACTTAAGAATTATGGAGGTCATTGTTCCTATAGAAAATATTGGTGACAGAGTCCTATTAAATGCGACTATGGGAACAGAGATTGTTGTTGAGATTGGAGTAGATCAAAGTAGTTTCTTTAACATAGACACCATTAACTATCAGTTATTCCGCGATAATTTGTTGTTAACAGAAACATTTGTATCCGGCAACTTTTCAGTCGGTAGTGATGGGAATTTTTTATACCCCTTTAACTCCACATTTACATGAGTAGACTCCCCTGGAGACCCGATAACACCACCAGATCCAGTTCATTATCGTGTTATAGCGAATATAGGAGAACTTAGTGAGACTATAACATCAGCACAAGTTGGAAATCGTAGGTTTGTTGCAATAAAATATCCTGGCGATCCAATTTAATTAAAAATATTAATCGCTTATCCCACTACGAAAGTATAAATGTTAAAATTACTATGTTTAATCTATCGAGCAGTTAGATTTTGCTAGCTGCTCTTTTTCTACAAAATTCAAATTGTATTGAAATTGATTTCCATCATTCTTTTCTTTTCAAATCTGCTTTCTTATTTTCCTCTGCTCTAAATCCAAAATAGAATAGCGCACATGTAATAACCGAACCTGCAATGTATCCTAAAAAACATCCTAACCAAAACATAGTGCAACTCCACCTTTCTGTATAACATTCAAAATTGGCACTACTTTGCAACTCCCTGCGCTTTTCCAAAAGCTGCAGCTCTTTGATTGATTTTTTTAGAATCCGACTAATTTGAGTTTGAGTAACCCCTACACGCTTTCCGATATTCCCCTGTGACATGTGGTTTGAGTACATATCCCAAATCATTAACTCTATATCTGGTAACGTATTTATAAAAGAACGCATTACTAACTTTCCTTCAATTTCTTCGATTTTACGTATTGGACTTTCATCAACAAGCTTTGACTCAATTGTAATTTCGGCTTTCTCTCCGCCTGAACAATACATTACTTCACTTAAAGAACTTGGAATTTGTTGATACTGTAAAGCATCTCCTACATCCTCAACAGATACGCCTAATTGTTGACTGATGGTCTCTGGTTTTTCTTCTGTTAATCCTTCCCTTTGGATTCTGCCTTTCAAATAAAATATGTCTCGTGTTACCTTGACCTTTTGATTACCTATAATCGCTTTTGTAGTTTCTCCGTATATTTTAGGAATCGCTAAAGTGGAAAATTTGCACCCATATCCATATACAGGGTTAAAGTCTCTTCTCGCTTTTAGTAAACCTTTGAATTAAATTCTCTATATCTAAACCCGTAGTACTTTTAATCGGTCCCAAAACTGCTCCGTACTTTCTCCATACAAACTTGTAAACTAGCTTTTTATATTTTTTTACAAACTCATCATCCGACATGGCTTTCACATCAACTATTTCAGGCATTTGCTCCACCCCTTTTTATTTCTCTCATATCAGCTGGCTCTTTCCAATTACCCGCTCGTTTCCATTTTTTCTTTTCCCAACATACGAGGGGCTAAGATCATACATAATATCGATATCTTTATCCGGTATACCTTGTCTATTGAATTTCCTGACAACCTCAGGTGTTAAACCACTCGGCGCTCCCTTTCTTAGTTCATCAGTCTTTTTAGACTGTGTATCCAAGTATCTACTCAACTGGCGTAACTCTCCACCAGTCGGGCATGCTTTGCTTTACACTCATTAACACTAAAACATTCATTTGATGTACGATTGTAATAACAACGTCTACATTTCTGTTCGATAATATTTGATGGTAAAACCATAAGAAAAAAGCAATGATTAGATTTTAAATCTAGTCATTGCTTTATCTATCTCATCTTGATTTATACCAATATATCTTATTGTTACTCTTTCACTTGAATGATTGAATATATCCATTAGCGATGGCTATATTCTTTGTCGGCATGTACATGTATAAAGCTAATGTTTTTTAATTGATAAATGTAGTTAATATTCATATGTTACAATAGTACCCGTAGTATCAGAAGTACCATTAAAACAATTAGAGCAACCACCACAACCGCCACAGCTTCCACAACCAAAACAACCGAAGCAACCAATACAACGGAATCCACCACAACGAAACCCACCACAGCGACCGCCACAACCTCCGCAACGACCACAACCGCCACAGCGACGAGCAGCATCTTCAATATAGTAATAATATGGATATTGGTTTTGCTGGTCCCAATATACAATATTTCCAGACCGGTAATCATTAAGGGTTAGCGCTTTTAGTTCTTGTTGAAACTGATTCATTTTCATGACCTCCGTTTATAAAATACAACCCCATCGATGCTTTCCTATATTTTTGTTCGTTACATCTAAGTAAAAATAGCGCTATAAACTAAGTTAAATACATACACCAACAAAGTATGACTTATCACTAGATGATGCACCTTGTTCATATACCTATTTTTACTATGGGCTCATTTTTATAAATAGAAATTATAAAATTTGAATTCTAGCGTCATATCTTCATGCTTACTAAGTTCAATTTATTTCTCAATAACCATAATGCCGTATCCTGTACGTTCAAGGTAGAAATTCATTCCATTACGTTGTGCATCTGAAGTTGGAGCAGTAACGAAATATGTTAATCCATTTGATTGTTTAATACATGTGGCAGAAGTTTATCCAGTTAATGCGTAGAAAATTAAATTAACTAACTTATCGATATGCCATTTCGCCATATCCCCAGCACTATCGACTTTACACAAATCTGATAAGAAAAAATATATAGATAGGTAGGTATTATCCATACCTATCTATAACATTACTCCTATTCTTTATCCAATTACATCTTTTACTTCTGTATTCACTGGCCACTTTTCTAAAGTATAAGCCATTTCCCAAAATGAATATTCATATTGACTACTAATCATAAAATGTTGTTTCATTCGATTTCGGTCTGCCTCTGTTACTTTTTCAGCTATTGCATCTAATCGTGTAATTTGCTCTTCAACTAATGTGCGGAACCAATCAGATCCATAAGCAGAAATCCATTCGTTATAAATTGGCTCTTCTGGCTGACACTCTTTTAAACGCTCACCAATTTCATAATACAGCCAATAGCAAGGTAAAATTGCTGCAATGATATCGCCTAAATGTCCTTCATACGCAGCACGATACATATGTGAAGTATATGCGTATGCAGTTGGAGCAGGGATAAAATTATCTTTTTCTTCTTGTGTTATCCCAAGTTTCTTCGCAAAATTCTCATGTAATGATAATTCCGCCTCATATGTATTTTGGGCATGGTGTGCCATACGAGCTGTCGTTTCTAATTCCAATGCTTTTGCAGCTCCTAAAGTTTGTACTCTAGCAAAGTGACTTAAATAATATGAATCTTGAAGCACATAATAGCGAAAACTAGCTAAATCTAAAGTTCCTTCACCAAGTTTTTTTACAAATGGATGGTTAAAACTTGCTTTCCAAATTGAATCTACTTCTTTACGTAATGATTGTGAAAAAGTCATTTAAATTCCTCCAATAATTAATTTAATATAAGTATTTATCCACAGTTATTAACGCTTTAAAATAAAAAAACTTTCTTTACAGGCGTAAAGAAAGTGAAATTGACAGTATTTATTCATGAAATAGCAATGTCTTTCCCACTTCCCTACGCTGGCATTAACCAGATCAGGTACTAAGAGTCTCAAATTCCCATTTGATCTCAGCCTATAATAGGCCCCCCTAGTGGATAAATATTTAATTTTGTATTGTATTCATCATAACATACTTCATGTTACTGTCAAAAGTATTCATGATACCGCTACTTAAAACCCTTCTTCTTCCCTTACTCTTAATGAAGTTTCAATAATCATATCTAATAGTTTGCTATAATTAATTCCCGCTGCATCTGCACTTTTTGGTAGTAGACTTGCTTGTGTCATTCCTGGTAATGTGTTAACTTCCATTACATATGGAATACCGTCTTTCACCATCATATCAACCCTTGCATAAACACTACATTTTAATGCTTTATAGCAAGCCAGTGACGCTTTGTTTACACGTTCTTTCAATTCAACTGGAAGTTCAATAACTTCTTCAATAGTACCAGCATCATCATATTTCGCATTGTAATCAAAGAACTCCGCCGCGTGTCGAATTGAAATGATGGGTAACTGTTTTCCATCAAAAATGGAACATGTAATCTCGTCACCTTTTATATACTTCTCTATTACTACTTCAGAATCCCATTCAAACACAGTTTCCAGCATTGAAATTAATTCGTCTTTATTATAGACAATCTTTACTCCAACACTTGACCCACCAGAGTTTGGTTTTACGACTAACGGAAATCCTAACTTATCTAACTCATCAAGATTTAGATCCTCCATTTTTGTAAGTTCAATCCAATCTGGTGTTTCTATTCCTTCATAACGTAAAATCTTTTTCGAAATATTTTTGTCCATACATATACCGCTAGATAACATATTGCTCCCGCTATAAGGAATACCTAAACTTTCAAGCGTTCCTTGAACAGTCCCGTCTTCTCCGTATTTTCCGTGTAATGCGAGCAGCGCAAAATCAATGTCTTTCGCTTTTTCGATTAAATCCATTTTTTCGTTTAACATAATTGGAACTATGTCATACTTACTTTTATCTAAATGTGCAATCATTTCATTTCCAGTCATAATTGATACTTGTTTTTCAGAGGATACTCCTCCCATAATAACGCCAATTCTCATTTCCTCAACTCCAAATTTCATTTTTTATTGTACCACCGATTATTTTAATTCCCCGAACTATTTCTTCTTCTTTCAGACGTGAAAATCCTAATCGAAAAGTATTCGCTCCTCCTCCATCAGAGTAAAAAACATCTCCAGGAGAAAATGTAACTCCTTGCTCATAACACTTTTGCAAAAGTGTACGGGCATTAATATGCTCTTCTAGCTCTATAAATAAATGAAGTCCACCATCACCGGTCATTCTTTGAAACGGAATGTACTCGTTACACGCCCCAACAGCTAACTCATATTTTTTCTTATAAACAGACCTTGCCTTTTTTAAATATTTTTCAAAATATCCTTCATGTAAATATTGAAAAAGAACAGCTTGATCTAAAGTAGATGTATGAATTGTTCTTGCTCTTTTTACACTTTCTAAATGATGGATCAGCTCTTTATCTGCAATGATCCATCCTACACGTAAACCAGGGAAAAGTACCTTCGAAAAGCTACTAATATAAATCACATTATTACCAGCGCCAGCAAAAGTTAATAATGGTGCTAAATGTGAACCTGAATAACGTAGTTCCTCATTAAATCCATCTTCTATAATAGGAACCTTATATTTTGAAAATAATCTCATCAGTTCCGTTCTTTTCTCTGAACTTGTAACAATACCGGTTGGATTATGATAGGAAGGAATTAAATATGCAAAATCAAACTCTTTTTCACGCAAGCTTTTTTCAACTTGATTCGTATCAAGACCATCCTCATTCATATCAATACCATGAACTTCAAGGCCATGTAAGCGGAACAGCTTCAACGCAGCATGGTGAGTTGGATTCTCACAAATAACTCGCCCTGATTTCTTTGACAACGAGGATAATACAATGTCTAATCCTTCTGTAAATCCATTTGTAATTAAAATATCTTTGTTCGATATATCTACACCCTTCATTTCCATATAATGAAGTAGATAATTCATTAACGATCTATAACCTTTTGCGTATCCGTAGTTTAGTACGACATCTCCTTCAATGGACATACGAGTAAGAAAAGCTCTTTTGAAATTTTCCACATCAAATAGCTTTTCATCCGGAGCAATGCTATTAAAAACAATCATTCCTTTTTCCCAGCGAACACCATGTTTCATTAAATCTAATTCATCCGCTAATAGGGTAACTGTATTAAGTTTATTTTTCCAATTTATTTCAACAGACGAAGTGTTGCTTATATCAACCTTCGCAACAAAATTTCCTTTTCCTTTAACTGCATAAATGAGCCCTTCTTGCTCCAAATCTGCATAAGCAGCGAGTACAGTATTTCTGCTCACACTTAATAATTCACTTAGTTCCCTTGTTGAAGGTATTTTTTGATCCCCGAGCAAATGCCCTTTCATAATCATCTTTTTTAAATAATCTTTCAATTGAATATAAACGGGACGATCTTTCACAACTTTAAAATCTTTAAACAATTTCTTACCCCCTGCAATTATTTTTACACATTTATTTCATTCTCAAAAGGTCCACTACATATGTATTTTTTATAAAGGGCGGTACGGTCTTATAAATCTTTTCGGTACAAGTTAATTACATCTTTTAACGCTGCTGCTGCGGCTCCACGTGGATTTGATGCTCCACCAATTGTAGTAACTTGGCCCATCGTATCTGTAAAGAACGTAACCCCTTTTTCTGTACCATTTACTTTTGCTAGCGGATGATCTCTATCTATTTCGGACGGTTCTACATGAAGAACCACGTTACCATCCTTATCCTTATTTGCTGAAGCTATTAATTTAATATATTTATTTTGTTCCTTCGCATTTCGAATTTGTTGTTTTGTAACATGTTCGATTCCTTTTATATGTATATCTGTAAGCGTATTCTCTGTTCCCATTAAAATGTTTGTCAAAAGTAATAATTTACACGCACTATCAGAACCACTTACATCTAATATTGAGTTTGTTTCAGCAATTCCCTTATTTTTGGCTTCTTTCAGTGCTTCTTCAAACGTAACATCTTCCTCATTCATTTTCGAAAGAATATAATTTGTTGTCCCGTTTAATATTCCTTCTATTTTTTCAATATGGCAACCAGCTAAACTAAGTTGACCAATATCAAGTGTTGGTAATGCGGCTGCAGTTGCACCGCTATATCGAATTCGTACATTTGCCTGCTTTGCTGCTTCATTTATTTCTCTCCAGTTTGTAACGAGTGCGCCTTTTGAAATTGCAACTATATCCATATGTTTCTCAATCGCTTGTTTCATATAGTGTTTCCCGGGATTTCCATCTTTAAGGTTTGTAACAGTTGATTCTACTAATACAGTACCATTTATCCCATTTGTTGCACGTTCCTTCGGATAATAGTCTAAATATTTTTCAATTGCAGCAGTACCGCCACCATACATCAATAAATGGTGAATAGATAAGCCATCTTCATTATGTATTGCAATATTTCTCCCTAATACACCACTTACAACTAATTGAATCCCATATGTTTCATATATATATGAATATTTTTCGTTTAATAATTTTATAAACTCTCTGCCTACTGTTCCATATCCTGATAGTACAACTTGAATTTTCATAATATCCCCCTATATTTTTCTATCAAATCCCCCTTTCAATATAATATAAAGCGCTCTCGAATTCCATCGAGAGCGCTTTATTATTACCTATTTCGGTAAATGTGATAGCTTTTCAGCAATTGTTCTATAAAACTCTTGAATGCTAGAAAAACCTAACGTGTCTGAAACACTTAATCCTACCATGTCGAGATGGTCCCAATTTGCTTTCGTTTCGATATGATTCCATTTTCCAACCTGTAAAGATTCATTATTATTTACAGCAGTATTAGAAGAAGGTGCAATCATAGAATTTGTATTTACTACACCATCATTTTGCCACCAAGAAGTATCAATTAATGGACGGTTTTCTTCATATCTCGCATAAGAACCTAAGAAAAATGCATTCCCCATTAACACTTTATTCATCGTTATATGAGGTAAATGTAAACCTGTTATAGGTGCTGCTTGTGATGCATGTCCACTATAGGATAAGTAATACACATCAGATTGCGTCTTTACCCAATTATTTAACTCCTTTGCACCATCTGTACTTAAATCCCATTGACTTATATCTTTTGTATTTTTCCAAAGTGAACTATTTATAATGCGATCAGTATATTGAAAAAAAGACTCTCCAGCATTCTTCTTTATACCCCATTGATCCAATTTGAAATCATATAACGATAAATTATTGTTTCCTCCAAAACTTGCAGCTGTAATGAGTAAATCTTTAACGAACGATAGCAGAAGACTACCATCCGCAAGTGTTGTACCGTTGTGAGGGGTTGCTAATGTTGTAACACTATGAACATATGATTTCTCACCTTCAAATAGTGGTGATATTTTGGTGTTCGGGTGATTTTTTACATAATTCTTTTCTTCAAAACTACCTTCTTTTAATAGCTGTACTAATGCTCTAGTCGTTTGTCCACCCATGCTATGCCCAACTAAATGAACTTTATTTGTTTCACTCCAATTCGGTACAAAGCCACTATAAGTTCTGCCAAAACGATTATGTCCATGTTTCTCGGCATGTGCGGCACCATAGTCTACTGTTCCACCGTTAATTTGGGCATACAATTCACATGCACGGTCCCAGTTACTAGAAACAGGTCCAACAGCTGCGGTATGTACAGTATAACCATTTCTTTTTAAATCTTCCTGTATATCATGAACACCGCCCCAATATTTTACGCCAAGCATTTCTTCTCTACCCCATCCAGCAAATCCATTCACTAATATGATCGGATAATTATTTTGGTGACCCTCTTCAGCGTATATAATTTTCGCTGAGAATAAACCTACAGTCATTAATGCAAAAAAACATATTTTTAAAAATAACTTTCCCATACTTTCTCCCCCCCTAATAAAACGCTTATATTTTTCTTTTAAAAAATCCACAGCCTGCTTTAATAACTTAAACATAATGTAAAGTATTTTATATACGTTGTATATATAGAAAACATATACAAATGTTGATAAATATTAATTCAAGTAAGCATTTACTTTTTACAATACATCTTGTAAATCTGTTTATTTGAATTTATAATTAGATATAGTTTCCTCATGTTAAATAAATTTAAAAACCATAAGAAAACTAATTTCATTGCTTGAAAAGGAGGAAAAATCATGCAAATCGGATCAAACATTCATACATTATCTCAACCTACTAAAATAACTCCATCTACTCTTGAGCATAATACTATCTCTTCTACTAAACTTGAAGGTAAGAAAGTAAATGATCCTATCAAGTTCGATATTCGTTCATCTGAAAAAGAAATGAAACAACCTGAGCATAAATTTAACGAATTAGATTTATGGAAGATGTTAAAAGATAAAGGTGTTCCATTATGGATCATACTTGAAATGCTACAAAAGTCTCGTAAAGAAAAAGAAGCTCAAAATAATTCGGTTCAAAATACAAATGCAATTGAGGAAACAAACGAGACTCGATTAAATGAAGTAATGTAATCTATTTTATATAAATGGTCTATAAACTAAAAAGAGTTCGAGGTTGATAAAGTTTCTATCAACCTCGAACTCTTTTTTAAGATTTTTCTCCAATCGTTACAAACTGAAAAGATACTTCTCCTTCCAAACCTTTAATTAGCTTTTTTACTTTGATATTTTCATTAACCAATGAATTATCTGTCGACATTTTAGGTTTTTCATCACCTATAGATTTTTTAAATTGAAGAAGATGCAATTTTGTTTCATTTGCTTTTATTTCCTTATATACATTGTTTTTTGATACAATCACATACCGTTGCGTTGGATAAATACGTTTGTTACCAATCCAAGCGTCACTATCGTATATGACAGGAATCTCTTTTCCTTCTAGTTTAATACTTTTCAAAGTCTTTTCGTCGTCTTGTGCAAACAGTAGCGAACCCCCTTTTGGGAATTTCGGTAACGTATTTACAGGTATATAATTAGAACCATTGTCTCGTTCACGAAAAACTTTAGCTTTAATCAATGCTTGTGCTGTAGATTCATTTAAAATTAATACGTGTCCGTTTCCATAAATACCTGTTTTCACAGAAAACACTTCATTTACTTTCGTAATTTCCTGATAACGATTAATAATTGGTGAAATTTTATTTTCATCTCCAATGATTAATATACCGTTTGCAGGAAATAGATTCTCCTTTTTAGAACATGCACTAAAACTTATTATTAGTAGTATCGTTAACATAAAAATAGTTAAAGTTCTTTTCATCGCGTTTCCTTTCATCATACAGTTGATTTTTTTACATACTTTCATATAGTCTTACAAGCTAATAAACTCTATTGCTCCATAACCTTATAAAGCTTTTGCAAGTAACGCCAACGGGTTATAAAGAAATATAAAACTTGTATACAAATAAATGAAATCAAAATTATGATAGAGCTATTCATAATAGAAAAATCGACTAATTGTTGTAATGCCATATAAGCGACTACAGTATGTATCACTGCAATGATAATCGGTAAGAAGAACATTAATAATAACTGTCTCGTTACAACTTTCTTTAGCTCTCGTTTACTTAATCCCATTTTCGAAATCATTTTATATTGCTGTTGATCACGATTCAAATCCGTATATAATCGGAAATAAATAAAACTAGCAGCAAATGTAAAGAAGACGATTCCGACTAAAACACTTGCCATAAGTAATAATCCATTCGTTTGTTTTGCACTTAACAAATCTATAGTTAAAGCTCGAAACTGAAAACTACCTTCTTCTTCCGCAAATGTACTAATTAATTCGTTTGAAATTCTCTTCGTTTTTATCCAATCGTCTACAACAAATCCGTAAGTACGATATGGAATATCAAGATTATCTGGATCACTAATAATAGGTATTTCATCATATACATGATCTTGAACAGCGATATATATATTTCTCGTATCATGTGGTAAAACTAAATTTTCTACAGCCTTTTTCACTTGAAATGTCTTTGTCCATTCACCTTGAATGACTTCTATACTTTTTTTATACTCGCCATTTTTAAATTCTTGTTTTTGTGATACGACTCCAGGAATTAATAAAATTTCATCCTCTTTTTCAATCGTTTCTTGTTGATACCCAAGTGCTTTAGCAAGATCGTTATATTCACTTAACTTCATTACAATTACATTACTTTCTGTGTATATATATGAAGCTGAAGCCATTCGATATGGAATGTTAGCATCAGAAAGTTGTTTTTTTATAATAGAAAGATTTTTATTTAATGCTTTTTCGTTTTCAAAATCCCCATATAAAAATGTATACGGATTTGTCATCCTTACCAAATCTTTACTTCCAATTGCAGCTGTTGTACCAATCGCTGTAAATGCAACTGCTGAAACAATAGAAACTATAAAAAACATCGTTGCATTATCTTTCATACGGTAAATTAATTCAGAAAACGTTAATATATTTGTTCTCTTTAAAAAGAAAGATTCTCTCCTTTTAGCAAGATGTAATATATAAACGCTACACTGTGTATATAAAAAGTACGTTCCTATAATTACTAGCAGGACACCCATTCCAAGCGTAGTAAAACTAGAACTTGAAATGAAGCGAAATACTGAGAAATATCCATATCCTATACTACTTAAAGAAAGTAGCGATAATAAAATTGAAGATTTCGGTTCAGGTTTTGGCTTTTCCTCTGCTCGAATAAGTTCCACAAGTTCCGTTATTTTTACCATTTTAAATGTAAATAGTGAAACAATTAAAAATAAGAAAAGAAAAGTGATAACTGTTAATAATACAGCCTTCACTGGTGTATAAAAAGGTAAACCATTATTAATCATTAATACACTTGCGCTTATCAATAAGACTAGTTTAGAAAATATGAGTCCGATGAAAATCCCTATACAAATTGAACCAAATCCAATCAACATATTTTCAATTAATAATAATTTCTTAAACTGTTTCATTGACATACCTTGCATCATTAATATGCCAAATTCTTTCTTACGAGTTTTTAAAAATGAACTAACTGAATATAGAATAAAGAAAAATGAAAATACAAAAATCAAACCTTGCGAAAGTGTAAATCCCATAGTACCATACGCGCTTATTGTTGCACTTGTTGATTTTAATTCTCCTTGTAAATCAGGATGAAATAATAAAAGAGCATACGTAAAGAAAATCATAATAGAAAATGTACTACTTAAAAAATGACCTGCATATGTACGCTTATTACGAAAAATATTATTAAATGCGAACTGACGAAAAGTCATGGCTTTTCCCTCCTAACAAAGAAAGGACATCCATAATCTTTTGATAAAACGCTTGCCTGCTTTCGCCGCAATAGATTTCATTATATAGTTGACCATCTTTAATAAATATAACCCTGTTGCAAAAACTCGCTGCATACGGATCATGTGTAACTAACATCATCGTCGCTTTTTCTTCTTTATTTAGAGTATCAAGCATCTCCATTACATCATTTGAAGATTTAGAGTCTAAATTCCCTGTTGGTTCGTCAGCAAGTAATAATTGTGGCTTATGGACAATCGCACGTGCGATTGCCGTTCTTTGAGCTTGCCCCCCTGATATTTCAAACGTTCTTTTACTCAATATATCTGTAATATTTAATTTCTCTGCAATTTCTTCCACTCGTTTGTTCATTTCTTGTACAGACACACCATCTAAAGTCATCGGTAATACGATGTTTTCTTTTACAGTAAGTGTACTAAGAAGATTAAATGATTGAAAAACAAATCCTAATTGTTTTCTGCGGAATAACGCTAATTCTTCTGATGATAATCGAAAAGGATTTGTGCCATTAATTAAAATTTCTCCCGATGATGGAGAATCAATTGTAGATACCATATTCAATAACGTTGTTTTCCCACTACCCGATGGCCCCATAATCCCTACAAATTCGCCTTCTTGAATGGATAAATCAATATCTACTAATGCTTTATAAGGTACTTTCCCTTTATATACTTTACTAATATTTTTTGCATGTAAAATTCCCATGTATATTCCCCCTTCATTTGCACTTCTCATAGTAGAGTGTAAATGAATTGTCTTATAGCTCATATTGATTCATCTTTCATTTATCTTACACGCTTGTAAGATTTCTAAAAAAACTGACAATATAGCTGTTTTTAAACTAAAATTAACCCATAACTATCTTATAATAATTGTATAGTGTCAGGAAATACAATGTATATCAATTCTTTATTATATAAATGAAAAAAGTTATATTTTTAACTAATCCCTTTAGTTGAAATGTTTTTGAGTTACCCTTTTAATTCTCTTTCACTTTATAGTAACCTCGACAAAAAATTGAGTTCTTCGGTTTAATCGCAATTAAAAATGAATTGTATATATCTGAAGAGGAAATTATTGCGTTTATCCAACATACAAATAATAAGATTGATTTAATATTTCCTGTTACGTAGAACGATAAAATGGAAGGAACAACTGATAATACAATAGTAGGCAAGCTCATAAAGACCCAAAATCTAGTTTTGGATAGGATTGCATTTGTGTTTAGCCAAAAAAATATTCCACTACACGTTAAGCTAATATCACCCTTTTTATTTATAACAATAACCGTGTAAACATTCATGAATGATGAAGACAAAAATACCTATGATGATGAGATAGAATATATTAATATGGGTAAAACTTGCTCCAAAATAATACGGTACTAGAAAAATAATGATTTGAAGTACATATACAAACTTCATATAATGTTTTCGATGCCAATTATTTTGTATAAAAGGAGTCCATTCTGACAAATCCATACTTATCTGTGGTAAGTGACGAAACCAAATTATAATAAACATTCCCCTCCCTCATTTAAATAATTTTATATTTAAAAACATGTAATCCACAAACACTCAACCGTTAATTTTAAATTCAAATCTTTGCTCGCCTGCACTTTTGCCATACATTCTTCTACTAAAGCCTAAAGTCATTCATTTGTAAGATGATTTGAGTAAGAATTTATTGTTTTCATAGGTACACACATTATACAAAATTTTCCAAATACCTTTTTAGATATGATGCTTATATAATGATTCTCGCACGTACAACTTGATGCATCTGTTTTTGGTAAAAAGCAACTTTATCCAGAAGCTACTCTTTAATATGCTTAACTGATACATTTGAATGTAAAAAAGCTTAGAGTTTTAGCTCTAAGCTTTTTTATGATTTCGTTTTAATTTCTTTTACAGAGCAATATTTTTTATCCATTCGGATTTACTTAATTGATAATGATTATATAGTTGATTTTCTATCTCCTGTTCACTCAAATAAATAAACCCGCATTTTTCAATAACTTTATTTGATGCTATATTGTTAATTAAAGCAATTGCGTTAAGAACATCTACATTTGTTTTTTCAAACAAATAGTCAATCAGTCCTTTAGTCGCTTTAGTAGCATAACCATTATTTTGATACTCACTTGAAATAGCATACATAATTTCTCTGTTCGGTGCAGGGAGTTCATCTTTCATGCCTGTGCAGCACCATCCAATAAATTCATTTGTGGTTTTCTTAAATATTCCTAGTCTTAATATGTGATCATCTATGTTAGTTGTAGTTCTCACTGCATTAAGAAACGCTTTATTTTCTTGTATTTCATAATTTGCAACCCAATCAACCCTTTGTTCTTTCGTTGATTTCCAGTCCGGTAAAAACTTTGCTATCTCCGGTTGATTTGCTATTTTATAAATACTCTCTGCATCTTTCACCGTAAACTCTTGCAGGTATATATGTCCACAATCTATTCTAAATAAATTAGTCAAACTCTCTTCTCCCATGTTAATCCCCCTTACTTACGTTAAAGCGCCTTAATCTGCTTCGTAAGTTCCATAAACCGTTCATCCAGTTCTTTATATTCTTTGTCTTTAGAAGTTAAAAAGCTTAATTTACCTAATACTTCTTGTCTCTCTGTTTCTAACGTTAAACGTAGCTCTTCAATTTCATCTCTTGTTTTCGTAGGTTCTTCGAGCTGCTTTTGTATCGTTTTATTTAAAAACACAAGTTTTGTATTAGTTATTTTCTCCAGAAAATATCGATCGTGAGAAACGATAACGAGTGTTCCGTTATACTCAGCTAATGTATTTTCAAGTTGTTCACGTGAAGGCAGATCAAGATGATTCGTCGGCTCATCCAAAATGAGTACATCTTTTTCATCTAAAATATAAGACATTAACTTACACTTCACTCGTTCCCCCATACTCATATGTTCAATCGGCTCTTTCCACTGAGAGGCTTGGAATCCTAAATGTTTCATTAAATTTTGGACTTTTCCTCTTTCTTCAAACGTCTCTTTGAAAAATAAATCTTCTGGTGTTTTTTCCAGCGGTAAATCAAATACTTCTTGTGTTAAATAACCGATGTTTGCTGATGGTGAAATCCATACTTCTCCTTCAGCAGTTTCCGCCCCCATAATCATCTTCAGTAATGTTGTTTTCCCGCTACCATTTGGTCCAACAATCGCAACCTTCTCACCATGTTGAATTGTAAAATTAACGTTTTCAAATAATGTTTTTCCATGAAATTCTTTTTTTAATTGCTTTACTTCTAAAAAGCGTTTTCCTACTTTTTTACTCGCTTGAATAGAGAATTCAACTGAATATTCCTCTTTCACACGTTCTACCTTCGTTTTCTTTAGCTCTTTTTCAAGACGTTTTCGTTTTGACTTCACTTGTGCATCCATGCGTTTCGCTTTTACGCGATAAAATTCTTTAACCCCTTCTTGTTTTGTAGACTGCGCATGTGCCTTTTGTGACCATGAACTTAATTCTTTTATATGAGTTTCTACTTGTTCTATCTTTTTTTGTTGTTTTTCATATTCACGCTGCTGCGTCATTCTTTTATGCTCACGTGCTTTCATATAACTCGTATAATTACCGCTATGGTCAATTAATTTCTTATGCTCAATTGACCATATTCTAGTTGCAACAACATCTAAAAAATATCGATCATGCGATACGACGATAACTGTACCTTTCATATTTTTTATTTGCTTAATGAGAAATTCTGTACTCATCTCATCTAAATGGTTTGTCGGTTCGTCTAATATTAAGACATTAGGATTTTCAGAAAATCCTTTTGCTAACCGAACTTTCAGTTTTTCACCACCACTTAAAGTATGAAAATCGTTCGTTGGCACGCCCCATTTCGCAAGAAGTTCTGCTTCTTTTGCAATCACATCGTTACTAATAAAAGATTCTATTTCTTGTTCTACATATGCGGTTGTCATATTCATTTGCTGCCATTCAACAATGCCTTTTGATGGCTCAATTTTACCATTTATTAATTGAAGTAACGTTGATTTACCAGCACCATTTTTACCGATTAATCCGATAACATCCCCTTGTTTTACTGTCACATTCATTTTCTCTAACAAAGTATTTTCCTTTATTTCAACATAAACATCATTTAATTTTAAAATTTCTTTCATAATACCGATCCCTTTCGTTAAGGGAGAATAAAAAAATCCTCCCAAATAAATTTGGCAGGATTAGTCATTACATTATTTATACCCAAATAAGCTATTACGCAAATCAAATAGCAAAACCGTTGTTTGGAATTGGGCAGACTAATCCTATTTTTTATAAATTGAAATTTATTTCATTTCAACATTTAAAAATAAGATTAGTTAATCATCGTCCACCCATCATTCCTTTCCGTCATTAATAACCATATTGTACCATGATAGTACTGTATGAGTAAATGCAATTATTTGTGTTGCTAAAAAGATCACTTTCTTATAGGTCTATTTATCATTTCTTAACTTCATATTAAACAATCATAAATTACATTTGTTGTACTACTTCCTTTAGATTTCCCTAGTAATAAAATTATAAGCACCCTCTCTTATATAATTTTTATATAAATTTATGATTAATTATATATTATACATACTACATTTCAGTTCTTATAATAAAGTTATCATTTTTTAGGAGGGATTCTACAATGGAATTTAGCAAACTAGGACACAGTGGATTAACAGTAAGCAAGATTGCATATGGGAACTGGATAAACCATGGTGGAAAAGTAAATGAAGATACTGCAAATGATTGTGTAAAAGCCGCACTAGATGTCGGAATTACAACGTTCGATACTGCTGATGTTTATTCAGACACGATAGCCGAAGAAGTACTCGGCCGATCTTTGAAGGGCATACGCCGAGAGAGTATAGAACTTTGTACAAAAGTATGCCATCCGACCGGACCTGGAAAAAACGATCGAGGTTTATCACGAAAACATATTATAGAAAATTGTAATGCATCGTTACAACGACTACATACAGACTACATTGATGTCTATTATGCACACCGATTCGATACAACAACTCCTCTTGAAGAAACAATGTTAGCTTTCTCAGATCTTGTAAGACAAGGTAAAGTCCTTTATTTAGGTGTAAGTGAATGGACATCGGAACAAATCACCCGCGGAGCAACACTTGCACGAGAATTGAAAATCCCTCTTATTGCTAGCCAACCTCAATATTCGATGTTATGGCGAGTTATTGAAACTGATGTGATTCCAACATGTCAACGTGAGGGACTTGGCCAAATCGTATGGTCCCCACTCGCACAAGGTATTCTCACAGGAAAATATCAACCTGGTAAACCATTACCGAATCAATCTCGTGCTAACTCAGATGCTGGAAAACCGTTTTTTGACAAACTCGTGCAACGTTGGATGAGTGATGATGTGCTTACCGCTATCCAGGAAATTAAACCTATCGCGCAAGAAATTAACCTTACCCTATCTCAACTCGCAGTTGCTTGGGTATTACAAAATCCAGCTGTTTCATCTGCAATTATTGGCGCTTCAAATCCGGAACAAATAAGAGAAAACGTAATTGCTTCTAATGTTACATTACAACCTGAAATTATGGATAAGATTGATAGTGTACTAAAAGGTTTCGCTGAGTATGATCCTAGCAAAACAGGTTGAAACATGAGTAAGTTCTACCTATATACTATGAAGCTTCCCTTTCCAAATTCCTCACTGCCCATCCTATGAAGATGGGCTTTTATCTTTTAAGTTCACATTGTGAAGTCGAATAAACCTCTCTAACAACTGCTAAGAAGTTCTCTAACACGACAGACTTTTCATCTTGCCTCCATCCGGCATATAAATTTATTATTGGTGTGTTCTCTTGAATTTCTTTATATATAACTCCCGATTTTTTATAACTTTCCACAGATGACGGAACGACAGAAATCCCCATACCTGCTGCAACTAAATTCACAATCGTTTGCATTTGAATCGCCTCTTGAACAATATTTAGACTTACTCCATGTTCCCAAAAGTAACTAATAATTAAATCATAAAAATTTGTACCGAAATGGCGAGGAAATAAAACAAATGGTTCATCCACTAGTGCTTTAATTGAAATATTAGGTAACGAAACTAACGGATGATCATGATGTAAAACCAATTTTAAGCGCTCCTCAGAACAAACTTCGGAAGATAATATTTCATTATTTTGCATAGAACGAATAAATCCAATGTGAATTTGTTTTTCATAGAGCGCTTTTATTTGCTGGTCTGTTGTCATCTCGCGTAATATAAGCTGTATTTTAGGAAATCGTTCTCGAAATGTTTTTAATATGTCTATAACTGTTTCTGTAGAGTCGACAAAACCAATGATTAAATGCCCGATCTTCCCTTCATCCGCGAGCTGTGTTTCTTTAATGGTTCTATCTACTTAAAGTAACGTTTGCCGAGCACCTTCTAAAAAGATTTTCCCCGCACCGGTAAGTTCAACCACCCTTTTTGTCCTATGAAGAAGCTGAACACCTAATTCTTCTTCCAACTTTCGAATTTCTTGACTTAAAGGCGGTTGTGCCATCATAAGACGTTCTGCCGCACGACTAAAGTTTAATTCTTCTGCCACTGTTATGAAATATTTCATTTTTCGAATATCCATTACAATCCCCCTAACATTCACAACTAGTAAAAAAGCCCTCCTTCTAATAAATTGTAAATAAAAACAAGAGGAAACTATATCAATCCCTTTTCGTTTCTTTTTTATCATAAATCAATTCATAAAAATACGAGTGATTTATACTATGTTGAATTACATGTTTTGGGCAATTTCATTACTTGCATATATTATTTGATTTACCATTTGGTTGAGTAACGAGTTCTTGATATTTTATTCACCTAATTATAAAAACAAAATGTTATTCGTTATCCAATAACCACTTATTGTTTTTCGATAAATTTTTATTGATTATACCCCTATAATAAGCTATTATATGTTTGCAGAAAATATAAATGTAAGGATTGATTTTATGGACAGGACATTAAAAATCACAAGGTTAAATATGTTTTTAAGGATTTTTCTCATCCCGATTATAGTAGGGATAATTGTTGGTATAC
This sequence comes from Bacillus sp. CCNWLW194, assembly GCF_037120585.1. Lineage (NCBI taxonomy): Bacteria > Bacillati > Bacillota > Bacilli > Caryophanales > Bacillaceae > Bacillus > Bacillus sp. CCNWLW194. The sequence continues at coordinate 216,162 of NZ_JBBBBL010000005.1, read as the reverse complement.
TAACTAAATTGGGGCAAGGTATACTTCCAGGACATTGGCATTCATTAGCTAATCTAGGAAGCGTTTGGTTAGTTCCATCCTTTTTTGTGGCTAGCTTTAGTTATTCTAAGCGTACAGCTATACTTTCTGGTATCCTCGCACTACTCGGTATGGTATTAGGCTACTATGGTTATGCAATAGTTATTAAAAATGTAGCTCACTCTATTTATTTTATATCTGTATGGATTGTATGTGCATGTATAGGAGGAACTATCTTTGGAATTGCAGGTTTTCTATGGAAAGATACTACAAATCCACTTCATAAATTCGGAAGTGCGCTTATTAGTGGAGTTTTTGTAACGGATGGACTTCACATTCTTTTAAATTTTGAAGACTATAGTCACATGTTACCTGTTGGATATACCGAAGTCATAGTCGGGATTATTTTGATTCTTGTATTAGAGCGCTCTAATGCTAATCGAATTTCTTCTTTTTTAATGGTGATTCCGATCATTATTTTAGGTTTAATTGGATATAAAGTATTAAGTTTGTTTACTTAATTACAATACTGAATCATGAAAAAAATAAAAGATTAATTCTTTTATAATCCACAAAACATACCGCGAATTCGAACATTATACTGATCAATGTTAATACGCTCAATCATAGGATGGATACATAAAGCTACCACTTTCAAAGGGGGTGGCTTTTTTCTTACAAAAACTATTTATTTATCAGCCTATTATTAAACCCTTCTAATTTAACAGCTGTATTTATTAGTGTGTTATTATATATACCAATATGACTTTTTACCATTGCAAATAATGACTATAAAATAAGGCTAAAAAACTTATATTTCAAGTTCTTTAGCCTGAATCATTTTTACACATTTAAAAATTTAATTCGTACAACGGTACCTTTACCAACTTCTGAATGGATTTCTACACTGTGACCTAATTGTTTCGTAATTTCATATACAAGATATAGCCCCATTCCAGTTGATTCTTTAAAATCTCTACCGTTTTCTCCTGTAAAGAAAGGTTTAAACACTCTTGGTAAATCTTGCTTCGGTATCCCTACGCCATTATCGACAATTTCAAGTATAACTGTATTACCTTCCTTACAAGCTTTCACTTTAATCTTCTCTCTATTACCTGATGAATATTTAATTGCATTTGATAGTAGTTGTCCAATTAAAAATTGTAACCATTTCGCATCACTTTCTACTGTAATATCCTTCTCAATTTTAAGCTCAGGATATACAAAGTTCCGGATAAAGAATCGTTTATGTTCATGTACGGAATCATTTACTATTTTATGTAGTTGCACTCTTTCCACATAAAAATCTTGTGTAAATGCTTCTAAACGTGCGACATGCAGAGCCATCTCTAACCCCTTTTTCAGCCTATCTGTTTCCTCATTTATACTTTCAAAACGAGGATCGACTTCATCTTGTGTGATTAATTCTATTACAGATACAGGTGTTTTCATTTGATGAATCCACTGATTCATAAAGGTTAAATGATCATTATTTTTTCTCTCTTGCATCTGAAGCTGATTTTGATAATGGCGATATTGCATCTCAAGTAGTTCTTGAAGAGCAGTCGACACAGCTGCAAAATCAGATTTTTGAACAGATTCATCTAAAGATTGCATCGGGTTTGCTAATCGTTCATAGAAAGTGCGATGAGTAAAGTAACGAAATACTAAATAGCCTACCATAAAAAAGGCACCTAAAAACATTGCATACAATGCCGTCGCGATATGCTTATGCCCATCAAACCAATATACGAGAAATATGGATAGTAGTTGGATTGCTGTAAAACAAATAAGAGGTATATGATCACGAATAAACAATCTTATCATTTTTCCATACCAGTATCCCAAGTAATATGTAGTCTATAACCAACACTACGAATCGTTTCAATCGCATCCTTAATCTGTAACGTTTTTAACTTTTTTCGCACACGTGTTGTATTTACACTTAATGTATTATCATCAACATAGGATTCGCTATCCCATAATTTATTTAATAACACCTCTCTACTCACAATGCGCGGATAATTTTTCATTAACGTTTCTAATAAAATAGCTTCGTTTCTCGTTATATCAATCTCTTGATTCTTAAGCCTCAATACAAGCCTTTCGGGATATAAACATAGTCCTTGTTGCTCAACCATCCGTTCTTCTACTTTCGGTGCATAATCTCCGTAAGCACGTCTTAAATGACTTCGAATTTTAGCCATTACCACTTCATAATGAAATGGCTTTGAAATAAAATCATCACCACCGTTTTCTAGCGCCATAACTTGATCCATCGTGCCTTCACGGGCTGAAATAAATAATATCGGACATGTAGAAACCCCACGAATTTGACGACACCAATAGTATCCATCAAAACTCGGCAAATTAATATCTAATAAAACTAGCTCTGGTTGTTCTTCTAAAAAAATGTCTAATACATTTTGAAAATCCGATACAATAATTCCTTGATACCCGTATTTTGCAACATGTGTTGATAATAGTTCTGCAATTTTCATATCGTCTTCTACAATCATAATTTTGACCATTATTGAACTCCTTTTTAATCCACAATCTCAAATATACTTATACAAAATAAATACTACCTCTTTTCACAAAATCCGTAAATGAAAAAAGGATACTTTTATACAACAGCATCCTTCTTCTATTATTCTTATTTAATATTAAATTTACTCCAATTAAAACCTAGCTTCTCCACATATCCCATACCTACTTCCATCCGTGCTGTTTTCAACGGATCAACAACCTGACAAACTTTTAAATCTCCTGCTGCTGATAATAAAAGAGTTGCATCAGCTTTAGGCATTTCAAATTCTTCATGTAAAAATGTTACCATATTACGTACAGCTCGATTCGCTGCATCATCTAACAATTTCTCTGAAGCAATCGCCATTATTTTTTCTTTTTGAATAACCATTGGTAAAGGCCATTTCTTTCCTTTTATAGTCTGTACTGTTACAGTTACCTCACCCGCAACCTCTACCCCGCTAACACCAATTTCACCATCACCCATCGCTGCGTGTAAATCTCCTAATGCTAATAGAGCACCGGGAACATTTACAGGTAATAGTAAAGTTGCCCCTTCTTTTATCTCTTTACAATCCATATTCCCGCCGTGATCATGCGGTGTGCCACATGAAATGCTCTCTTCTTTCGGCGCAGTACCAATTACACCGATCATTGGATTAATCGGTATTTGCAGTTCATTTGAAAACAAAACATGTTCATTATGTATTGGGACGATTTTCACTGTATTTTCATGTAGCTCTCCACCCATTACACCAAGATTCGCACCTGTAGTTAAAACACCTTGCTCTGCAATTTGAATCTTTTCAATCGTTACAACTAATATATCACCAGGTTCTGCACCTTTAATATATACAGGTCCAGTCGCTGGATTAATTCGATTCCAATCTAACTCTTGAAACGCAACATCTTCAGAATCAATTTGATTTTCAAAGCAATCAAATGTTTCAAATACAAGACGACTCCCAATTTCTACTTCCATACACGGCTTATTTTCCGGCGACATTGCGTAAATAATATGATCTTTATGAATTCGATACATTTTATCTCTCCCCTTTTATATTGGTCTACAATTATTAATTAGCTTTTTTCATAAAAGCTCCTTTTAAAAATCAATGAATTTACATATAGAAAAGCACCTAGCTTATTTTAATACATACACTCCTTACTATAACAGGTAAAGAAAGGTGGTATCACTATGCCCCTTATTCCATATAACGAAAGCGATGTCGATTTACTAGCTCGTTTAATTCGTGCTGAAGCTGAAGGAGAAGGTCGACAAGGTGAACAACTGGTTGGTTGCGTTGTCGTAAACCGTGTATTTTGTGATTGCTTAGATTTTAAACAAATTCGGTCTGTACGTGATGCAGTATATCAAAGCCCCGGTGGATTCGAAGCCGTGCAATACGGATATTTTTATCAGCGCGCTCGAGAATCAGAAAAAGAAATTGCAAGAAAAGTTTTACAAGGAGAATGGCGCTGGCCTGCACGATGGGCTCTTTGGTATTTCCGTCCAGTTGGGGCTTGCCCACCTGAATGGTATAATCAGCCGTTTGTAGGACAGTTTAAAAGCCATTGTTTTTATGAACCTACTGGCGATGAATGCCCGAAATTGTATTCACGGTAGTAAAATTTTCAACGCAAGTGCTTAGAACTTTGGGTACTTGCGTTGCTTTTAACTGTGTTTTAGAAATCTAATAATGTGATGGATTTTTCGATACGCTTTTCTAAATTAAAATCATATAATTACCTAAAAAAATTCTTTATCGCTTCTAATTGAATTTTGTGGCTACACTCATCACAACAATATGCCCCTTTTGGTTTCTCTTTAAATCGCTTATATTTTTCACTACCTTCATAAACGCGAAATATATTTTTACAAGAAAAGCAAACAATTTCATAAAACATCATATGCATTTTCCTCCTCGGATTTATAACCTTTTATCAAGTTACTTGAGAAGGCTTCTTTCCCATATCCGTATATTATTAATAAAAGGTTTATCTAAATTATTATCGAATTATGTAAATAGCATTGAAAGTGAGGTGTACATCTTTTTCAACAATTTAAAATTAGTGATTGATGCTAACGAAAGTTTAACTGAAGGATCCAGTTACAATGAAAGTATTGGGGTTGAAACAGTATGAATCGTATTAATTACATAAGACAAGAAGAAAAGAAATATCATGACCTTTGCTATGAACAATATAAACTATTTGAAACTGGTTCTTGGCTTTACAAACCGGTTAATACAGTTATGGACTTAATGGATCACTTTGAAGGACAAAACAACTTGCAAATACTTGACCTCGGCTCTGGCGTTGGAAGAAATAGCATCCCAATTGCACAAAAGATACAAAATACTAGCGGCACTGTTACATGTGTCGATTTACTTGATTCTGCTTTAACAAAATTACAAACTTATAGTAAAAAATATGGTTTAATTAATAATATTAAAACAGAACAAGCAGCAATTGAAAACTACTACATCCAACCTAATACTTATGATTATATAGTTGCAGTATCAAGTTTAGAGCATGTTAAATCAATAGAAGATTTAACATGCGTGCTCCATTCTATGAAAAAAGGTACAAAAACCGGTGGTATCAATTGTTTAATTATTAACTCAAACATACAAGAAATTGACTTACATACGAATGAAGAATTAGATGCTTTAATTGAAATTAACCTTCCTACTGATGATATGATAGATCTATTAAAAAGTATTTATAAGGAATGGCAAAAAATAAAAGTTGAAATAAAAGAATTAGCTTATGATATAGTCCGAAACGAAAGACACATTCAATTAAAAACAAATGCTATTACGTTTGTCGTTCAGAAATAATCGTATTATAAAGATGTGACTCTTTCCCTTAGATTCATTTTTATTGTACAAGATTTACAACTTAATATATATATTAAACAAAATATAAAAACCATGCTTCAATATCATAAGAAGCATGGTTTTTATTAGTGTTCATACAAAGCTACTTAACTATTTAATGAATTCATTAATTGGAAAAAATGTTCAGGTTCATGTGTCTTATTTAATTCATACCATGCATGGAGTGTATCCGGTGCAAATACATCTAATTTTTTCAGTACTTCCATCGCAAATTCCAAAGGAGCTACTCCAGAGGCAGTAATAAGATTTTCACTAGACGCTACAGGTCCCATGTCATATAAATTTTCTCCTTTATAAGTAGGACAAACCATTTTCATATAATCTAAACTATTACTTGTATGCTTTCTAGAATCTAAATATCCGTAATTTGCAAGGCCTACTGTTGCACCACAAATTGCGGCCACAATTACACCAACCTTTAAAGCCTCATCAACTTTTTGCAAAATGGGTTTATGTATATCTTCACCCCAAGTGTTCCCTCCAGGTAAAATTAATAGATCGTTACTCTCAAATGCACATTCATCTAAAGAAATATCTGGTTTTACGTTCAATCCGCCCATTGATATAACCATTTCTTTATTTATTCCTACTGTAACTACTTTAAAAGGTGCTACTCCCTTTTTAAAATATCTTCCTGTATTTAGTTCGGCAATTAAATATCCGTATTCCCAATCGGACACCGTATCAAATACATATAAATAAGCTTTTCTTGTTTGCATTCAATAACACTCCATTCACAACTTTATCTAATCCCATCTTTTCTAAAAGATAAGCTATCTATTATTTATAATTGCTTGTCGAGCTTTTTCTTTATCATCAAAATGAATTGTTGTATCTTTTAAAATTTGATACGTTTCATGTCCCTTACCCGCAATTAAAACAATATCATTAGAAGACGCCATTTTTATTGCGCGTTTTATAGCTAGTTCACGATCTACTTCTACTTTATAATTCAAATTATTATTCTGTAAAAATCCTATTTCAATATCTTTCATTATTGCCTGCGGATCTTCCGAACGGGGATTGTCAGAAGTAATAAAAACAAAATCGCTATAACTGCCAGCAATTTCACCCATTATAGATCGTTTTTTTACATCCCTATTTCCACCGCAACCGAAAACAGTAATAATTTTCCCTTTTGAAAACTCGCTAATTGTAGAAAGAACATTTTCTAACGCATCCGGTGTATGAGCATAGTCCACTATTACAAGGTAATCTTGATTTTCGTCTATGATTTCCATTCTACCTTCAATGCTCTTTAAGTTAGATAAGCTTTCACTAATGTTTTTAAGCGGAATACCTTCAGCCAATGCAGCAGTTATTGCTGCTAATGCATTATATACATTAAAACGTCCTACTAGATTTAGGTTAACTTCTATTTCTCCATTAAAGGATGAAACTAAAAATCGAATTCCTTTTGAGCTTAAAGTTATGCTCTTCGCTTGAACATTCGCTCCATTATGTACCCCATAAGTAATAACCTCAGCTGAAGTAATGTTTTTAAAGTATTCTACCGATGGATCGTCTGCATTCAAAATAGCAATTTTTTTATTCGTAGTAGAAAAATCATTTCCTAGTCTTGAAAAAAGCAGACCTTTCACATGTTTATATTCATCAAATGTTCCATGATAATCCAAATGATCTTGTGTTAAATTTGTGAAAACAGCTATTTTAAAGTTACACCCTTTAACTCTCTCCATATGTAAACCTTGTGATGTAACTTCCATAACACAACAATTTACATTTTGATCTTTCATCATTTTCAAATTCCGCTGAAGTGTCGGTGGTTCTTGCGTATTAATATCAGTAGGATACCATTTCGAACCGACTTTGACTCCGTTATTCCCCATAAGCCCTGTTTGAAATCCATAGTCTGTTAAAATCTTTTCAAGTAAATAAGAAGTAGTCGTTTTGCCATTTGTTCCTGTAATTCCAATTAGATTCATTTTATTAGATGGATAACTATAGAAGTGTGAAGCAATAACTGCCATAGCGTACCTTGCATCTTTAACAATTATTTTAGGTATTTCAATATTTACATCTCTTTCTACAATTAGCGCCACAGCGCCATTTTTCACTGCATCTTCAACAAATTGATGTCGATCTTCAAGAAAACCATCGATACCTGATACACATATAAATAGATTTCCATTAGTTATCTTTCTAGAATCCATTTCTAATCCCGTAATTTCTACATTCATATCGCCAATAGTTTCTTTAATCAATAACAAATTCGCCAGCTCTTTTAATTTCAAACTCCCCGCCTCCTTACACATTCCCCTCATTCATTTTACCACTTTATACAAAATAGTGGTTTAAAATTACATTTCAGTCGAACAAAATTTAATCATCTTACATAAACAAAAAATAAAAGAGCACTTGTTTCCGCAAGTGCTCTTTTTGGGGATTTTGAGATACCCTATTAACGAAAGTTAAGGTTACTTAAAGTTAAAAGGTATTTATATTATATGCTTGTCCTTTTTATTTGTGCATAATCAATATATAAACATCTTTAATAATTTTTAATAACTTTTAGTTATAGTTCTTTCATACATTTTATCATTAAGAAATTAATTGAAGGTTTATTTGCCATGTTTTTATTTGGTTCATCAATTTCCGAAACTTGTACTAATCCATATTTTTCAAAACCTTGTTTTATAGATTCAGAATCATAGAAGAACATTTTTACGCCTTCCATTATCTCATAATAGTCTTGCTCCAACTGTTTTCCTTTTCCGTACATTGGAGCTTTTTTAGAAACTGTTGTAAAAACCATATACCCGCCTGGTATTAACTGATTATAACAATCTTTAATAAATTTCTCTCTTTCCTGCTCATTCAACAAATGAAGAAGAGCATGACTAAATATCCCATCATAAGATTTATTATCAAAAGGCATTTCGTTTACCGAGCTGTGATATATACTAATATCTTCTAATCCGTTTTGTTTCGCTAAATCAATAGCTGTTTTTGAAATTTCAATACCTGTTACATTTATATCATTATCGATAAACACCTTTGCGTTTCTGCCATATCCAATACCTGGAACTAATATGTCCTTAACGTTCTTTTCTATAAAAAAATCCTTTGTCAAAATTGCAGATTCTGTAGGTTCAAATCCCCACATCGTTTGTTTCTCAATAAAGCTTGATTCCCAAAATTCCATTATATTTCTATCTCCTTATTTTCAATCCATTTTAGTATCAAATTAAAGACAAGTTTTTTGTGCTGTTGTTATATAGTGTTGTTGCTATATAGTTTTTCTTCTATTTATACCACTTACCTTAGTCATCGTAGCTCCATTGAATATAGCATAATAATAAGCATATATCTAATATAAAGATTGGTGTAAAAGCCACTCTTTTTTATTAACCCTTTATCATTCTAAATGAATTTTAATTAAACTTTTTTGTGAAAATCAAAACTTATATATACTGAAAATAGATCTATTTAGCTCAATCTTTTTTCAATAAGGATTTGATGATCCATCTTCTATTTTCAAAAAATAAAAAGCACCCGAATGGATGCGTATAGATTAAACTTATTCATTATTAATTTTTTCACTTTCATCATCAACTGATTTCGAGTCTAACATGCTGCCTATATCCGGTGGTAAAGCTAACTCTATACCAGCTACTGGTTGATTATCTTCATTAAACCATTGTTTTTTAAATTTAATCAATTCTTCATTTTTCTTATTTTCATTCATATTATCCCCCCTTTTATGTTTGATATTAAACATTTTACTTAATATGTACATTGAGAAAGATAATATACTGTTTGTACATAATGAAAGAGCAAAAACCATTCTCTGTTTTCACAACCCGTTGTACCTATTAAAAAATCCCCGTACATGTTACTCCGCGCTCTGTTATCATATTAGTGTCGAAACATATGTGGGCTATGTGACAAGTACCTGGTAATTTTGTTCATTATTCATATGAGACAAATACTTTTAAAGGGGTAATTATTCCTTGACTTAATTCCTCAAAACATTGAATGAGTTCTGTATATTGTATTTCATGTTGAAAAATCTCTTCTATCCATGGTGTTTGTTCTATTTGACTAAAAAATCAATCTGCATGTTTTTGATAATTATATCCGTCACTTGAACCAATGATCCGCAGTTCTTTCTCATAAAAATCAGCGGTTAATGTTAGTTCCTCTAAATTCCCATCAGAAAGTATACATATTTCACTATTACTGTAAGGTGCTTTTTGTAATGTATGAAACTCGATATTTGTAGCAGAACATTCAAAACCGTAATTATATGTTTCTATTATTTGTTCTTCTGATTCATATATGTTTCTCGCACCAAAATTCTTTGCAGAATCTCTTCTATTTTTATTAGGTTCAACAACATCTACATGCTTAACACCTACAAAGTATTTTAAAAAATAACAAGCGAGTAAACCAATAACTCCCATTCCAGTTATAAGTACTTTTTCATCCTGTCGCAGATTTAGTTTTAATACTCCTTTAGCAGCATCACACGAAAGAATAGATAATAAAGCAACTTTAGGTTTTATATAACTAGGCACTCGAATTACTTTATCCCCCTTAACTATTCCTACAGTTTCATGTCCATAAAAAGAAACTACTTTATCACCTACATTTAAATTTGTTATTTTATTCCCAACTCGAACAACTTCACCATAACTTTCATATCCAGTTTTGCTTGGATAAATAGGAGTCATATCTGTAACATCGGATCCTTTAAACTGCGGTAACTCTGCTCCGATACTTATTGCACCTGCAATTGTTTTAACGATAATTTCATCATCCTGTATAAACTTAATTTCATGCGTTTCCCACTTAAGCCGTTTTGGTCCTTCTAAAACTAATTTATTTTGTTCCATTTATATCCTCTCACTTTATAAAAATATATTCTCACAAAATTTCAAACAATGTATAATAGATTTAACTAAAATTTAAGCTATAACGTTGGCTAGCACCCAACAGTGATAACATGATAATTGAATTTGATGGATATGGAATAAATAAGTATGTTTTTGGCCGTAACTTTTCTCTTAACGAGTTAATAATAATGTATTTAAATGTAAAAAATGAAGAGATATGTAATGAAGATCTTCTAAACTTATTTTGTGTACGGTATCATTATGAAAAAATCCCAAAGTTATTACAAGAAGACGTCTTAAGCAATGTTGTCATTGATTTAGATACAGACTATATTTATATCCCTACTAGATAACAGTAAAATAGATCGAGTGAATAGAAATTACGATTCAGCTAAGTGTTTAATAAAATAAGTCATTGCCCAAATTAATGTCGCAAACTGAGTGACAAAATACATTGTCCATTCAAAACCCGTCAATTTTCTATCTCGTTTAACCTTCTTTAAGTATCTGTAAAATATAAATGTACTTAAAAACATAAGTAACAACGATAATTGTTGTAAATCATCGACTATACGTACTGCCATAAACTTCATCATCCTCCTATTTACAATATAAAGTGAAAAGATAATCCAAAGGGCCTTTCCCCTCTGATTATTAGTTGAACCAACCAAGCTTTTACGAGCAGTTAATGCGGAATATTCTACAATCTAACAATACCATTAATTGGTAAAAAATAATACTTTTCAACAAATACATAAAATCCGAATAAATATATTTATAAATATAATGTGTTATTCTTTTTCCTTATTAGTTTTAATCCGGGGGCCTTGACAAACGCTCTTTAATTTTCAAAATAATAATTATTTTGAAAATTCCATAATCTAAATTAAATGATGACTGCAATTTAGCCTTTGAACCACTTAAATGTTAACTCCCTTTTTAATTTTTTGGGATTGTTGCATAGTATCAATATTCACAACTGTTATATTTCTTTCCCCACAAAAAAACTGCAACTAAAAAAGTAGGGGCTATACAAATTGTTAGGTTTATTGTTTTCTTATACAAAAAATCTTCTCCGTAATATATAGATCCTTACTTAAACAATAAGGATAGACTTTTCTTTTTATAAAATTAATCAGGATTATAAAACAATACCATTCTCATCCGTTGTTTTCCTCTCCTATCCACCACTTAAATTTATAGCACCTTGATTAACCAGGGATAATTTCTTCCATTTTGGAAATTTTATAAGTAAACTTTTTGAGAATCCTTTGAGGTGCGACCAATGTTTTTAAACCAAAATCAAAAAGAAAGAAAGTTGTTTGTTTTTGCGACAATTATACTCATTCTCTATTTGTCTCCTTTATTTATTCTTGGAGAAAATGCGCATATTCGCATTCATGATAACCTTGATTCCAATTTGTCCTGGTATAAGGTTTTGACATGTAGTGGAGAGATACAAGGTCCGATTAATGGTACAATTCCACAGGTGATAAATAATCAATTGTCAAGAAACGCATTTAGCACGGAGTTTAGTGGTATTGTGTGGTTGTATGCTTTTTTCCCAAATATGGTTGCTTATGTATTAAGTCAGACGATTACAAGAGTGGTTGCTTTTATAGGCATGTATGTACTTTTAAAACATCATTTTTTACCAAGAGAGGAATGGCTGGTCATTTCAATAGGAGTTTCATTAGCTTTTGCTCTTACCCCTTTTTGGCCATCAGGAATGCTTAGTACTCTGGGAATGCCTCTTGCACTTTGGGCATTTTTAAATATTCGAAAAGGTGAAAAATTGTGGAAGAACTATTTCGTACTTACTCTAATCCCTCTATATTCGAGTATTGTATTAGGTTTTTTCTTTTTTTTAAGTAGCATAGGGATACTCTGGTTAATTGACTTAGTAGTTAAAAAAGAATGGAACTTTCGTTTTCTTTTTTCAATTATTTATATGACGCTCATTTACATGATTGTAGAATATCGCTTAGTAACTTCCTTCTTTTTATCAATTGCACCTAACAGTAGAGATGAATATTTTCATGCAAGATTATCGTTATGGCGGTCTCTCCGACTTACAGTGAAAAATTTTCTTTTAGGACATACCCATGTCATGACAGTCCATACATTTGTTATTTTACCTGCCATACTTATTGCGTTGTATTTTATCATTACTAAAAAACGATGGAAGCAAGAAAAAGTCTTTATTTTTTTGTTCTGGTTTAACATAGTTTTGTCAATTTGGTATGCTTTTTGGTTTTATAAAGGCTGGCTTCCATTAACAAAACGATTTCACATTTTAGATACATTTAATTTTGCACGTTATCATTTTTTGCGTCCGTTAGTTATTTATGTTCTATTCGCTCTTGGATTAAAAGTTTTATGGTTACAAGGGAAAGTATGGAGACACGCTGCAACAAGTTTTATAATAGCCCAAATTATTTTATTATGCTTTTATAATGAAGAAATTATTTATCAAAATAAACCTTCAGTAAAGGAATTTTTTGCAGAAAAACAATTTAAGGAAATAAAAGAGTATATTGGTTTACCTTTGGAACAGTACCGTATCGCTAATATTGGTTTACATCCAGCTATCGCTCAGTACAATGGGTTCTATACACTTGACACATACAACAACTTTTATCCTCTATCTTACAAATATGAATTCCGAAAAATAATTGAGAAGGAACTAGCGAAAAATAAAACGATTCGTACGTATTTTGACGAATGGGGTGGCCGTTGTTATATTTTCACCGATGAACTTGGAAAACACTATATGTTTAAGAAAAATTCGAAAAAGCGTTTAAAAAATGTAGAGCTAAATATAAATCATTTTAAAAAAATGGGTGGTCGTTACATATTTTCTGCTGTCCCTATTGAAAATGCAGTGAAAAACAATTTATCCCTCGAGAAAATATTTATATCAAAGACATCCGCTTGGAAAATTCATTTATATAAAGCAATATAGATAAGTACATTAGATTACATCTCTCGATATAAATTTATAAAAAACCAAACCAATATTTAACTGCAATATTAGTTTGGTTTTTACTATTTTGTATGAAATTGAACTACTCACCACATCCCCAACTACACTTAAGCGCTTTTTACTTTTTTTAATAACTATCTCCTCTTTGCCCCTGGTCTTTATGAACAGCACTTACTAAGATTATTGTTGATTATATCGATGTTCTTAAGAATTTCCCAATTCAAAATAAGAACCGCAATTTCAATGCCATCCTGCTTTGTAACAAGCTCTTTAGTTTCTACAATTGATTCGGTTCTCCCCATACAAGATAAATTCCCTCTTGTACTTGTTCTTGTTACATATACAGTTACTTCGGCTATAACTACTATTTTTCCTTAGACCGATTTCATTTTATTTTTATAACTTCTGGTATATACTTTCTATCATATTTTCTCGTATAGATTTCACCATCTGGAGTAACGAATTGTAATACAATCTCACCACAAACACCATGCAGCACTTCAAATTCACCTTCTGCATTTGAAATACTGCGTTCCTTACCTTTAATAGAATCTTCATAAATTTTCACATTAAATATAGGTTCGTTATTTTGATTTATGATAATACCTCTTGAATACTTACCAACTGCAATGCATTTATCATCTTTTTAATAAAAATTATTCACAACTATAGCTCCAATTATTACAGCGATACACACAAACAAGAGAATTATTTTGCACCTCACAACAAAGCTCCTTATTCATTTTATTCTTTTTTAAATTGAAAATCTAAACGTCTTAATAGTTTGATTTCCTCAATTACTTTACGAATTCCTTCTTCAATCCTTGCTTCCTTTACATTCGATACGTTTAACTTTAATAACTTTTCTTTATGAAATTTATTTAAATAATTTCTATCAACTGAATCGATACTTACTTTATTTTCTCTTAATTTTTTTATAAATGTTTCTGTAACTATGTTTTTCTGTAATTCTAAACAAGTGTGTATTACCAATGTGTTTTGTCTATTATATGTAAATAACGATGGATTTTCATTTTGCACTTTTTCTAATGTTTCTGCTAGTTTTTTTGATCTATTGTAGTAGGAAGAATTAATTTTACTTTTATGATGGTCAAACATGCCACTCTTTATATAAATTTCTAAAGCCGCTTGAGATATCATGGGACTATCAATATCTAAAACCTTTTTATATGTATGGAAAGCATTCGCAATAACCAGTGGAATTATCGCTACACCCACTCGTAAACCTGGAAAAATAATCTTCGAATAACTTTTCAAATATATGACATGATTACTATAATCCAAGCTATATAAAGGATCGGCTTTTGAATCAGTTTCTAAATCTGCTAAATAATCATCTTCTACTATAAATACATTATATTTCTCCGCCAATAGTACGATTTTTTCTTTCTCATCTTTAGAATAAGAAGTTCCAAGTGGATGATGATATCTTGGTATTGTATAAAAGAATTTTATTTTACCAGTTCGAAAAATACGCTCCAATTCATTTAAATCAATACCTTCATTCGTACGTTTAATACCGATTACAGGAACTTTATTTATTTCTAAATATTCTATATATAAATGATACGTTGGCTGTTCAACTAATATTGTTTCATTTTCATTCGGAAATGGTATAGAAGTTAATATTGCAAGTGCCTGCTGCACACCTGACGTTATAAAAATATTTTCTTCTTTCGTGAACACTTGATAATTTGCCAACTGTTTTTGAATAACTGGAATTAAAGATGGTAACCCTTTCGGTGTTCCGTATACGAACAAATCATTTTTATAAGTATCAATAGCCTTATTAATACAATGCTGAAATTCTAAATACGGAAAAACATCTGGATCCGGTGCTGAAGAAGCAAAATCAATTATTGCGTTATTTTCTATGATACTCCCAGATTTCTTAACAACGTAGTATCCACTTTGAGGGACAGAATATATAATATGACGCTTTTCTAATTCATGAAGCGCACGTATGACTGTTGCCTTATTACATTCATATTGCGTAACGAATGACCGTATTGATGGTAATTTCTGTCCTTCTTTTATCTCTCCATGTTGAATCATGTTTTCTATATCATTAAAAATATGTAAATACTTATACATTCTTTCACTCCCTTATAGAAGAACTAAAAAGGATTCCTCATTCTCATAATAAAGCAAAAGGAAATTCATCCCTTCAATCACTTTAAAGTTTAACATTATTTCACATTTCCGTCTCTTAACAAGGAAATTACAATTAATAAATAGAATATCTTCATGAATAAATAAAAAGTGAGGGTTATGTCATGCAGCACTTAAATACGATTTATATTAGTAACGTTCTAGAATTAGAAAATACTCTTTCTACTTTAGAAAATGAAGTGATTTCTTCAAAACTAGAACTTGAAAACTGGTTAAAAAAACAATCTACATTCATTTGGGAAATTGAAGAACAATTAAGATCGCACTATATCGCCTTTCAATGTAATACAGATAATAAAAAAATAAAAGATACTTTTGAATATGATCAACAATATGTACGACCTCTTTTGAAACGTTATCAAAATTCATTTGATAATAAATATTTAGAGTCTCCCTTTCGAATGGAGCTTGATCCAAAAACGTATAGCTTACTAGATAAAAAAATTAAGAATGCGCAGATATTATTTTCTGAAAAGAACATTGATTTAGAAGTAAGAGAAGACAAACTAGTAACTGAGTACTTCGAAATTACTGGTGGTTTAACCGCGCTATGGGACGGTGAAGAAAAAACAATTACTGAACTACAGTCTTACTTACAAGTTCCGGATCGTCATATACGAAAAAAAGCAAAAACGCTTATTTCTGAGAAGTTCTTATCTGTTGAAGATACTTTACAAAATATATTAAATGAATTAATTGTAATCCGTCACCAAAAAGCAAAAAATATTCATTTAGATAATTATCGTGATTATATGTTTAAAAAACATGAACGTTTTGACTATACAGCGGAAGACTGCTATGAGCTTGCTGAATCTATTCGTAAGCATGTAGTGCCACTTATCGATAAGATATTTAATGAGAAAAAATCTGAACTTCAAGTAGATAGCCTTCGTCCATGGGATCTAAAAGCAACCGCACCAAATCAGAAAGCATTAAAACCTATCGAAAACGCGAGTGATTTAATCGAAAAAAGCTCTCATATTTTACATAAACTAGACCCTGAATTTTCCGCATTACTGGATCGTATGCAGAAAAATAATTGCTTAGATTTAGAAAGCCGTAAAGGAAAAGGTCCAGGAGGATTTTGTGAATATTTACCTGCTTCTCAATTATCTTTTATTTTTATGAATCTCAATCATACACATTATGATGTTACTACTTTCCTCCATGAAATGGGCCATAGTATTCATAATGATTGTATGAAGCAATTAGAGCTTCAAAAGTATTTAGAAATCCCTTCAGAATCAGCCGAACTAGCTAGCATGACAATGGAATTGTTTTCGATGGAGTATTGGGATACTTTTTATGAAAATAAAGAAGAATTTATAGAAGCAAAATTAGACTTCTTTAAGGATATTGTTAAGTATTTACCACAAATGCTTATCGTTGATCAATTCCAGCATTGGATGTATGAAAATCCTAATCATACCGCTAAGGAAAGAAACGAAAAGTATCTAGAATTGCATAACACTTACCAATCGAACGTCGTAAATATTGAAGGCTATGAAAATTGGATAGCAACTGGCTGGTTACCCGTACTACACATATTCGAAATACCATTCTATTACATCGAATATGCAATCGCACAACTTGGTGCGCTGCAAATGTATAAGCAATATAAACAAAATCCTAAACAAGCATTAGAAAATTATAAAAAAGCTTTATCATTAGGTAGCTCTAAACCTTTAACTGAAGTATATGAAGCTGCTGGAATTCGTTTTGATTTTTCTGGAGAAACGATTAAAGAACTAATGTTATTTGTAGAGGGTGAATTAGAGTTACTTGAACAATTGTAAAAAGAAAGCTGTTCCTATATTTTAGGTACAGCTTTCTTCTTTATTTTATTTATCAGTTCTATGTACTGAGAATCCCCATATCCGATTGTTGGAAATAGCTGAAACAACTTTATTAATAATTCTTGCGTTGATAAATCTTTATTTTTAGAGATGAATTTCATTACAGTATTATCTTCTTTTAGCATTTCTAAATATAAGTCTATAGCCTGATACATTACTGGTGGTACCTTATAGAAAATCTTTTTATGGTTTACTAATACTTCATTGTATACAGAAGAATAATTTCCCAATTTAAGTTCAATTTGATTTACTTTAAATTCATCCTCTCTGAAACTATTTAAGTATACCTTCCCTTCATAAGAAGACTGTTCAAGGTAAGAAAGTATGGTAAGTAGGTTCATTTGGCAGAACATATCTTCACCAAACCATAAAACAATACATTTATACTTTTTCGTAAAAAGGTTTTCTAACGGGTCTATAACCTTTTTTGTGTAACTTTCTATTGAACTATTATGCCCTTCTGCTCTTGTTTTAATAAACTCTTTATCAAAAACTTGTGTTGTAGCCATGTTTACACACATTGCCTCATTAAATGGTGCATAATCAGACTCCCCCATTAGCTTTTCATTTTTAAATTCTTCATGCATCATTTGACCATTCAATATGTTTAATACATCTTTATCAAACAGCTCACTCTTCGCATTTCGTAACTGCTCAACCTCTAATTTTCTAGAAATATTCATTTTAAACTCTCCCTCTTTATTTATATTGAGTTTAACAAAAGATTGAATAGGCAATTTGTTAAGTTGAAATTCTCTTGGGTTCATTCCAAAAACATTCTTGAAAGCTCTACTATAAGTCTCTTGCGAAGAATAATCGTAATCCAATGCAATATCTATTATCTTTCTATCGTTTATTAAATCCTCCGTAGATAAATACAATCTTCTTAAAAGAATATAGCGTCTAATACTTATACCTGTTACTTGGTGGAATTTAAAAGAACAGTAATACGGAGAATACCCCATATAATGAGATAAATCCTCTAATGAAAATTCCTTTTTTAAATTGATCTCAATCCAATCAATCATCTGCTGTATATGTTCATTTATTTACTTCCCCCCTTATTAAGCATTATAAGAGATGTTCATTACTTTCTTTTGATATTTCTTGTGTTTTATAACATGAGCCATTTTCTATAATCTTTAAACTCTATATGTAAGTATTAATTTTTTTTAGCTATCTTATTTTGTCATACCTTATACTAACTTTTCAATCTAACGTTAATTAGTATGATTCACACACCTTACCAATTATTAAAAGTCAATTTACATTATATTTCATTTTAAAGGAGTTCAAAAATTAAACTCGAATTTTGTAAAATAAGATTCTTTTAATTCTCTAGTAAAAAATTAAACTTTGGAAAGGACGTTACAATGAACGAGATAGATAAAGAAATACTTCAATTAATAAATGAACAATATCCGTTGAATTTTATTAACATTAAACCTATAACGAATGAAATGTATCAATGTTTAAAAATGCTGTTGTTTAACTAAGTTTCCTTGTAGTTAAACAACAGCATTTATTAATTATCTACTAGACAACCTTTTTTATAACTTATAAATACTGATTCAAAAGTCTGTTCAAATACAGTTCATTTTGCGGAGATACTTTCTCAGCAAATCTAGCTGTAATAATAATAGGAGCCCATTGAAAGATCTCATCTCGTGTGAGGCCAGTATTTCTACAATATATTTGTAAATACGTTTCCGCTAAGTCTATATGAGATTGCGCAAACAATAAATATGTACGAAATACATCTGCACGAATATCACCTGAACTGGCATCTACCCAGTCTATAATTTTCACATTCTCTTCCTTAGTCAAAATTAGATTAAATGGATGGAAATCCCCATGGCATAATCTAGGTTCAAATTTGATTAAATGTAACTTATTTAATATATTTTCCTTTTGTTTTCCATCCGATTTCTGTACAGATTTAATTTGACGCTCTAACCTTTCTCTCATTGATTCTATTTCATCTGTGTTCATACAAATAGAATGAATCTTTATTTGTTCATTAACACAAATATTTATGTAATGCTCCGCTTCATTTAGATTATTAAGCAGGAGATTACCAATACTGTCCCCTTTTACGTATTCCATAATAATTGCCTGTCTATTTTGTATCTTTGTCACTTCAAATACGTTTGGAACTGGTAGCCCACATAAATAAGCGTATTTTTGTTTTTTTGCTTCATTCATAGACTCTGTATTTGGAAGGTATTCGTTGAATAATTTAATAACTTTATTTTCATAAAGATATATCTTAGCTGTATTTCCTTTAGCTATTGGCTCACCTAAATTCAAGTTTTCCCCTCCTTAAACCATGTAGTATTCTACAACCTTATTTTAACTTCACTTCAATGATAGTATTTCCTTCTACTCATATGAATCCTATCATTACAAAAATATCTGAAATGAAAAAAAGAAAAACACGTATTGAAAACAGCTCTATAATTATAAGGCGACTTTAATAATGTTGATAATTTTTTGTTTCGTTTGGCTTAAATAATTTTTATTTTTAGTAGAAATGAGTATACCAATTGGAATTTTAGAATTAAAATCCTTAATCTTAAAAGATAGTACTTCATCATTCAAAATTGTACCTTTCGGAATAATCCCTATAGCATTTCCAAAAAGCATTTGTGGAATGAGGTTTAACGCACTACAATTGTAAATTCTTTTAAAAGACAAATTATTTTCCAACAAGAAAGAACTTACAGATTGGTAGGAATAACAATTACTTTCACCTACAATAACGGGATAATCTATAATATCAAATGCCTCAACAAATTCTTTTTGTAATAAAGGATGCTCTGGATCATTCACTATAAATTCAATCTGTTCATCACATATTGCAATAAATTTTACATTTGATATATTTTCATTATTACCACATACCGCAAAATCAATCTTATTATGATCTATCATTTCTGATAAAAGTGCTGTATTTCCTACTACAAAATCACAATGTATATATGGTTTTTCAGCATTTAAAAACTTTAATATTATCGGTATTAACCTTTTAGCAACTGATTCTAATAGACCTATTCTCAAACTGCCTTTCTCTTCATTACTAATTCGTTGAGCTTGAGAAATGGAATATTCCCAATGGGTTAATAAATTTTCTACTTCTTCCGCAAAAAGTTTTCCTTCTTCTGTTAATCTTGCATCCCATCCTCTTTCAAACAAAAGAAAACCAATTTCATTTTCCAGCTTTTTTATATGTGTTGTAACTGTTGATTGTGCATAGTTTAATTGTTTAGCAGCTTGTGAAAATGTTCCTTCTTCAATAATTTTTTTGAATGTAAGTAATTCTTTCATTTCCATTTCCAACACCATCTTCATCGGTTTTATTGATAGTTACTCAATATATTTTCAATTATACAAATGGAAGTATTGGAAGTAAAATGAAATCAAAAGAAAAGGAGTGCTATATTATGCCATTTGTCACTGTTTATCATCCTGAAAAATTATTCGATAATACGTTATTAAAGAATGTAAGCAATCAAATTCACCATTCCTTAATTGAGCATTTCAATATTCCCGAAAGTGATTATTTTCAAATGTTTTTACCTTATCCTCCTCATCAACTGTTTTATGATTCATCTTATCTTTTAGAAGGTTCAGTAAAACGATCCAACAATATGATTTATGTTTCCATTAAGTGTGGACCAGGAAGAACAATTAATCAAAAAAAGGCTTTATATAAAGCTATAGCCACTAGTACAGCTAATATATTACAAATCTCTACTGCTGATGTTTTTATTACACTACACGAGACACCTATAGAGAATTGGTCATTCGGTCAAGGTATAGCTCAAATGTTAAATCAGCGTAATAAATAGGCTTTATTTTTCTCAAAAAATAAACTTACCACCTTCTATAACTATATAGAAAGCGGTAAGTTTATTTTGCTAGGAATATCGGAAGGAAACTTTGGTGTATGCAAAACAGTAAATGAGTATCCTAGTTGAATAAACAATAATTCATTATGTTTACATTCATATGGAACACTATTTTTCTTCAAATTATTTTGTATGCGCTGTAAAAATGCTTGATCAGGTGTTCCAAAAGAAACGTGTACTTTCGGTGGTAAAGCTTTCATCGCAATTGGAATCCACGGTCGCTGCCACCAAGTTGCAACAATGTATGCAGTGCCACCTATTACAAAGTTAAAAATATCTCCATCCTCCATCGTTTTCATATCTAGATTTAATTTCAACCATTCCGTAAATACAGGTACACTTTTAACGGGAAGACCGATTTCTCTTACATATAAAACGTTTAATGGTGAATGCGGTACTAATACATCTTCTTTAACATAACTATGCGCGATAATTTCGAGAAGATTTCCATCACCATCTCTGAAATATAAGTTGAATCGGCCGCTCTCTTCATCAATTGTATGACCATCTTTCCATTTCACAATGAGTAATCCAGACTCTTCAAGCCATCTTGCAGTTTCATGAAATTTTGAATATGGAATCTCAAAAGCAAAGTGAGCAGGTGCAATTGGTTCATATACTTCTTGAAAACTAATTGTTGTGTATGGCGTTACTTCAAATTGAATAAATGATGCTGTTTCTTTTTTTATTGGAAAAGATAATATATCATTATAAACTTGTTTTACCCCTTCTATGGAAACCGTTTGTAGTTTTATATCTGATATATGTGTAATCACGTTACATTCCTCCCTTGTTTCTTACCATCTATTCGTATTGTATTACACTTATAAACAGATAAAATCAAACGGAAGAATGGATTTTTCATTTAAAAACTACAACTTTAGTATGAATATGTTAACTTCTTTCATTGTGAGTACAGTAACGTTTCAAAACAATTCCCCTCCATATTTCGTCTTTTTGATTAACACTTTACTTATTTCTATTTTTTCAAGTTTCTCCTGCATTGTTTCCATATAAAAAAGCTGTCTTTCCTTAAATGAAAAGCAGCTTTTACAATAAAATATATTAAGATTTTACAGCAATAATCAGAAATCTTTTTGAATTCGTACGAATACCTTTTTCCGAACTATTAGCTTCAATAAACTTTTGCAAAATATTAAAATCCTCTTCCTCTTCTCCAAAATTAGGAATAATAGGCGTATGTTTTAATAAGAAAATAAGATCCTTAGGCGTACTGTAATAATCAGTAACATCATATCCACGTACTTGCACGAGTTCAAATCCCGCACTAATAAGTTCCCTCATATACTTTTCTTTTAAAGTTCCGTCTCTTTCACCTAAGCATTGTCCTCGGCCAAATGCTTCTTTAAGATTTAATTTATCATGTTCGCTAACTTGTTGTGTTAAGAAAAAAGCACCCTGTTTCATTACTTTTGCTAACTCAGATGCTATAAACGGTGCGTGACAACTAGAAGCGATATCAAAAGGGGCATTCTGAAACATTAACGCTTCAGAATCCATTTGAAAAAACTCAACGTTTTGTATACCTGATATTTTCAAGTTGGAATGTGCCGTTTCAATCATGCCATTAGAATTATCAATTCCAATTAACAATTTAGCTGAAGATGCTATGTTAAGTACATTCTCTCCTCCACCTGTACCAACATCAAGTAGAGTGTCTGATGGTTTACTTCTTTCTTTCACTTCTCCATAAAAGTCCCATGTATCTCCTACAGTTTCACATTTTATTTTACTAAAATCCCATCCATTTAATCTTCCTACTTTATCATAAAAGTTTTTGTACTCTAATTCGTTCACTTTATACTTTCCCCTTTGTTGATGCTTATATATTCTATAGATTCTTAATGAAAATGAGTCATCAATTATTTATTCTAAATATGCAAGCCAAGCCTTATAAAACGCTAGAACAGGCGATATCTTTTACTTTTTTCTTTATGCAGAGCTTTTTTACATATTTTGTTTTCTTCTGTTTGTTCATAAAACATCAATCCTTCCAAATAACCGCCTTTAATTACATTCAATAACTACCAAAATATTCTTACTTACTATTATACTTAATAATAATAATAGTAATAGTAATCATTAAATTATTTAATTTAATTAAAATATAATAAAATAAAGATTATAAGAAAACCTATTCTATACCGCACTTAATTTACATAATAATTTTATAGTTTATTTCTTACTGTATATTCTAAATGTCCTCCACCCAAACTACACATACTATCCAACACAATACTAACTGTTTTTCCATTTTCAGATAAACTATATTTTATGCAAAATAGATTTACTACAGACACTGTATTGTTTCCTGATGGAGGATACACATACCACTAAATTATTAGCAATAAAAGCCCCTTATTAAAGTAGCTTTTGTTGCTAATTTAGAAACTGCTGAAGTAATACAGGATTCTCTTTTAAAAGTTCTGCTAAAAACATAAGTTGTGGGAAAGGTTGTAAAATTAATTCTTTATCCATTTTTTCTTTTAATATAGCAACTCCGCCTTGATTTGTATAATCAGTTAATGTTATTTTTCCAGTGCAAATTAATTCAATATCATTCAATGAAAGTAACAGTAGTCCATTCGTTTCAGAAGATGGTTTAGGTAGCATCTTTGAATAAGCAACATACATGATAGATAAACTTTCATCTGGACTATCAATAATTAATATTGGATTGACTTCATTTTCTGCTTTTATTTTCTTTGATTGTGCATTCCAATTCTCTTTATAAAATGTAGTTGGTGAATTCAATATAGTAATATCGATAGAAGCTTCTTCTTTCACTTCTCTTTTAGCAGTTTCTACTGCTGTTTCATCCGCCTCTTTATGTCCTCCAAGTCTTACTACACCTAATGTATCGCCTTTACTCGTTGGTCCAACTTGAAAAACAAATAAATTCTTATACATTACATATGCACCAGATGTTCGTACATTCTTATCTATAGGTATCAATATTTACCCTCCTAAATTAACCATCTCACAAACCAGTTTACTATAATTTTATTATGTTTTTAAATTATCTTCAATCCAACACACAGCATCAAGTAAATTTTCCGCTATATAATTAGGCGTCGTTTCTATCCACGTATTTCTATACTTTGTTAATGAGCTTTCTCCCCATCCTGTTCGTACCAAAATCTTTTTCATATTCACCCTTTTGGCTGCAATCATATCCGTACTCCCTGTATCTCCAATAAGAAAACAGTCTTTTAAGCATAGATTATGTTCTTTCGCTGCTTTTAAAAGTAATCCTATATTCGGTTTTTGGCAGTCACAACTACTATTCATTTTATGTGGACAATAGTATATTCCATCTATATAAGCATCATCATCTTTTAAAATTTGTTGCATTTTTTGAAATCCTTTAAGCAGTTCTTTTTCAGTAAAATATCCTCGACCAATTCTAGTTTGATTTGTATATAAAAATACCTTTAGTCCTAATTTATTTAACCGTTGAATTGCATTAGGTACAAAATCAAATAACATAAATTCATTTGGATGTATTCCCCCTCCTATTGTTCCATCTCTATCTATAAAAACTGCCTTCATTTTTATTTCCTCCTTAAAATACATATAAAAAGTAGGATTCACCAAAAAATTACAGAATTCTATATATAACAAGTATTGGACGGATTATTTTCAAATTTCTCTATAATAAAGGTGGTATAAACAGTTTGAAACTTATACAAGAACGTAGCCTTACCGTAAAGACAACTTTTACTAAAGAATACAAGATTTTTATTTTTGGTTTACTCATTTCACGAATTGGAGACTCATTGTATACTTTTGCGTTACCTTGGATTGCCTATCAATTAACCGGTTCAGCTGTAATTATGAGTTCTTTATTTGCTATTAACATATTACCAATCGTTTTATTTGGCCCTTTAGTTGGCGTAATAATTGATCGATACGATCGAAAAAAATTACTTTTGGTAGCGGATATTACTAATATTATTTTAGTAAGTCTTGTACCAATACTACATTCATTATATCTACTAGAAATATGGCACTTGTACATAATTATTTTTATTTTAGCAGTTATGTCCATGCTTTTTGATGTAACAACTGTTACAGTCATTCCGCAAATTGTTGGAGCATCCTTAACTAAGGCCAATTCTTTCTATCAAATGGTCAATCAATTGGCTAGTTTATTTGGTCCAATGATAGCTGGAGTTCTCATTTCTTTTATTGGCGGCTTTCAGTTACTTTGGATTAATGTTCTTTCATTTATTGCAACATTAGTTGCTGTGATGTTATTACCGTCTATGAAAACCGTAAATAAGAAATATGAAGATAAAAATACACTTCAAAATGTACTATCTGATTTGGTTAATGGATTTACATGGCTCAAAAATGATCGCTTAAATATAGCTTTATCTTTTCAAGCTATGATAGGAAACTTTGGAGCAAGTGCGGTTTTAGGTGTATTCATGTATTATTTATTATCCACATTGCAACTTACCTCGGAACAAAGTGGGTTTAATTATTCATTAATTGGAATAGGCGGGCTTTTAGGAAGCTTGATTGTAGTTCCTTTAGAAAAGAGATTGCAGCGCGGCCTTCTAATTCCTTTACTCCTATTCGCTGGAGCAATTGGCTTAACTTTCGCGCTTTGGAGCACATATTGGTTCGCTCCTGGAATTGCTTTCGGTATTGCAATGACTTGCAATGTTGCATGGAATACACTTGTAGCCTCAGTTCGCCAGGAAACAGTCCCATCAAATATGCAAGGGAGAGTTTTAGGATTTTCACGTGTACTTACACGATTAGCTATGCCACTTGGAGCGTTAGTAGGAGGCATTATTTCAGCTTATAATCCAGTCTATGTATTTGCTTTAGCTGCCTTCACGAAATTACTTGAAGTTTTTATTGCACTATGTAGTCCGATACGAAAGCTATGATGGAAGGAAAGATAATTATGTATGATTGGTTAATTGCAATTACTGATAAGTTTATAAAGAAAAAAGGCATATCATAGTGCCTTTTTTCTTTACAATCATTTAACTGGATAACAAACTTCTGTAACCCACTTACTAGGATCCGATTCCATCGCTGGGCTCACATGATAAATATTAAACATCGGACCTGCTAATTCGTAACCTTCTGTCTCAATCCATGTTGCTGCAGCCTCATTTACAGCTGTCATTTGTTCATAGCTTCCATTAACCGTTATGGAAGCTACATTAGTTGATTCAATCTTTTTAAATGTAACGTCTTTTGTATTTTCATGCTTACCTAGGATACTTAGCTGTATTTCTACATCTACATCATTTTCTTTGTATTCTTGATCATGAAAGACAGCGATACTATAACTCGGATGGTCCATACTAATATTTTTAATATGAATTTCTCGCATCAATATACTCCATAAATCGCCTTCACAAATATACGATGGAATAATCTTTCTAACACTAGCTACATTTCTTTCTGGAATTTCTTTTATTGAAACGTGGTAATTCATCTCAACAACATCCTCTCTCATCGTTTTCATTGAATCTTCGAGGAGACGTAATTGTTTTTGGAGGTTAGTCATGTCTTCTTTAATTTGAGCACTACGATTTGAAAATTGCTCCTTAATACCATCTATATTATCGCATTCTATTATTTCTTTAATGGTAGCGATATTAAATCCCATATTTTTTAACGTTTGAATTTGATTTACTTTCTTTAATTGGGCTGCTGAATAGTATCGGTATCCACTCTGCTCATCAACTTTTATTGGTTGTAATAATTCCACTTTATCGTAGTGTCTCAACATCCGAATACTAATGGAAGATAGTTTTGAAAAGTCTCCTATTTTAAACATGATTTCCTCCTATAAGTTACATCTACTTCGAAACTCAACTTCATCTTAAACAATGACATTGTGTGAGAGTCAACTGTTTATAACACTTAAATCATATTTCTTTAATTCTTTCCCCTTATACTTACTTCCTTCTTAAGGCTATAAGAATTGATATTAGTCCGTTCACAGCTAATAAAGTTACAATAATACTTGTAACTAAAGCTACGTCTGGCGCAAATATTTTAATCGTACGCCATGGTGAACTTGTACTATACGTAAGCAGTGGGATGAAAACAATAGATATTAGTAGGGATAGACTCCCTATGAATAACCAAATTTGCTTTTTTACAGTTTTCATATGTTTATACTTTTTAATTAACATGATTGATATTATGAAAAGTATAAGTGTAACTATCAACAAAATAATTTGTGTTAATGGTATGTTTTTAGGGATATCAACCGGTTCTTCTCCATTCAAAATACTAATAATCCCCTTTTTCAATACTGATAGTGCGGTTTCTTCTAATACATGATTTTTATTCGTTAGAATCACACCACCCCAGCCACTTTTGTTTAAAATAAATAATTCTGCACGAGCATCGGGTGTTGATCCTGAATGCCAAATCATCGTTTCACTTTCATTTATATTTGTTGTTCTTAATCCAAAACCATAACTTTTTTCTGAGTTTATTTTATAAAGTGGTGATAGATAAAGATCCATGTTTTCTTTCTTCAATAATTGAGCATCCTCTGGACGATTCAAAAACATAATATATTGAATCATATCTTCTAAATTTGCAGTAATATAGCCATATGGTGCCCCGGTATTATCATAGGACACTACACTTTTTCTTGGAATGCCAAACCAAGACTGATAACCTGTAAAATAACCTTTTTCACATGCAATTTCTTTACTTGCTGCCGCGCCATTCATATTTAATGGCTGAAAAACATTCTTTTCCATATATGAAGAATATGTTTCATTTGTGACTTCTTCAATAAGCGCACCTAAAACAATATAATTTGCATTACTATATTGATATTTTTCTCCTGGTGGAGCAGTTACTTTTACATTTGAAAGCCTCATTACATTTTCTTTTAATGCTGTAGAATTTTTGGATTGCTTATCTGATAATGCTAAGCCCTCATAAGTGCTTATTCCACTTGTATGAGTTATTAGATGTTGGATTGTTATAGTTGAGGATATTTGAGAATCTTTTAGTTTAAACCAGGGGAGGTATCGTTGAACTGAATCCTCTAATTTTATTTTTTTATCTTCTATTAATTTCACTATAGCTAAAGCTGTTAAAGATTTACTTATTGAGCCAATTGCAAATTGCGTTTTACTAGTGACCTTTTTTTCAGATTCTCCAGTAATCCCCATCGTTTTTGTGAAGAATACATCTTTATTATGTACAATTGCAACTGAAGCTCCCGGAATATTCTGCTCCTTTATAAATTTTTCAATATACTTATCTAATGTAACTTTAATATTTTGCTGAGCGTAAACTTTTGGAGGTATGATACATAATATTAATACATTACAAAGAATACAAATTAGAGACAGTTTATAGATCGTATTCTTCATTATACTTTAGATGCTTTCTTTTTTTATAACTTACTAAGCTAATAAATACCACTACAGAAAGCGTCAAACTAGTCAATATTAATAATGCGTTCCACCATTGATTATCTGAAATACGATATAGAAGATTATACTGAAATGCATTTTTACTAATAATTGGATTAAATGATTCAGTTAAAAATATTGAAAATATAGTTTGCAAGATGAGGTAAGTAATAACTGCGATGAATATGCCACTTAAGATAATTGTGTTGAATTTTCCCTTTTTATTTTGAAGTTGTTTCATTTTAACTTGTAAGTCAATTTCATTTATTTCTAAAAAATCTTGAACAAATAATTGAGGTGTACCTAAATCATCTATACTATCTTCACCATGTTCACGACATTCTTGAATATGTTCTAATATTTGTCGCTTAATATTATCCCTTTCTTCTAAACTTATATCGTATTGCTTTAATTCCTTAAGTACGTCTGTTAAAAATTTCTTTTCTTTACCTATCAATCTATTCCTCATTTCAGAAGGTCTCCTTTCAAACCGCTTTTTAATAATATTTGAATATCCGATTGCAATTCTAACCACTCATTAATTTTCTTCTCAAGACGTATTTTCCCATTTTCATTAATTTCATAATAAATCCTAACTTTACCACTGTCTGTTACTTCTTGATAAGTATTAACCCATTCTTGATTTTTCAACTTAGTTAAAATAGGGTAAATACTTCCTACTCCTTTCAATTTTAAATTGTTTACTTCAAGTTCTTTCATAATCTCATAACCATAACTTTTCTTTTTCGACAAAATAGATAATACACACATTTCTAAATGACCTTTAATTAAACTTGTTCTATTCATAGGATAAATTTAACAGAAATATATACTTCATTCAAGTATATATTTCTGTTAAATCAAAAAAATAAGATAATAAAATAGAAAGATTAACAAACAAACAATATCACTTACGAACTGTTTTTACCCTTATTTATCACTTTTATAATATAATAATTACATAATATATCAACTATTTATCCCTATTAGCTTTTTATATCTCCTTGTCTTATACTTCTTCTCTTAGTGAAAAATATCGTATGCGGGACATAAAAATAATAAAAGATCCAATTTCTTAATTTTGATATTAAGAAATTGGATCTTCTTTCATTACCTTGTATCAATCATACTGCGTTAATATATACATTATAAAGAATATACGTTTTATATAAGTTATGTTAATAATACAT
Source organism: Bacillus sp. CCNWLW194 (assembly GCF_037120585.1). NCBI lineage: Bacteria > Bacillati > Bacillota > Bacilli > Caryophanales > Bacillaceae > Bacillus > Bacillus sp. CCNWLW194. The sequence goes on along the minus strand of NZ_JBBBBL010000005.1, from coordinate 186,278 downwards.
AAGCTAATAAAACTTTACTGATTACGCTCAAGACATTCATAAACCGCCATCATATCTCGTTTATCCAATTCACGAATGCGATTAAAAATTGGTATTTGCACAACAGCCTCTGTTAATAAACTCTCATCTACAACATCACTAACTTTTCCAGTTAACCATGTTTTTACATCCACACCCTCAACAACTTCTTTTAGCCCTTCATCATTAATACCACTTGCATTACAAGTTACACATGGAATTGTTAGTTTAAAGACACCATCGTGCAAATTATCTTCAGTAATAACTTTCTTTCCTTTACAAAATGGACATGGATTACTTTTTTTAATTTTATTAATTTGGGTAACTAACTTTTTATATCCAAATGCTTCGTATACATACGTAAGTTTTTTATATTTACCATTTGTGAAATACTGATCTATAATGTTTTCTCTCGTTTCATAAACATTAGGGAAATCACAAACAGTTACTTGATTATTAACACTAATGGATTCGATATTTCCTTTTATTTCATCCCAGAATGGTAAGACATTTTGTAACACTATTTCATAGTTTGAAAAGCTTGCTTGTTCTAACTCAAACATTTTTAGTGCAACTTGTGCTTTTCTTGGCAATAAAGAAACATCTTCTGTCAATCTCATATCACCACCAACTATATCTTTCAATTTATGAAGTGCAGGTAAATCACCGACTATTTTCAACACTTCATCAACTGGCTGATTGATAATTTCACGAATATCTGATTTACCAAATTTAAGTGGTTTATGATGATTTAAAACAGTCCCTTTACAAATTGGGCATGTCATCATTTCTTTAGAAGTTTTAATTTCTTCTTTAATAGCTGCTTTTGAAATAACAATATATCCACCAATAATCGTATTAAATCCTACCCATGTCCTGCGTGTCTTTCCTTTTTTATCATAAAATGATTTTTCAAAATATCCGTACCAAAACGTATGCTTTTCTTCTTCTGACATATCACTATAGCTCTTTGAAAAATCGTAACCAAGCTCATTTTTAATTTCTTCGAATAGAAACTCTATTTTTTCATATTGATAAAATTTTAATACTTTCATAATTTCTGGATCGAATAAACCGTCCCAAAATGGAACATTTTTATCTTGAATTGTAATATCTTTATCGAAAATTTCAATTTGAAGACGTCCAGAACAAGATGGACAATGATTGCCCTGTGAATAGAAATCAAAACTTCTCGTATCTTTATTAGTTGAATGAGCAGCTACAACATGATTAATTAGTCCACCAATTTCATATAAGAAACTATATTGACTATATAAATGCCTTTCAAGATCAATAGCAACAACAGGTGCAATTGTATCTGATTCATATTCACCATATATTAACCTAGCCATTGATGATAAACTTTTTAAAATACCACCCTTATAAATGTTTTCGGCATTTTTAAAATAGTTAATATGATTATCTTCTAAATAGTGAACTCCTTCCTTCTGCTTAAGCGCTGAAGAAATGTGAATTTGTTCAGCATTATTCGCACTACTTTTTTGACGATAATAATCATCATGACTTACTACATCCAGATGGTTTATAGATTCAAGTTGTCTTTTCCCGAAATCTACAATATAATCAGAGCTTTCTAACATGTAACTATTATGTTCAATCATGATGATCGAGACTGATTCATCTTGCAATATCCCTCTAACACTATCTATAAATTGATTTAAAATATTTTGTGATAACCCCTTTGAAGGTTCATCAAAAATAAATAATGTATGTGGATTTTTTGTGTTTGCAAATAACTCCGAAACTAAGTGAACACATTGAAACTCACCCGTTGATAATGTTTGTGTTTTTCGTTCTAATGTTAAATAGCCAAGTCCTAGTTTAATTAATAGGCTCAAGCGTTTATACGCAATATCTTCATTTGGAAGTTCATCAATAATATCTTCAATCGAGCGCTCGAAAATATCATCGATTTCTTCACTATACTTTGTTAGTTTCTTTTTAATATCTAGGAAAGTGGCTACAGTTGATCGACTTGTTATCGATTGATTTCGATCTTGCCCTACCATAGCTAGTTTATCTTTTGGATATCGTTTCAAGAAATCTGTAGCTAAACATTCATTGACAAGTGTAGATTTCCCGCAACCAGATTCTCCTGTAACTGTTACAAGCCTATTTTTAGGAATCTGAAACTTCACCATTTGGATATTACGGCAATATAATTCTTGGAATGTATAATATTCTGTTGGTACTTCTTTATTTAGATCGCACAGGATTGATTTTGGTCTTGGTGATTCTTTCACAATTTGTCCACCATATTTTCCGCTACCAGGTCCAAAGAACAATTGCTCATCTGTTGTATCCAGTACTGTATCTGAATGATCTATAAGCCAAATTTGATTTTTACACCCTAATTGCTTGATCTCTTCTAATATTTGTAATAATGTTTCATGATCAAGTCCAACTGAAATCTCATCAATAATAATTACAGCATTTTCACTTACTGCCATGAATTCAGCCAAATATAGTCGAGTTAACTCTCCACCTGACAACGTACCCATTATTCGATTTAATGTTAAATAGCCAATGTTCATATTAATTATATTTTGTAGTATATGTTGCTTTGCTTCACTAATATGTAACTCTTCCGCTAGCGAAAGAATAGATTCAACACTTAAATCATTAATATTTGAAATGGTATGTGGTTTAGCAAATAAATCTATAGTATGTTGTTCAATTTCTTCGCTATAACGTTTTCCCTTACATTTTTTACACTCAATATTTTTAGTAGTACCTCGGCCTTTACACCCAGTACACCAACCTAACTCGTTATTAAATGAAAAAACCTCAGGGGAAAGATGAAATACTTCAGCAAGTTTTTCGCGAATTTCAGTGAAAACACCAGTATGTGTACCTAGCGTTGAACGTGGATTAGAAGAAATTGATGATTTCCCCAGAAAAAGTACTAAAGGCATATCCTCCATCTTAATCGCACTAAAATTCGTTTCCATGATATTAGGAAATAAATATTGATATTCAGCCTTTGGTAATAAAGAAACTAATCGTTTTTTTGATTCTTCGCCAATCGTTTGACAAAAAGTTGTTTTACCGGATCCTGATAAACCAGCGATTCCAAAAGACTTATTAAATGGAATGACTGTATCTAATTGGTTTATGTTATTAGCAATTAATTGATTTACTTTCATATTAACCTCCATTCTTATTTTTCATTAAAATCATTTTTATAGTATAATAATTACACAATGAATATAACATCTTATATAATTCCTTTTACTTCAAGAAGCTTATCCTTATATATTTCAAACCATTGTTGCCATTCATCTTTAGAAAACTCTTTTTCTTCTCCTTCTAGAATGGAAGAAAAAAGATCTAAACAAATATGCCAACCTGCTATATCTTTCGGTGTATGATCAGTTAATTCATGAATGTATTCTTTAAGGAGTAAAAGAGAACCATTTTTCTCTTTATATATTTCAAATCGAACCCGATCTTTATCCCAAGTAAATTCAAGTACTGAGTTTAGTTGACACTCTAAAATATCAATATTTATAAATGAACCATCCATCATGTCGAACTTTATGATTCCACCTGTTTTAAGGCTTTCAATCTGCAAATTAGACATCCATTTTTTTAACTTACTGTTTTCTGTTAAAACTGACCAAACCTCTTCTATTGAATATGAAAAATGACGATCAAATTGTACTACGTATTCATTATCTTGTTTATCTATTACAGCTAACATTATTAATTAACCCCCTCCAAAAAACGAATATACGTTCTATTTTACATGATTTCATAAAAAAAAGAAATCTCTATTCCACCCCACTTAGTTTAAGGATTTTTTGTTAGATTCAAAATTGATTGACTGATTATATATGAAAGTTCTAATCTGGTTGACCATGCTTTTATTGGATCAATAATATTATCTTGATTAAGACTATTGACATATTTTAAACCATCTACTGCAATATACCCGATTTTAAAATCGGTAAATTCTTTTATAATCATCGGCCATTCCCCATCAGTCATTCTGCATTTAGAATATTTTATTATGTAATCAGCTGCTTGTTTTGAAAGCCCACATGAACCAGCTGTAATATCTACTTGTTTCCCTAATTGTAATGACATAATTTTATTTGATACTGTTTCTGTAACTTGCCATTCTTCAGGGTGTGTCTGAAAAGCTTTCTCCGTTCTGCCAATGATTAAGTAATCTACATCTACTATATTCTGAATGAATGAATTAAGCTCAACTGGATATTCTTTCATCCAAGTTAGTAAACGATCAAAGTCACAATAGTGATAGTAATCATGATCATAGTTTCTAACAAACTTCAAACAATCCCTACGTGCGTTCCCTGTCCCTGATTTTTCTACTATATTTATATGGAATTTATATTCCTCCAGTTCTTTTACAATTTCTTTAGCTGTTACATTACTAATTGTTATATATTTTTTATCATAATTTAAATTCATTAATTCCTCTTTTAGCTCTTTTATAGTAGATAATAAGCTCCCTGTTGGATCATGAGTAATGCATGTTAATGCCACTTGTTTTATAGGTTGCATAGTATATTCATCCCCTTTGCAAAATAAAAAGCAGAAAGAATACTTTCTGCTTTTTTATAATAAAATAATATATTTCGTATGTTCAAATTGAATATAAAACAATAGTGTATACAAATAAACTCCACTACAATTCATAGATTAATATTATAAGCACTTAATTTAGTTTAATGATTTACCGCTTAATCGCATCGACAATTAACGATGGAAAACCAAGTTTATCACCTTTATTTCTAGAATCATACCTTTTCGAACGGAAAATAACACCGTCGTTTGCATCCCATTCATTGTAATAAAACTGACCATTTTCATCACAATATTCAAGTAATACTACCTCAAATCCAGCAGTTTCAAACATTTTCGTTAAAGTTTTATAATTATGAACAATTTTATGACTTGCAGCTGGATGATCTTTCGGGCCAGGTCCGCCTATTTGAACTATATTTTGGTACGCTTCATCTCGGAAATATGCATCAGGAACACCGCACCGGATATGCCCTGCTAGCTTTAAAAATTCATAACAAATTTCAGCTGCTCTTACACCTTCTTCAAACGTAAGGTGTTCCCATACATGCTCCGCTAAAATAGCTGAAATAGAGTTGTGTTCAAATCTATTTTCCCACGTAGCCTTATCTAGTAAGTTAAGTTCGTCTTCTTGCGTTTGAACCCAACCTGGATTATTATTAAACACTCCAGCTCCGACTACTACTTTAATTTCGTCTTGTTTTATTACCATCACTTTCACCTCGTAAACATTTTAATTTATTAATATATTCTATGTTTACTAATATCCTTCCTTCTTCAACAAATTAATAAAAATATAATGAAAGTAATAACAACATAACGAATTAAGGAAAAAATTTAGTATCATGAGTCCAGAACAATATCTGAATTCAAACACTAAAAATTTCTTAATGCAACAAACTAACTAACTTTATGGAATCAGTTCATGATACACAACCCTTTTATGTCTTCTAGATAATGAACTTTTTTTAAAAGGAATAATCCTTACTATTATTTTTGTATCTTTCTAAATTTACGAACTAAAGTGAGTACTGTACCTGTAATAACCATCCATATCCCCATTGTTGTACTGTTAGTTGTACTGGCCCCCGTGTTGGGAAGTTCTTTATATATAGACTCTTTTTTATCGGATTTATTGTTGTTCGTTATATTACTGTTATTAGCAAGGCCATTAGCTTTTCCAGTGTCTTTATCTTTCACAAATACTTTTTGTATTGTATTTACCTCATTGCCTATGGAATCTCTGACACTATATATTATTTCAAAAGTACCAGATTTAGATGTATCTACAGTTCCTTCATACACTACTTTAGAAGTAAGGTCACCGCCCTCTTTATCAGTAGCTGACACTCCTATCATTGGATCAAATTGATCTCCTTTAGTAATTGTAGTTGTAGCAGGTACTTTTAGCATCGGCATTTCATTTTTCACTTCTTCTCTAGCTTCGACCGTTACAGTTTGTTCCGCAGTTACTTCATGACCTTTTGAATCTGTAACTTTGTACGTTAATACATATGTACCGGCTTTAGAGGCATCTACTTCACCTTCAATCTTTACTTTAGAAGTAAGATCGCCGTCTTCTTTATCAATAGACAACACTTTTGCCATTGAATCGAATGAATCTCCTACACGAATTGTCGCTGCAGTAGGCACTGTTAATATAGGATTTAGATCTGATGCTTCTCCATTTTCTTCTACAATTACAGTCTGTGTTGCCGTTGCATTCCCTCCTTGAGAATCAATGACCGAGTATTCTACAATGTATTTACCTGGATTTGAAGTATCTACATCACCTTTATATTTTACTCTAATGGTTAAATCACCATCTTCTTTATCAACAGCTTTTACATTTCTCATCGGGTCGAACGTATCACCGACATGTAGTGTAATTGTAGGTGGTACAGTTAATTCTGGGACTTGGTTTTCCTCAGTTTTTTCGTTTTCTTTCACTTCTCCATTAATTTTTGCTGCATCAAAAGCTTTTTGGACCGCTTCAACCTCAGTTGAATTTGCCCCATATATGTTTGTTGCAACTTTAAGACACGCTAATCTTAATTCAGAGAAATTAGAAGTCATGTTCAATTCATCAGTATTTGCATAATAGAAAATATCAAACATTTTATCTTCACCAATACCATTTACAGTTACACCGTTATGAGTGCCACCTTGTGCAATTAAATACGCGACTTTATTAATAATACTTGAGTTGAAATGAACGCCCTCATTATCCTCTCCGTTTAAATCACTGAATTTACTATAATCATCCGGATACGGTACTCCATCAAAAAATTTGACTGAAGATGGATTTTTCATATTACGGAGAACTGATCCACTTTGTTCTCCTATTGTCCAATTAAATTCGCCATTATTTATATATTTCTCAATAGCCGTTCCCATAATATCAGATAATGCCTCATTAATGGCTCCAGATTCCCCAAAAAATTCAAGATTAGATTCGCTAGATGTAACCGCATGTGTAAATTCATGGCCCGCTATGTCAAACGCTCTAACCATTGGATCACCATATATAAGCATACTAACATTATTAATATTAGCACTAAATGCATTCCCCCAATTTTTAGGATCATCTGTTTCTCCTGAATGCCATGCATGTACAACTGATACTACTTTTTTCCCCTTATTATCAAAACTATTACGCTTATATTTGTCTTTATAAAAATCATATACCTTTGTTGCTAAGAAATGAGCACTTACCGCCTTTGGTTCATTAAATGTTGTCGAAGTGCTAGTTGCTAATATACCAGGATAATATCTTTCTTCCAAATTAATATCTCTATAATTTACATTATAGGTCTCAATTCCTTGCCCTCTTGTATAATCAGCAAGCGCATATTTCCCATTACTTTGTTTAGAAATACCCAATGAGCGAGTTATACCTAAATCATCTTTTCCTGTTCCAGTTAATGAAATGGAATTATTTTTTTTACTCTTCTTTAAAGATTCAACATGCTCTTCACTTACTTTTAAATCTGATTCTTGTACCATGTTTTTCAACATATCACCATTTTGAGCATTCACTAAATAAGTTCCAGATACATAGTTTGGTGTTGCGGCTGCAAATGTAACTTGATATGCGTTAGTAGCCTGCCCATGATTTTCATCAACAAAAATAACTTCCTTAACTTCTGGCTCAGAAATAAATTTAATATCTTTCCCATACTTCGTATAAATATATTGCTTTGCTTCTTCTTTTGATAAATTAATAGGATTCTTTAAATCTTCTTTTGCTAAGTTTTGTGCGCTATCTCCTGAAATGCTTTTAATAATACCCTTTTTATCTACATGAACAGTCAATTGGTGTCCATATACTTCTTTTTCTTCATATATTTGTTGCATACGCACAAGTGTAGTCCCATCATATGAACCACGTTTTTGAAGCACTTTGTAATCTACTCCTTTGTCTCCACTAACTTGTTTTGGAGACAAAGCATGCTCCGTCTTTTCCTTAAGTGCATCTTTGACTACATTCTCTGGCGTTTTTTGGGATGGTTGTGTAAGTTCACCTGTACGGAACGAATCCTCTTGAATATCAACTTGCATTTTGCCCGTTTCCTCTGCATAACTTACTCCATATGGTGTTACGCTTGTTAAAGCTAATCCTGTTGTTAATGCAACTATAGCTATTTCTTTTTTATTTTTCATGTTATTTTCCTCGTATAATTTTCTAAAATATGAAACTGCTAAAATTTATACAATTTATTCCTATTATAAAAAGATGACTTCTGTAATTAACAAAAGTCATCCCTTCAATATGTAATATCCCTAATATATTTTCAATGCATAATTTCTATATAAAAAGAAAAAAGCATTCATTAACGAGCATTTTGCAATACTTTTATTAGGTCATTTATATTTTCAACTTTCTGCTGAAACTGATCAAATCTACTATGTAGCAATGAAGGATTTTTATCTTCAGTTGAAATAACTTTTTTTAATTCATTCTCTAATTTATCATATGTATCAAAGAAATTATCAAATTCTACACTTACAAGTTCTTCATTTTCTCGATAAAATCTTTTTGCTTCTATATAAGTCATGTATGATTTATTTAAAAATCCTAATGAAATTAAATATTTAGAAGTGTTTTCTTGATAAATAGCAATATCACATGCTATTTTAATATCAGAATAAGTCTTTTGAACGAAACAATGCAATTCAAAAATCTTAAACTTTAATACATTATCCATTTCATCCCCTCCCATCCTATCTATTCTACATAAAAAAAGGATATTATACAAAGTAAAATATCAATATAGTACAAAAATAAAAAGCGGAAGAATAATCCTTTCCGCTTTTTATAGCAATAAATACATTTCATATTGTGCTAATGTATTCTTTTCAAATCCATTTTTCTTTAAAAATCCTTCTAGTAAATTGTTATTTGGAAATCCAATTGATAAACTTGCTATATTCAATTCTTCACTTGCCCTAAGTAGTAAACTCGTTGCAATGCCAATATTTCTATAATCTTTGTCTACGAAAATAAAACTAATTTTACCTTGTTCATTTATACATATAGAACCATTCAATTCATTTCCTACATATGCACCGTAAAATGTATTATTTGTTTTTTCGATATAATCCATATCATTTTGCCAATTAATATGGAAATGTAACCATTTCTGAATTTCAACTTTAAAAGATGGGAATTCTAATTGTTTTACTTCAATTCCCTTACCGCCTTTACTTATTATTTTAGTCAAATCTTTTAAATTATAATAGGATAGATCGTACACTTTTTCATAGCCTAATTTATTATAAAAACGAATTGCTCGGTCATTGCCTACAATGACTTCAAGAAAAAGTTGCTTACACTCGTTTTGAAGCGCCTCTTCTTTATGTAGTTCAAATAACTTTTGACTCACACCAATACCACGGTAATTAGGATGAACCGCTAATGTTCCACAGCGCATTGTTTTTATGTTTTCATAATCCTTTATCCCACCAAGTATTACACCAATTGATTTGTCACCGTCTAAAGCAAGAAAAGAGTGCTCTAGCAAGTTACCTTCTGTTCCCAAAAATCTTTTTATAAAATCCTCTTTTGAAACTTCCATTTTTATGATGTAATCTGAAAATCCGTCCCTAAAAGCCTCATATAATAAATCTATACTCACTTCACTGCATCTTTTGTATTGAATCATATAAAATCTCCCCCACTTACTCCTAACTTAGCATTCAAATACATAAAATGTACTAGTTACATCGTAGTTTAATTTTAAATTCTACCACTTAATTTGAAATGAACGGACACTTCCCTACATACCTCTCACTATTAATTTGTTTTATAACAAATGGTGCAATATCTCCATTTTTTATTTTGATTCCTTGCATATCTACTAAACTTTCTTTTATTTTTCCAATGCCCTTCCCATCCATAACAAATGGTAATCTAACAATTGTCCAATCTACATCACTACTTTGAATAATTTGTAATTCTTTATATTTATCTTTCATCATTTTTGGTAAAAATACTTTAAACAAGTGGGCCCCTATTTTATTCACAATTCTCTTCTGATCTCCTGCGACATTTACAGAACCACCAGAAATAAGAATATAACGCTTAATTTCAAATCCCTTCATTACTTTCAAAATATGTTTCGTTACTGTACTAAAAATGTAAGGTTCATTTTTCGGTTGACCTACCGCATTTATTACAGTTTGACAACCTTTAAGTAATTCGCATATTGCAAAAAAATCACGTGCATCCCCAATAATAACCTCTAAATTTTCATTAGTTATCGTCATATTATTAGAATTTCTCGTTAATATTTTTACTTGATATCCCTTTTCTAACGCTTCGTTCACAAGGAATTTTCCAGCTTTTCCATTTGCGCCCAGAATAGCTATTTTATTTGTACTTTCCAATATTAAACCCCTCTTACTATCTATGATTTACTACATTAATCTCATACACACGTAAAAAAGCAATTAAATGCTCACATGCTCTTTCACATGCTAACATTTTAAATATTTTTTGTTCCTCTTTCGTTTTATCATTCGCTTGATCTGAAGCGGCTTTTAAACTTAGAAATGGTTTCTGGTTTATATGACACACATAAGCAAAAGCTGCCACTTCTTGATCAACTGCCAATGCTCCATATACAGTATGGAGTAAATATCTCATTTCCGAATTACGAATACGTTGATCTCCAGATAAGAATGTACCGAAGTGGATCGGGTCATAAGATCGTATTTTTTTTATTCTTCTTACAAGTGACTTTGTCGTTTCAATAGGTGCTGTTCTACCATTATATAAGTTAAAAACATCTTCGCCCGAACCAGCAGCAGTAACATCGTGTTGTATTGCGTTTAGTGCCACTACAATATGACCATTTTTTACCTTGTTTGATAGGCTTCCGCATATTCCTGTCATAAACAACTCATCAGGCTGAAATTCACTAATTAATAATTGAACACAACTAGCACAACTAACTTTCCCAACACCAGTTATAACTGAAATAATTTCCAGATCATTTATAGTATGAAAATGAAATTCCCAAGCTGCTCTTTTTTCAATGCGTTCACTTGGATAATATTGTTGCAAATAATTAAGTTCAGGTTCCCATGCGGCTACGATTGCAATACGTTTCATTACACGCTTCACTTCCCCCACTGTCATTTAAATAAGTTATCTATACTTTCTTGTTCATAATTTGGAATCCACTCTTTATATTTTTTATATAAATTTCGTATTGTTTCTTTATTCTTCGTAATTACTTCTCATCCTCTATCATCGTACATAAACATGATAATATCTTTTGTTGCATTTATGAGAAATACATCTGGATAAGAAATTTCTTTTTTACATCCAAGACGAGGATAAAGACCTGGAAAATCTTCATGATTCGCTGCTTGAATAGGCCGGTTTTACTTTATATCACTAGCGAAACATTTTAATGAAAATTGATATGTACAATACAAGTCAGATCCTTCATCTTAAAATAAAAATGGCATTGTTTCTTGCCTTATATGATACTTTAAATCTCTTTTCTGAATGAATCGTCTATATATAATTATTTTCTGTAGATTTTTCACATTTTCCTTTTTAAATCAATAAGCATTTGTTACTAAAAACACTTCATCTTCCTCTGAAAATATATCTTCAAATAAGTATTTATTATATGTATAAAGTTGAGAGAAGTATTCCATATTTAAATCGCGGGTTCCTTCTATATTTTGATATTTCCCTTTCCCGAAATCAAAATGCAAATGATTTTCCCACTGAGAGTATATGTATGGTCTTAATGTAACACCTGGAAATATTTAATTCGTATATCCTCTTAATTATATTTTCATATCCTTTCTACTCTACAATTTCTTTTAAATGCCAATATGCTTCTTCTAGCCACGGATGTATAACTTTCAATGTATCTTTTCTTTCCCATAAATATGAAATATATGCAAATGCAGCATGTTCCAACGATTTTTCCAATCCGTTTTTTACTTCTACTAAAAATGGTGGTGCCCCATTTTGATCCCATTCTATTTTATCGGAAACAAATAACACTAAATCCATCTTCTTTGCATGTTTACGCAGCGTGGTATGGCAACAGATTGCATTTAAAATCTCTTCATCTTTTACTTTAAATATCTCTTTTGCAATTACCCTCGACAATTTTTGATGAATAATCATCGGAAACTCTCGCTCTTCTTCTATGATTTCAACTCCAAATTCTTCAGCAACTGCAATCCGCACATCATTTGGAAATATTGCACTAATATCATGTAAATATCCCGCGATCGCTGCTTTTTCTTCATCTCCATAAAACATTTCTGCAATTTTTCTCGCCTTATTTGCTACACGAATTGAATGTTTATATGTAAATTCTTGATTGTATTTTAATAAAAAATCTTTAATATCATTTTCTATTTTTCCAGTTGGAGAAAATGAATATATATCTTTATATAATATAGCAAATCCCCCTTAAAACTAACTTTCAATATAATATGTAATTTTAATATCCTTATGTTTTGTATTCGCTATGAATGTTTTAATCCCTTTTTAATACGTTACATGAAATTTTATGTGGAATCATTGCTACAAAATACATAAATGTTTGATATTATAGTAATGTTAATGATTTGTAAGGAAAGGAACTACATAATGAACAAAAACATATTAATTATTGATGATGATAAAGAAATTGTTGAATTACTTGCTGTTTATTTGCGAAATGAAGGCTATAACATTTATAAAGCATACGATGGCGACGAGGCATTGCAAATGATTTCTACATATGAAGTTGACCTTTTGATTTTGGATATTATGATGCCAAAACGAAATGGATTAGAAGTTTGCCAGGATGTTCGTGAGAATAACACTGTACCTATTCTTATGCTGAGTGCAAAAGCAGAAGATATGGATAAAATATTAGGTCTTATGACAGGTGCAGATGATTATATGATTAAACCATTCAATCCATTAGAATTAGTAGCTAGAGTGAAAGCTTTGCTACGAAGATCATCTTTCCAAAATACTACTTCTCAAAAGAATGAAGATGGCATTCTTCATATTCGTTCTGCTGAAATACACAAACATAATCATACTGTTAAAGTAAATGGAGAATATATTAAACTTACATCTATTGAATTTGATATTTTATATTTACTTGCGAGTAATACTGGAAGAGTATTTAGCTCCGAAGAAATTTTTGAACGTGTTTGGAATGAAGATGGTTATGGTTCAAATAAAACTGTAATGGTTCACATTAGTAATTTACGGGATAAACTTGAAACAGTAATGAATGGAGAGAAGTTTATTCATACTGTTTGGGGAGTAGGCTATAAAATTGAGAAATGAAGCATTTGATATATTAAAAGATATCCCTAAATGGAAGTTAATTTTTTGGTTCTCGTTAGCTATCATACTTACCCCTATAACTGAATTAATTATATATCGTCTTGTTACAAGTGTAATTGAAAGTTCACTTACGTTAAGCGAACTCGGAAAAGAATTCATTAGGATTTTTGGTTATGAAAAATATAAAGGAATAAAGGAATCTCTATGGATGATGATTGTCTCTTATTTATTTTTATTTTCTATTTTCTCATCCTACCTATACATTTTTTATCGTCATGAAAAAAAAATGTACTATGAAACTTGTATTAAAAAAATGATTGAAGAGATTCGTTATATTGCAAATGGAAACTTCAATCATAAGGTTTCTATCGTAAACCATAATCATCTAGAAGAGCTAGCGACTGGGGTTAATCAAATTATTGAACAATTGAAAGTCTCAATTGATGAAGAAAGACAGGCGGAACAAGCAAAAAGTGAACTTATTACAAATGTATCACATGATTTACGTACTCCTCTTACCTCTATAGTTGGATATGTGAATTTAATCCACCATGATAATTATAGAGATGAAGTGGAATTACGTCATTATATACAAGTCATTTACGATAAAGTAACCCGTCTTAATGCATTAATGAATGACTTGTTTGAATATACACGTGTTCAAAATAAAGAATTAAGTTTATATTCTGTCCCCATTGATATTGTAGAGCTACTTGGACAATTAACTGTTCAATTCCGCATACAAGTTCAAGAAGCAAATATAGAATGTCGACCTTCTTTCCCATCTCAAAAACTCATGGTATTAGCTGATGGTGACAAATTAGTGCGTGTGTTTGAAAATCTTATTATAAACGCTATCGCTTATGGAAACGATGGTGGATATATCGACCTTGCTGCCTATGAAAGTAATAATATGATTACTATAGATATAACAAATTACGGCCAACCTATTCCAAGTACCGATTTACCTCATATTTTTGAACGTTTTTATCGCGTTGAGAAATCGCGTTCTACAAACACTGGTGGATCTGGACTCGGATTAGCAATTGCAAAAAGTATTGTCGAATTGCATAAAGGAACAATCGAAGTATATAGTGATGATAAAAAAACAACTTTCACTGTAAAACTACAACCATATAAATGTTAATACAGCTTAATTTTAGGTCCAATTTCTTACCAAATAAGAAATTGGACCTTTTATTTTCCATTAACATCCAAAATTTAATAATACTTTATAATTCTTTAGAAATTCTTTACCTTTTCTTTCTCCCTAATTAAGCATTCCTTTTTACAATATTATTATTGATGTCATAATAGGAGGATCACTCATGCAATTCTTGAAAAAGTTCGCAATTTTATTGTTATCTTTTGTTATTACAGCACTTATCGTTTTATATTTTTACCTTTATGTAAATGGTCCAATTATTCAAGCTAAATCGGCTATTTTAATAGATGCTAATTCAGGTGAAGTTGTTTATAAAAAAAATGAAGAAACTCCTATACAATCAGCAACTTTGTCTAAATTAATGACAGAGTATATCGCACTGGAACAACTGAATGAAGGAAAAATACAATTAAATGAATTGGTAAAAATAAGTAATGAAGTTTTCCGAACTGAAACAAGTCCTATACAAGTAACTTCGAAAGATAAAACGACGGTTCGTGATTTACTTCATACAATCTTTTTAACAGGGAATAATCGTTCCACACTTGCCCTTGCAGAGCACATTGCTGGAAACGAAGATAACTTTACACATTTAATGAATGAAAAAGCAAAACAACTAAAGTTATTACAACCCTCTCCGTTTCTAAACGCTACTGGAATGAATAACGATACAAATAAACTATCAACTACAACAGCAATCGACGTTGCTAAACTAGCAAATCAATTAGTAACAGACTTTCCAGATGTACTGAACATTACAAAACTAACCTCTTATCAATTTACCTTCAAAGATTCAAAAGTTTTCAACACCAATAAGATGATATATTCCCTTAATAAAAACATTAAACTCCAAGGTGTTGACGGCTTACAAACTAGTTTCTCAACAAATGGTAATTATAGTTTTGTCAGTACAGCAAAACGAGGAGATATTAGACTTATTTCAGTGATATTAGATGCCGGTGAAGAAAACAGTACTTTTATTGAAACAAAAAAATTACTAGAGTACGGTTTTGACCCTTCCTCGTACTCTGCACTCCAAGCGTTTAAAGATGCTGTTATATCTTGGACAGTTTTGCTTCAGTTTAAAAATTTGATTATACAAACATTGTTGATTTTCTTTATTATTACAATTTTAATGTTTTTACATATACGTCAGAAAAAATCCGAGGATTTCAACTAGGAAATCTTCTTATATATAAAAAAGGGCTTGCATGTACAGTGCACGCCCTTTTCTAAATCTACAGTCCTCTTCCAATTAAATTCGCTGAAATAGGCTGAAGGTTTAACTCTCTTGCCCATATAGATAGCTGACCAATATGGTGAATTTCATGCACAATTACATGTCTTAAAACCTCACCATATGTATATGTTTTATCTGTCCACGAAGCTTTTAATATTTTAACTTCTAAGTTAGCTGACCATACTTGTAAAAAATCTTCTAATTCTCGTTTATATAAATCAGATAACGCTTTCACTTTTTGGATTGATTGATACTCTTTAAACTGCGGTGCAGTATCTTCTTTTTTTTGAAGGGCATTAATCCAGCTATACTCAACATCTACAATATGAAATAATGTTTCTAAAATACTTCCAACACCACCAACACGCTTGCGGAGTAATTCTTCCTCAGAAACTTGCTCACACCACTTAAACCAATCGTCTCTTACTTGCCAATTGTATCGAAATAAAGTATACATATTTATCTCTCACCTACCTCAATAATCCACTTAACAGCATCTATTACACAATATGGCTCATCTTTTTGAATATAGTGGCCGCTTTGTTCTGCAATTACAAATTTATTATTGCTTGATAATCGTAATAATTCTTCTTGCAATTGTAACCACTTCATTTGTGCATCTGGTGAATAAAAAGCTTTTTTACCCGCAGCTAACACGGCAAGTGGAATATTTCTCATTGACTGACGATGTTTATCTACTTCACCTAGACTAAACATAAACCCTTCATAAGAACTTTCATATACAAACTGTTTATAGTAAGCTTCTTGAAACTCTGGAGACATGTTTGGCAAAAAATCTTCTTTATAATTTTCCGGTATCGAATCAACCAAAACGATTCTCAATAAATTTTCGGGATAAAAAGTCGCAAATAAACGTGCATTTATACCACCAAAAGAATGTCCTACAAAAATATAAGGTGATTTCAATTGTAATTGCTCTAAGCAACCTCTTAAATCTCTTACCATTTCAGAACTAATACGTCGCTTGGAACTCTTCTCACTTTTTCCTAATCCAGCTCGATCATATGTAAGTACCGTCCCAAATTCAGTCAGCTCTTCAGCAATATGCTCCCATGCCTTCAAATAATCTCCATAACCTGCTTCCATTATAATAACAGGTTGCAACTTCTTTCCTTGGAATACTTTTGAATACATTTTAAAATCATCAACTTGTACATATTCCTCTATACATTTAACCATTGGCGATCACTTCTCTCTGATTCAGTTCCTCTTCAATTTGATTAATTATTTCATCGACAGATAAAGATCCATCCAAAACAATATCTGAATTTGGCTTTACAGTATGAAGCGCCTCCAAATAGGCTTTTCTAGCATATGTTAAATAATGCTTTAAACCATTATGTATTTCACTCATTGTATCTTCATTAAAATCTCGCAAAATTCTTCTAGCCATTGCAATATCTAAAGGCGTATCGATAAATATGGTTACATCAATGAGTTGTCGCATTTCACTATTTAAGTATGCAAAAGGATAATCTACAATAATATAATCTACATGACTATCTCGTATAAGATGCTGAATATCCTTAATTAATGGTGTGAGTACCCATTCATCATAATTTGCTCCATCATCAATCCATTTACAAATATCAGCAGGACAGTTATCAAAGTTATAGCTATCAAAATATAGTGCTTTTGAATTTATTAACTTGTGAGTTAATCTTTCTGTAACAGTAGTTTTACCTCCTCCTGAAACAGCTGCAATTGTAATGATTTTCGTCTTTTTATTCATAATTTTCCACCAAACCCCTTTTAATTAACATAACATAATTATAGAAAACAATTATTTTTTAACGCTCCATTCATATTCTAACATACTCATTTCCCATAAATTCCAATACGTTTCCCCTACTTTTTTCGACTCTCTTAGTAAGCCTTCTTTTACAAATCCTATTTTTTCATAACATGAAATGGCCGACGTATTAAAATCATAAACACCTAGAGTTATCCTATGTAGTTTTAATTCTTCAAATGCAATATGTAGTACTGCCTTCATCATATGCTTTCCTATAGAACGTCCTCTCATTTTCGTATCACCAACTAGCACTTTTCCAATCCTTGCAGACTTATTTATATTGTCTATTGGCCCAAGTGAAATATGCCCCACAACTTCTTTACTCTCTTCATCTATTACTTTGAATGCAAGTGTATTTGTGCTTTTTATATATTTTTCTAATTGCTGTTCATTTAAAGGGTATGCAAATGCATTTCCTGACCATTGTATTAAAAACTCTTCGGAATCAATCCAATTTATTAATTGTTTGAAATCGGATCTTTTAAAGGGTTCTAATTTAATCAACTTCATTCTCCTTTCATACACCATTCTATATATCCTCAAACTTATTTCTATATATAGAATATATTCTCCTTTTATACGAAATTAAAATAAAGCCATTCATAAGAATGGCTTTACAAAAAACATAGCCTAATTATGCTATGTTTCCTATGTTAACAATGGTTCAATCGCTTCAATTTTACAAACTGAAATAATTACTGTAACTACCCCAGCACTATTAGCAAGCTTTACAACATCACAAGTGACTGAAGAAACAGTTCCTGCATAATTATTATTACTTCCTGTTGTAATGCGCACTGATCTGTTTACTAACTTTCTCAGTTCATCTCTAATTCCTTGTACACAGCAACAGTCACATGCCTTATTTTGCTCTTCATGTTCTTTTTTACACTCTTCAAAAACGTCCCAACAATCATCCTGTTTACATGAACACTGTTTACATGAACACTGTTTACATGAACACTTTTTTCTAGAATTACTATAACGATATCCCAAAATCTCACCCCCTAATCATTTCTATTAATATAGTATGTCCACTAGCTTCAAAGTGTACGAGGTAAAAGCATAGAAAGAAAAAAACAAACAATTGTACTATATATCCATTTCATTATTAATTATAAAAACAAACTTCTAATAATTAATGGCTTGTTTAATAAGGTGACTTGGATTTTATCCTGCTGAATTTAATGGTTAGACACCACTTTCTCAAACAATTTTTTTATAAGCCACCCCTTAAAGAGGCACTAGATTTTCTTATCACTTCACATATACTTAGACTGTGTTTGCAGTAATATAGTATGTTTTTCCTTTCCAATTGTGAAGTATACATTCAGTAAAGCATACTCCAAAATAAGATATTATTTATAATCAGTACGTTTTCTTCAACAAGTGTTTATTGATCAATATCTTAACTAGTAGTTCTCACCACTATCTCTTGAAAATTAGCATAGTTTGAATGAATTTAATATCTAGTAGAAAGCACTCTATCATATAAAGGTAAAATAATAGGTTAATAAACAAGCCACTTTGTTATTAAAACATAGAATAATATGAATCCTATTGGAGGGAGGTATAAAAGAATGTCCTGGAAAAATGATTGCTGGAGTTCTAAGAAAAAGCATTGTTGTGATGATTGGTGGAAATCTAAAGAAAAGCATCATTGTGATGATGATTGGTGGAGTTCTAAAGAAAAGCATCATTGTGATGATGATTGGAATTCTAAACGAAATAAGTGTCGTTGTAAATGTTTCTTTATTTGTTGTCATTGTAAAAGAAATAATTGGTAACATTTTGAATGTCAACTTAGAGGAAAGAAAATGTCTTTTGGAACCGATAAATACTAGAATGTAATATATAAAAAGCTGACTGAATATAGTCAGCTTTTTGTATATTAACATGTAAAAATTTAAACAGACATATAAGCGGTCACTCTATGTCATCACTTTGTTATTGTAAATTAGTTTCTCTCCATTGAAGGGGCATGCCACAGTAGCGTATTTTGATAAAAACTATAAAACAAACATACTTAACACTAATAGTAGAATTTTTCTACTTCAAATTTACTTCTTCTCTCTTCTTTATTTATAAACATTAAAAAGGAGCTCTATTTAAATAGAGCTCCTTTTTAATTTTATAATTTACTAGACTGCAACCCTTGAATAAACGGAACTACTTCAGGATTTACAAGTGATGATAAATCACCTAATTCTTTTCCTAAGTAAGCAGCTTTAATGACGCGTCGCATTACTTTAGAATTCCTTGTTTTTGGTAAATCTTCTACAACGTGAATATCTTTTGGACATAATGCTTTTCCAATATGAGAGTTTACTAAACTCATTAATTCTTTCTTTAACTCTCCTGTAAATGTTACATTGTCCCTTAATACTACAAAACAATGACAAACTTCACCTTTTACATCATCAGGTACACCAATCGTGGCAGCTTCTATGACATCATTATGCTTCACAAGAATAGATTCATATTCAGCGGGTCCAATACGCTTTCCGGCAATGTTTAGCGTATCATCTGAGCGTCCTGTAATAATATATTGCTCACCATCATAAATCACCCAGTCACCATGAACCCATTTATTTTCAAAACGTGACCAATATGTGTTCACATAACGCTCATCGTCTTCCCAGAAGCTTTTCGTCATACCAACCCAAGGTTTCTCTAAACATAATTCTCCAACTTCATCACGAATTGGATTACCTTGATCATCGAGCACAACCGCTGCCATTCCTGGTAAAGAAGAGTTAAAACTAATCGGTGCAATTGGTTTAATAAGGACGTTTCCGAAAATTCCACCAGAAATTTCAGTACCGCCTGAATAGTTACAAATTGGTACATTACTTTTTCCAACTGTTTCAAATAGCCACATCCAAGGGTCTGGATTCCAAGGTTCACCTGTTGATGCGAATACTTCTAAACTCTTTAATGAATGTTTATTTACATACTCATCACCTTTTGCCATTAACGCACGAATTAATGTTGGTGATATACCGAGATGTGTAATTTCATATTTATCAACCGTCTCCCATAAACGATCTGCTTCTGGGAAGTCTGGAACACCTTCATACATAACCATCGTTGCTCCATTAATGAGAGAGCCGAATAGTAGAAATGGTCCCATCATCCATCCCATATCCGTTACCCATAATACACGGTCACCTTGTTTGATATTCATTCCAAATCCTGCATCAAATGCAGCTTTCAAAGGGAAACCAGCATGTGTATGTACTGTTCCTTTTGGTTTCCCAGTTGTACCTGATGTATAAATGAGCATTAACGGATCATCACTCTTCATCTCTTCAGCATGTACAAATGGCTTTTCTTTTTCTAACGTACTCCATGAGAAATCATAATTATGCGGTGTAAATTCATTTCCTGCATGACGCACGATAACAACTTTTTCAACAGTTGGACAATGCTCACAAGCTTTATCTACTTCAGCTTTTAATGAAACGATCTTACCTCGGCGTGAAAAACCATCGGCAGTAATAATCATTTTAGCCCCTGCCGCTTGCACACGTGTCATGACTGCATCTGACGCAAATCCTGAGAATATTGGTGAAATAATTGCTCCGATTTTCATAACAGCTAGCATCGCAACAACTGTTTCTGGAATCATCGGCATATAAATTGTTACACGGTCACCTTTTTCAATACCCGCATGTTTCAATCCGTTTGCAACGCGACTTACCCAGCTATCAAGTTCTTCATATGTAAATGATTTTGAAGTTCCATTTTCCCCTTCATATTGAAGCGCTGTTTGCGTTCTTGTTTCATCATCTGCAAGCCAGCGTGATAAAACTGATTCTACAACGTTACATGTTCCGCCATTATACCACTGTGCAAACGGCGTACCATTTTCTAAATCTAGCACTTCTGTATAAGGTTTCATCCATTGATAGCCAACCGCTTTCTCAGCTTCTCCCCAAAACCAAGCTGTTTCTTCGATTGACTTATTATAAAACGTTTCATAATCTTCATAACTCAATGATTTCATCCAACCATATAAACGCGTTTTTTCTTTATACTCTTCTGTTGGAAACCAAACTGCTTGTTTCAATGTTTTCCCCTCCTTGACTTTTTGAGCAAGAAAGCCCTAAATAGGGCTTCTAAACTGGATAAACAGGATGTTTACGATCCGTAAATACTTGATATTTACTCATATACATTTCGAATCGTCCTTTTAACTCTTCTCTTAAATTGTTTGGATGAACAATACCATCAATGACCATCTCTGATGCTAAATGGTAAATATCAATATCTTTCTTATACTCTTCACGTTTTTCAGCAATGAAGCTATCACGCTCTTCTTCTGGTAAAGCTGCAATCTTATTTGCATATACAGCATTAACCGCGGCTTCTGGACCCATTACCGCAATAGAAGCTGTCGGTAATGCTAGGCAGCAATCTGGTTCAAAGGCTGGACCTGCCATCGCATATAAACCAGCGCCATATGCTTTACGAACAACGATAGAAATTTTTGGTACAGTTGCTTCACTCATTGCAGAAATCATTTTTGCACCGTGGCGAATAATACCAGCACGCTCTACTTTTGTACCAATCATAAATCCAGGTACATCTGCAAGGAATAATAATGGAATATGATATGCATCGCATAAATTAATAAACTTCGCGGCTTTATCAGCTGAATCGTGGAATAATACGCCGCCTTTCATTCGCGGTTGATTTGCAATAATACCAACTGGCTTACCATCAATACGTGCTAAACCTGTAATTAGTTCTTGAGCAAATAATTTTTTCACTTCATAGAAAGAGCCTTCATCAATAACTCTATTAATGAGATCTTTCATATTGAAAGGAGCATTTTGATTTTCTGGAATGATTTGTTCTAACGTTTTATCGAATTGTTTCGGTTCTTGAGGTGTAACCAATGGAGTCTTTTCTAAGTAGTTGTTTGGAAAATATGAAATGTATTGTCTTGCTTGCGTAATTGCATCTTCTTCTGTTTTACATAAAACATCTCCGCATCCTGATACAGAGCAGTGCATACGAGCTCCGCCCATCTCTTCTAAAGTTACCTTCTCACCGATAACCATCTCAGCCATACGAGGAGATCCTAAATACATGGATGCATTTCCCTCAACCATCATTACAACGTCACAAAAGGCTGGAATATACGCACCACCAGCTGCAGAAGGTCCAAATAACAAGCATACTTGAGGAACTTTACCTGATAATTTCACTTGATTATAGAAGATTCTTCCTGCACCGCGGCGTCCTGGGAACATTTCAACTTGATCAGTAATACGTGCGCCAGCAGAGTCAACTAAATAAAATAATGGTACGCGTAATTTTTCTGCTGTTTCTTGAATACGCAAAATCTTTTCAACTGTACGTGCGCCCCATGATCCTGCTTTTACAGTCGAATCATTTGCCATAACGCATGCAGTACGACCATGTATTTTACCCGTTGCCGTTATAACACCATCAGCAGGTAATCCTGTTTGTTCACAATTTGCAAATAATGCATCTTCTACATATTCACCATTATCAAATAAAAGAGCTAAGCGATCTCGAACGAATAGTTTACCTTTCGCTTTGTTTTGTTCATGATATTTTGGTGCGCCGCCTTGTTTAATCATTTCAACTCGTTCTTCAAATGTATTCGATTGTTGTTTTTGGTCTAACATATTTACTCCCCCTTATACATTGGTGTGCGTTTTTCCTTGAATGCTTGTAATCCTTCTAATCTATCTTTCGTATGGATTACACCTTCATACGCTTGTTTTTCCATTTGTAATCCGGTATGTAAATCAACTTGAATACCGTTTGAAATTGCTTCTTTTGCTAATCGAACAGCAATAGGACCATTACTAGCAATTTTCTCTGCTATTTCAATCGCTTTCTCTTCAAGTAAATGAGCTGGTGCAACAAATTCTACTAAACCATATTCCTTTGCTTCTTGCGCCGAAATACGTCTTCCTGTATAAATTAATTCTTTCGCTCTCCCAACACCAATTAATCTTGGTAAACGCTGTGTACCACCTGCTCCTGGTATAATTGCAAGTGTAGTTTCAGTAAGACCAAGACTTGCAGATTCAGCCGCAATTCTAAAATCACAAGCTAAACTTAATTCCGTACCACCACCTAGTGCGATGCCATTTATAGCAGCAATAACTGGCTGTGGTAATTGTTCAACCATCTCCATAGTAGTGCGAATCATACTAACAGCATGACGAACTTGTTCTTCATTCATACCGGCGCGTTCTTTTAAATCAGCACCAGCACAAAACGCTTTTTCACCAGCACCTGTTAGAATAACTACACGAGTATTTGACTCTTCACTTATTTGAGTTAATATGTTTTGTAACTCTTCTAATAACGCTAAAGATAATGAATTTGCTTGTCTTTCACGATACAATGAAATCTTTACAACGTGAGGTGTTACATAATTAACTGAAATGTTTTGTAATTGTAGCATCTTCTCACCTACTTATCGTTTTATGTTGAAGCGCTCTATACACATGACTCGGTAATTGGATATTTAATTTACTTTGAATAAATTGACTAGCTCTCCATAACTTCTCTTCATCAATATTCGTTTGGACACCTAACTTATGAAGCATATGAACTAAGTCATCAGTTGCAACATTACCTGATGCTCCTGGTGCATATGGACAGCCCCCAAGGCCACCACAAGAACTATCAAATGTTGTAATACCATATTCTAATGACTTAACTACATTCGCAAGAGCCATTCCGTACGTATTATGGAAGTGCATTGCAAACTGCGAAGCATCGTATTTCTTTAATAAATGTTCTAATACTCGCTCTACTTGTAGCGGATTCGCTACACCAATTGTGTCACCAAGAGATACTTCATAAATGCCGTATGAAAATAGTTGATCACATAATTCGTCAACTGCTGCGGTACTTATATCTCCTTCATAAGGACATCCAAATACAGTAGAAACATAGCCTCTTACCTTTTTCCCTTCGAATAATGCCTGTTTTGTTATATCTTCAATTACAACTAATGCTTCTTTAATTGATTTATTAATATTACTTTTATTATGAGATTCACTTGCTGATAAAAAAACATTCACCTCATCTACATTTTGCAAAAAAGCTCGTTCCAAACCATTTTGATTTGGAACAAGCGCTGCATATGTAACATTTGGATCCCTTTTCAGCTCAGAAAACACATCATTTGCATCTGCTAATGCCGGAACCCATTTAGGGTGAACGAATGAGGAAACTTCAACATACGATAATCCCGCTTCTGTAAGTAGTTGAATCCATTTTACTTTATCTTTTGTGCCAACAATCTTTTTTTCATTCTGTAAGCCATCACGTGGCCCGACTTCTTTAATGACAGCAAAATTAGGTAGTTTCAATTCGCTTCCCCCTATATCTCCCTATTCAATTTCTAGCAATACATCTCCTTCATTTACAAAATCGCCTTCTTGCACATTAATTTTCATAACTGTGCCAGCTTCTTCTGAAACGATTGGAATTTCCATTTTCATAGATTCCAAAATGACGACATCCTGCTCTTCCTCTACTGTATCTCCTACTCCTACAACTATCTTCCAAACATTTCCTGCCATCGATGCATATACTTTCGTCATCATTTTTTCCCCCTTAATATTCATAAATCTTATTTTTTAACAAGTTGTTTCGTTACAAAACCCGTTGTATAAATACCACTTTTGAACACATCGTCTTCCAATACTTGAAGCAGCATTGGCGTGTTTGTTTTAATACCTTCTACTTTTAATTCTTCTAAAGCATCATGTAATTTCGAAATTGCTTCTTCACGCGTTTCACCATGAGCAATAACTTTTGCAATCATTGGATCATAGAAAGGTGTAATTGTTACATGATTCTCTAAAAAGTGATCGATACGTACGTTTGTCGGTAACGTTAAATCTGTAATTTTCCCAGGTGATGGGAAAAAAGTTTTCGGATCTTCAGCATAAATACGAGCCTCAATGGCATGACCACTGCGCTTTATATCATCCTGTGTAAACGATAGTTTCTCGCCACTTGCGATAAGGAGTTGTTGTTCTACAAGGTCTAATCCAGTAATTTCTTCTGTAACGGGATGCTCTACTTGTAATCTCGTATTCATCTCTAAGAAATAGAAGTTCTTCTGATCATCTACAAGAAACTCAACTGTACCTGCATTTGTATATCCTAGTGCTTTGGCAGCTTGTACAGCAACTTCACCCATCGCTTTTCGCGTACCCTCATCTAAAAATGGTGAAGGGGCTTCTTCAATTACTTTCTGATTTCGGCGTTGTACTGAACATTCACGCTCCCATAAATACACTGTGTTACCATGTGTATCTGCTAAAAGCTGAATTTCAATATGATGTGCATCAGCTATATAGCGTTCTAAATACATTTCTCCATTACCAAAGAAGTTTTGCGCTCTTGTTTTATTACTTTCGAATGCTTTGGTGAGCGTTTGCTCAGTTTCCATCAACTGCATTCCAATGCCTCCGCCGCCTGCGGATGCCTTCAACATTAATGGATAACCAATTTGTTTCGCAATTTCAATTGCTTCTTCAGCAGTTTCAATATTTGTAGTAATACCTGGAACAACTGGGACATCTGCAGCTTGCATTGCAATACGTGATTCGATTTTACTTCCCATCTTCATAATAATTTCTTCTGATGGCCCGATAAATATGATTCCTTCTTCTTTACAACGAACCGGGAAAGACGGATTCTCTGATAATAATCCATATCCCGGATGAATTGCTTCAGTGTTTGTCTTCTTAGCGATTTCAATAATTTTTTCAAGGTTTAAATAACTTTCTTGGACACGTGGCCCACCTACTAAGTAAGCTTCATTTGCCATCTTTACATGGAGTGCATTTTCATCTGCTTCAGAATAAATAGCAACTGTGCGAATACCAAGTTTTTGACAAGTTTTCATAATACGAACTGCGATTTCTCCGCGATTTGCAATTAATATTTTTTGAAACATAGTGATTCCTCCTTTTTATCTACATCCTAAATGTCTTGCAATTACGAGACGTTGAATTTCAGAAGTTCCTTCACCAATTTCTAATAGTTTTGCATCACGAATATGTCGTTCCACTTCATATTCACGCATATAGCCGTATCCACCGTGAATTTGTACTGCTTGATTTGCAATACGGCTTGCTGCTTCAGATGCGAAAAGTTTTGCCATAGCCGCTTCTTTACCGAAAGGTTTATCGTTATCTTTTAACCAAGCTGCTTTATGTACTAAATTGCGCGCTAACTCTACTTCAGTAGCCATATCAGCTAATTTAAATTGAATCGCTTGGAAATTAGAAATGGATTTTCCAAATTGTTGACGCTCTTTCGCATATTGCAGTGCACGTTCAAATGCAGATTGCGCAATACCTACTGCTAATGCTGCGATTGAAATACGTCCTCCATCAAGTGTATATAAGAATTGTTTAAATCCTTTATTTACATCACCAAGTATATTTTCTTTCGGTACACGTACACTATCAAGTACGATTTCACATGTATTAGAAGCACGAACACCCATCTTATCGTAAGGGCTTGAGATTGTTAATCCTTCACTTGTAGTTGGTACGATAAATGCCGAAATGCGTTTTCTACCATTGTCTTCAACACCGTTGACAGCGGTTACAATAATTGTATTTGCATACTCTGCATTTGTAATCCAACACTTTTCACCATTAATAACATACTCGTCTCCATCTAATACAGCTTTCGTTTGTGTACCACCTGCATCAGATCCAGCGTTAGGTTCAGTTAATCCGAAAGCACCTAATGTTTTACCTGACGCCATTGGAACTAAATATTTCTGCTTTTGTTCTTCTGTACCGAAATAATAAATTGGAGAAGCACCTAATGAAATTGTTGCAGCATAACTTAATCCTGTCCCACCACAAGCACGACCAATTTCTTCAACTGCTAACGCGTACGATACAGTATCGCCACCTGAACCCCCATACTCTTCAGGGAATGGGATGCCTAATAATCCTAGTTCGCCCATTTTTTGAAATGTTTCATATGGAAATTCCGCAGTTTTGTCATAATATACCGCTTTTGGTGCGATTTCCTTTTCAGCAAAGTCACGTACCATTTCTTTAATCATTTGTTTTTCGCGAGTTAGAGTAAATTCCATACCGCTACACACCCCTTATCGAATATTGAGTTTCGACAGCGTGCGAGTTTCTACTACAAACATTACTTCTTAAAAGACAAAAATATTAGTTAGACAATTGCTATAATTCTGTCATAACTTAATTTTAAAACAGATTCTGTACTAATGCACAAAAAAATTCCTACATTGTTCTACAACAACATAGGAGTTTTTTTGTCGAATTATGTAATTTAATGTTTAATAATCTCTACCTTTTCCCGAATCTGAAATTTCTACTAAAGCTTCAGGGTATGGTTCGAAATATGTTTGTCTTAATAAATACTTTTCATCAAATCGAAGGGTCCATGATTTTAAAATTGCAAGTAAACTACTAAGTGGTATTTTCTTTTCTGCATATTTATGTATCATTCCTAAAAAATGATCTTTTTCCTGTTTTTTCAACTTTGTTTTAAAATATCCAAAAATATGCTCACATACATTTACATTCGATGTATAGCGGGGTGTGCGCATAAATAATTCATATAGGGTCTTCTCATACTTTTCAAATACAACTTCGATCGTTTCATTTTTTTGATTTGCAATAATACGCCCTAACTCTTTTTGTTTCACCTGATTATATGCCATAAATAAATATTTATTGTCCGACTGAAACGATACAAGGTCTTTCATATTTTTATTATGTTTAATCATTTTGTAATAAGCTATTGTAAATAACCTTGTAAAGAAATGTTCTCTAATAATAAAATTCGACAATCTACCTTCTTCTTCAATTGGAAGATGCGAAAAATTTTTTATTACTGCTCCGCCAAATAAGCCAGGTCCCTTTCCTATTGCTGGTGCTTTTTCAAAACCAGAATAAATTTTCACATCACGCGTACCACAACTCGGTGAACGATTCTTTAAAATAAAACCATCCACATCAGATATTGTTTGTAAAAACTCATTTGAAAATCCCTCCATTTTTTCAGTAACGTCTTCTCGTGTCGACGGTTGTACAAGTTTATTCAAACCGTTTTCTTCTACAATTCGTATCGTTTCACGAGGGACGCCTAAACCAATCTCTACTTCAGGACATACTGGTATAAATGTAACAAATGGCTGTAAGTTTCGAATTGTTATATCTGGAATCATCTCTCCATTATAACGACAAGCATCAAATTCTAAACATTTACTTACAACAATTTTAGGTTTAGCAAATTGTCGCATTTCATTACCTCCTTAGTGCTAGTCCATATAATATAAATTGTACTCAGTTTTACATTTTAAGCAAAGTTTGATTCATGTAGTTTTATTAATGTGCGCTCTATAATGATGGTTTAGACATTGTGAAACGAATAATACACACATGCTCTGGAGAAATTAATACATAAGAAAGGAGGGAGCGTTATGAAGAAGAAATTATCATCTATTTTAAGTGTTTTAGCACTATCTATTATGTTTTTAGGTACAGCTGCACAAGCTGAATACGATGGAAATAATATGAATAGAGTTAATAACACTGACATTTCAACTCGAGTTAATGACAATAACTTAGACAGAGTTAATAATGATGTGAGAACTCGAAATGTAAATACGACAAATGATTTAAATGATAATCGTGATAAAAATAATAATTGGGCTTGGCTCGGTTTATTAGGACTAGCAGGATTATTAGGTCTTAGAAGAAGAGACAAAGAAACACGTTAATTTGGAACATTTTTAGTAAACAAGTACTTATTTATCAAAAATAAATAATGAATATAAATCGCCTTTTTAAAGGCGATTTATTATTTGCATAAAAGTAGTATATGTAATTCACACTTCAACATATTGTTACTTATGATTAAATTCGTGGCGTTAATCCAAACAATATAAATTGAATCGTATGTTCAATTTCCACTTCATCATCCCATTTTTCTTCAGGCAATAATAAAAATCGTGTTAAGAGTAATCCTAATACAGCTGATAAAGTAAGTCGTACTACAGAAGATGGTGGCATTTCAATAATTCCACCTTTTTCTTGAAACTTTACAATTAACTTTTTAAAATGTGAAAGTAACTCTGTTTCTACTAATTGTTGTATTTCATTTTTCAGTTCTGGCTGAAATGGCACTTCTTGAATTAATATTTTTATCATTGGAAAATGCTTTTTTGCAAATTCAAATCTATTATAAATGACAACTCTTAAAAGTCCTTCATACGATTCATACTCCGATTTAAATATTTCTTTCGCAAAGGCTTGTACAAAAAATGGTGCAGCAAACTTTGTTAATGTCGGCATGACGACTGCTAACAATAAATCTTTTTTCGTTTTATAGTAGCGGAAGATTGTTCCTTCCGCTACACCAGCCCGCTTTGCAATTTCACTTGTTGAAGTTGCAGCGTAGCCTTTTTCGCCAAACCTATCAACAGCCGCTTCTAATATACGCATTTGACGTTCATTTCGTTTATCCGTATTTGTTGTGGCAATTAATTCTTCCAGCCAATCCTTCTTCATCTATAATGCCCCTTTGTATCATCATTATATTTTTCGATGTTTCTTTAATGCAAATACATTTCCTATTGCAAATAGTAGAGAAAAAAGCAGTAATACAGTTAAATCTAATGCAATCTCTGTAAACCCTTGATCTCGAATCATCACTTGTCTCATTGCGTCAGCGCCATATGTGAGCGGAAATAATTTCCCTAACATTTGGAGCCACTTATTCATAGATTCAATTGGAAACAACCCAGAAAAGAAAATTTGTGGCACAATAACAAGTGGTATAAACTGGATCATTTGAAACTCATTATTTGCGTATGCCGATAAAAATGTCCCTAAAGTTAATGCAGTTAAAGAAAGCATACATGTAATAAGTAACGTTAGCCATATGGAGCCTGCTACATATAAATCTAAAATATAAACTGAAAAACTTACGATTATAATGGATTGTATAAATGCAAAGATCCCAAAACCAATAATATATCCTACAACTATTTCCCATCTTCTTACCGGAGTCGATAATAACCTTTCTAAAGTACCACTTAAACGTTCTCTTACGAAAGACACCCCTGATAAAATGAATACAAAGAAAAAGGTAAAGAAACCGATTAATACGGGACCAAGCCCATCAAACATTGTAAAGTCTTTAGAGCCATGTAAATAATTCACTTCAGGTTTCATAATCGATACATCGTTCTTCTCTGTACTTTTTTGTAATATTTGAAGCACAGCACGATTTTTTGACGAATCACTACCTTCTAATACAATATTCATTTTTCCATTTTCTAAACGAATTACTGCATCTACCTTTTGATTTTCCAACTCAGACATTGCCTTTTCTTTACTATATTCATAAATTGAGGCTTCTTGATTTTTCATTACTTTTACTACTGGAGCAGGCAAATCAACAACAGCAATATGTGGTACATAGTCTTTTTGTGTAAACACTAGCGACAATAACCAAAGTAATAACATAGGTGCCCCAAACATCATGGCTAATGAACGCTTATCCCTGAAAAATTGGCGAATAATACGAATGATAACACCAGTAACTCTCATGATAGAGCCACCTCTTCCAACAAAAAGACATCTTCAATCCTTCCTGATGATACCCGCTTTTTCAATTCTTCAGGTGTTCCAGTCGCAACTAGCTTTCCTTCTCTAATTAACCCTAGGCGTTCACAAAATTCAGCTTCGTCCATAATGTGTGTCGTTACAATTATAGTTGTGCCTTTCTTTTTCAGATCATAAAATTTTCCCCAGATTGTTTTTCTAAGAAGTGGATCTATCCCGACTGTTGGCTCATCTAAAATTAATATTTCAGGTTCATGAAGAAGTGCCATTGCCAATGATAAACGTTTTTTCATTCCACCTGAAAACTGCTGTACTTGCTTTTTCATATGTTGCGATAATTGTACAAGGTCAAAAACCTCTTTGATTCTTTCTTTTTTATGCTTTCCCTTTAATCCATACATCGTTGCAATAAAATCTGCATTTTCATATGCTGATAGTTCTTCATATAATGCATCAGCCTGAGCCATATAACCAATTCTTTTCATTTCATTTAAATTAGGCATGTTAGTATTACCAACAAGTACTTCACCTTCTGTTACCTCATTAATACCTGCAATCAATTTAATGAGAGTCGTTTTCCCTGAACCTGAAGGTCCAACTAAACCAAATATCTCTGCTTTTTCAACTCGCAATGACAGATTGTGTAAAACTTCTTTTTTCCCAAAACTTTTCGATACAGTGCGTAAAGTAATTGAAGGTTGTTGCACGTATTCTTCCCCCTTTTCAAAAAAATGAGTGAGTACTCACTTTTATTTTACTCTTGCGTAATTATATGTCAAAGTTAATTGATTAGTATTTGTTTTTAATAAACAATAATAGACAATGAAACAGAGTCGACATTAGAATATCATTTCTTAAAGTCGACTCTGTTTCATTTAAATTATATATTTTACTTTACGTTTTTAAATTCATATATTTCCTAATTCTAGCAACATCTAAAGAATATTCGATAACTAATTGCTGTAAAGGTAAAATCACTGTATCAGGATATAAATGTGCATATTGTAATGTTTCTGCATATTTTTCTAACCTTTTTTCTAAATACTTTATAATTTGATCAGGATGACTTACTAATAAACATTTATAATAATAATGTATTTGTTCCTCAATCGCCGTATACTCTTCAATTTCATATTCTTTATGCATGTGTACACCCCTTTTAGTTTTTTACATAAATTACTTATCACACTTTTCACTCGACTAATTTTTAATTTTTTTGATTATTTACACTATAACAAACTCTTCAGGTCAAATTTTGTTACTTTATGTAACGTAGAAAATTTTTAACAAAATTGTAATGTTAACTTGTATAAAATCCATTTAACCTATTTTTTCTGCACAAAAAAGTCGTACAGTTCAATTTAACTGCACAACTACAAGTTCTGGTCTATTAAAAATTCTTTGCGGAATGATACTATTGCCTAATCCTCTACTCACTACCATAGACGTATTTTGTTTTTCATATAAACCAGCTGTATATGCAGGGAATAGCCCTTGATTCGGAGCAACTAACCCACCGATAAATGGCAATCTAACTTGCCCTCCATGAGCATGTCCCGATAACACTAAATCTATTTGCTCATCAGCATATACTGTCAAAAATTCAGGCCTATGGGATAGTAATACATTATATGTATCCATCTGCATTTCAAATTTCGCTTTTGAAATTTCATCTTTTACAACATTTCCTTCATCACGTTTTCCAGTTACAAATTCCGGATCATCAATACCAAGTAAATTTATTTTTTGCTCCTCTTTTTGAATAGTTACATGTTCATTTCTTAAAACGGTAACATGATGTTTCTTTAATTCTTTTTTCCAAATCATTATATTTCCCTGACCATTTTTCATGGTTTCCTGTTATAAAATATACAGGATACTCCTTTACAACTTCTCGGATTAAATCCATACTAATTTTTACATCGTACGATTTACTATCAATTAAATCACCCGTAATAGCTATAATATCTGGGTTTATACTATTTACTTTTTGAATTAAAACGTCTTGCTTATCGCCAAATTCTTTATTATGTAGATCTGAAAGTTGAAGGATTTTAAAGCTTTTAAAATTGGATGGGATTTTACTAGACGTTATATTAACTTCAGTTATTTTTATTAAATTGTTCTGTACATATAAAAAGATACTAATACCCAGTAATATACAAATAATCACAATGATTCTATTCATATTTTTTTCATATTTTCTCCTTTTTATTCTCATAAAACGCTTCTATATGCTAAATGAATTATATTATATTTTTTAAAAATTTTTTAAGTTAATAAAATAATACAGTACATGAAATTTTATTAATGGATACAATATATGTTCGTTATATTTATGCTTTTCTTTTTAATAATAAGACTACAAAAAAACGATTCTTTTCACAAGAAAAAGAATCGTTACTGATTTTATACTTTCAATACTATCTGCTAAAGAAATAAAAAAACTAAGTGGTTATTACCTAATGGCATTGATTACAACTTCAGCTGCCTCTGCAATGAGTTGATTATCATAGGTAGCCTCTTTCTCATCTTTACTAGATAAAATTGCGATGATAATAGGTGCTCTATTTGGTGGCCGAACGATCGCAATATCATTTCGTGTCCCGTAACTTCCTGCACCCGATTTATCTGCAACTACCCAGTCAGTTGGCACGCCTGCACGAATAAGTTTGTCTCCTGTAGCATTTCCTTTCATCCACTCTGTAAGAATGTTACGTTTATGATCCGGAAGCGCATTTCCGACCGTAAGATCTTTAAGATTCTTAGCAATTGCTTTCGCTGTACTAGTGTCACGAATGTCTCCTGGAATAGCCTCGTTTAATTCTGTTTCAAAACGATCAGACATAGTAACCCGATCCCCCATCTGTCTAAGCGCTTTTTCATATCCTTTCGGTCCGCCTATTTTATGAAATAAAATGTTCCCCGCAGTGTTATCACTGTAACGAACAGCAGCCTCTGCAATTTCTCCTAGTGTCATTCCAGTATCTACATGTTTCTCTGTAACAGGTGAATAATCCACTAAGTCTTCTTTCGTATAAGTAATAACTTCATCTAATTTCTTAGTAGAGTTTTGCTGCAGTAATACTCCTGCCGCTAAAGCCTTGTAAGTTGATGCAAAGGCAAACCTTTCGTTAGGTCGATAAGCGATTGTTTGATTTGTACCAGTATCAATCGCATATACACCTAATCGAGCATCAAATTTTTTCTCAAGTTGAGAGAACTCTTTATGCGTCGCCTGATTTTTATGTTTTATTTGTCCTTTCTTTTCTTTCGCTTCAACTTGCAGTGGTCCTCCTGTAAAAGCTTCTATGCTTGTAAGACTTAAACCTAATATACCAACGCATATTCCTATTTTTAGCATCCTCTTGTTTTTCAAAATCATCATTCCTTTCAAGTTCTTAACACTTTTTTTACTTACACATAATAGACAATCACCGAAACAAGTTTGTTCCATAAACTAAAAAAACTTTATAACTAATATCGGTATTATTAACAAAATAAAAGATAGCAACTATGATAGCTGCTATCTCTTATTTCAAATCTTCTTTTAATTTTTAAAGGCTTTTATATAAACAGAGTCTCTTCCCTTGAGAAAAGTACTCACATTTTACTAATTTTGATTAAAACTATCTGTACTAGCAGCTTCACCATGTATACGTTGTTGTTTTAAATCAAAGTATACATCTAAAACTTCCTTTCCAATTATAGAATTAATTCCACTTTTATCATTATGAAGCCATGGGACTACTACAGAAAACGCTACTTCTGGATTATCATATGGAGCATATCCAACTAATGTTAAGTTGTAACATTCCATACGTTCTCCTTTTGCATTTCTGCCAATTGGGTCTTCTCCACCATATACAGTTTGAGCTGTTCCTGTCTTTCCTGCTGGTTTATATGAAGCATTTTTGAAATACTTCACGCCAGTTCCATCACCTTCTTGGAATACCCATCTAAACCCTTCTTTTATACGATCAATATGTTCTGTCTTCATATCAATTCGATTTAATACGACAGGTTCTATAGAGCGTATAACTTTTCCAACCTCTTCTTTTATTGATTGTTCTCGTATTTCTTGTACAATTTGAGGCTGCATTCTATAACCGCCATTAGCAATCGTTGAAATATACTGTGCCAATTGTAATGGCGTATACGTATCATACTGACCGATAGAAAAGTCTAGTAAAAACCCAGGTTGACTATCTACTTTTCTCGTTTGTCCAATTATTTCATTCGGTAAATCAATACCTGTTGGGACACCTAAACCAAATTGCTTGAAATAATAGCGCATCGTATCAAATGCTCCTTGTTTAATATCCAATGAGCCATTTGGTACGTAATTAACTCCCGCAATTTTTAAAGCTGTCTGGAACATGTATACATTCGAAGATACTTGTAGAGCTCGTAAATCATTAATATTACCAAATCCAGATACATTCCACGATTTCTTAGCTTGTGTACCTTTAAATTTCATCGGTGCATCATAAAATTGATCTCCTGGATGTATTGCTCCTGTCTCATATCCAGTTAATAAAGTAGCACCTTTTACAGCTGAACCTAGCTCATATGAGGTTGTCATGTTACCTAATGCCAAATCCTCAATCTCTATTTTCCCTTCTTTTTCTACAATCTTTTTTCCTGCCATAGATAAAATCTGCCCGTTATTTGGATTCGTCATTACGACAAAAGCTCTGTCCAACAGTGGTTCTGAACCTTTAAAAGCTCTCAAATTTTTCTCTATGCTTTCTTCGACCTTCTTTTGCAATTCCATATCAATCGTTAATGTTAAACTATTACCACTTTTTCCTTTAGAGATGATTTCTGTGTTTATAATGTTTCCTGATTTATCAGTAATATTTTTCACTTCTTCTTTTGTGCCGTGTAATACATCTTCATATCGTTGTTCAATATAACTTTTTCCGACACGGTCATTACGGTTATATCCACGTACCAAATAAGAATCTAAGTTTTCTTTCGGCAGACCTTCTTCACTACTCGTAATATTACCTAATACAGAACGAAATAAATTACCATTTACATAATTACGTTCCCAATCAACCGTTGCATCTACTCCAGGATACTCCGCAAGATTTTCACTTATCCGCGCATACTCTGCATCCGTTACATCTTTTTTAATAATTTGTGGTGTCAGTTGATAACCTGAACTCATTTTACTTTTAATAGCTAACACCTTTAAATCTTGTGCTGTTAATTCTGCCAATTCAGCTTCTGTAACGTGGTCTCGTCTTAATTCTTCAATTTTTTTGTCTAACTCTTTTCCCTCTATTCCCTTTTCTTTAAACGTTTCTATATCTTTTTTAGTGATCTTTGTCTCCGCACGTTTCGTATTTAACTGCATCCAGAAATCCTTTTTATCAATATCGGTTAACTTATTTATATCTTGTTCGGGCATTTCAAGTACTTTCGCCAAGTCTTTTGCTGTTTTTAAAATTTCTTCACTCGTAATCCCCTTTACCCTTGTATAGGTAATCGCGCGAAGAGATTTATTATTAACAACTGTTTTCCCTTCTCGATCTAGTATTTGTCCACGCGGAACTGGAATGCTAGTTGTTGCATTTTGACGGCTTTCCACTTGATTCTTATAAGCCTCTCCCTCTACGATTTGCACTTTTCCTAGTTGCATAATAATAGCTGAGAATAGTAAAAATATGCAAAGGAACATTATATTTAATCGAATAGATATATATGTCTTCTGCTTCTTTCCTTTTTGTTCTTTCATAAATCCTCCATATAATTCTTTCAGGAATTGCTACAAATACTAAAAGCATTCCTTATATTTTAGATACCGATGACCGGTTATAAATTATCGTCTCAATTTTTTACCTACTCCTTGTAAGCATTCATTCCTTTTCGTTTAGCTACGTAATTAATAACTCTCCCTTCCTGTTTTTTCTCTATTTTTTTGTCGCTTGCATTAGAAATGCTAAACTGTATAATAACTCTTATTAAACTTACACTTAGACTTGATAGTAAATTTTCATACTGATTGTTCCTTTCTTCGTGCTGTAATACTTAATAGACAACCTAAACAATAAAGTTGTTCCACATTTACAAAAAAAATAATTAACTATAAGATGAAATAGGCTACATAAGGGAGGGTTATATGTTACATACAAAAAGATGGAGATTTTTTGCGGTTCTTTCTATTGTAGGTTTGATTTTACTAATTTTATTTAAAATCAACTTCATTTCAATAACTATCGCAACTTCTTCAGCTGAAAGAGGAAAAATCTTTGATCAAAATGGTGTAATACTAGCTACAAATAAGAAGGTTAAGTCTCTATATTGCACTTCTAATGATGAAAAACTATCGAAACAAGATACATCAAACACATTAGCTTTTTTTAATCAATTTTCAAGCGAGTTTCAACATGATATTTCTACAGAGAACATAAAATCTCAATTACAACAATCTTGTAACAAGCAGACTATGAATGATATACCGTTATACTCTGATATAGCTGAGAACGAACTTGCATTCATAAACAAAAACAAAACCAATAATGTAATAATTAAAGATGAATGGATTCGATATTATCCTAAACACGAAATTGGTTCACAGGTAATTGGGTATGTAGAAAATGACCATACTTCAAAGTATATGGCTGTTGGGAAAAGTGGGATTGAGCTGCAATATGAAAATGATTTAAAAGGAAAACCAAGTAAAACTCTTATTTTTAAAATAAGTAATAAAAAGTTATTATGGAACATTCAAAAAGTACAAAAAGGAAAAGATGTCCGGCTAGCTTTAGACTCTAGATTACAGCAAAAAACAGAGGAAGCATTAAGGTCTCAAATTAAGAAAACACCTGATGCTAAAGCTGGTTATGCTGTAGTGAGCGATGTAAAAACTGGCGCAATTTTAACTATGGCCAACTCAGCAGTTTTTAATCCAAATATATTACATACACATGTATCAACTAAAGTAGATAACATAAAATCACTTTCGCAAAATAAAGCAATTCAAAAATTAAAGTATGGTGGATCTTATGTAAATATGGCTTCTACTATAAAGCCACTTACTATTTTAATTGGATTAAACGAAAAACTTTTTCAACCTGAAGATACATATTTAGATAAAGGTACTTTTCAGTATGATAATCAAAATAACATTACGAATGCACCTGGAACGCCAAAAGGTGAGATTACACCGAGGCAGGCTATCATTAATTCATCTAACACATTTATGACTGCAAAAGTAGCTCTGCCATTATTTAACCAAAATAATGGCAATGTAGAAAAGGTGGCACATATATGGACAGATTATTTAATGCAATTCGGCCTACGTTCTAAAACCGGGATTGATTTACCCTTTGAAGAAGACGGACAATATGAATTTCATCCTTCTAATAAGTTTGAAAACGGAATCTCCGCTTTATTAAATGCGTCGTGGGGCGGAAATGAAGTGCATACTCCTCTTCAACTCGCTCAATATGCAGCAACTTTGGCAAGTAAAGGTGATAAATATAAACCTCAAATGGCAAGTGCTATTATTGGTCAAGATGGTAAGGAAACAAAAAAGTTTAAACCCATTTTAGAAAGTTCAAATCGTTACCCGATGAACTTTTGGAATGTCGTGCAAGGTGGAATGAGTCAAAATATAGAGGAGATTAAAAAATTGCCCTTTGACGTCGCAGGTAAAACAGGTATTACAGGTTTTCCGAATGAGCAAGAAAGAATGATAAATCATTCTCTATTCATTGCATATGCTCCTACCGAAGATCCAAAGATTGCCGTTTCTGTCGTTATTCCTAGTAGTAATTCAGAAAAAAACATTGCCGCTCTAGTTACATCAGAAATTTTAGAGTCCTGGAATACTCTTCAAAAAGAAAATAAAAACAAAGAGGAAGGTTCATTAAAGTGAACCTTCCTCTTTTACCATATAGAATCTATATTTATAATTTTCCATATACCTTCATTATTCTTTTCGAACATAAATGAATATTTAATATCAGTTAAAACGTACTCTTTTTGTACATATCCAGTATTACCGTTAATTGTCGATATTTTTATATATCCATCCTTCTGCACTTTTTCTGGAATCCAAGCTTTTACCATTTCATTAGATACTTCATATAAAACTTGTGATTCTCGCTTTGGTTCAGCTAAAATTTTCGTTTTATTTCCAGTAACAGTTGCATATATAAAATGTGCTTGTTTTGGTTGGTTACTTTCTGTCAATCCACTTGGTACTTTGTATACTTGTTTTGTATCATTTGCAAATTCTCCCCCCATTGTAAGAGCGACTTGCAACTCATGAAAAATATCTTCATCAAACTTCAATTCATCCTTCTTATAGCTATTCCCTTTAAATTGAACTTCATTGTTTAACGCTTTATACAAGTCATTTTCATTTTTTGCATTTGTACTTTGATATAAATCATTCATAAATTGTTTTAATGTTGGATCTTGAGCAGACTCATCTTTTGTTTTAGGCTTAATTTGTGTACTACTTTGTACCGGTGATTTATTATCATCAAGCCAAGGTTGTTGAACAATAAAAAATAAAAATGTACAAGCTAAAACCACTACAATTGGCAATGCTTTTTTACGAAATGGTCTTGTATGTTTTGGAGAACCTACCTCATTACTTTGATATATAGATTGCTTTATTTTATAAATATATTCTTCTTCGTCTTTACGGTGTTCCATTGGGCCTTTTTTTAATTTTCTATACCAGTCAGGATTTTGTTTATTGTTCATCACTACCACCCTCCCCTATTAATTTTGAAACCTTACTTCTTGCTCTACTTAATCTAGATTTTACAGTTCCAATGGATACTCCTAGTGTTTCAGCTATTTCTTCATAAGATAATTCATATTTTGCGTCCAATATTATTATTTCACGGTGCTTTTTAGGTAGTTTTAATACAACTTTCCACACATCATTCATTTCTTCTTGCTTAAAAAATTCTTGTTCTGCCGACAGAGTTTGCTTATCGTCACTAAAAAATCCTACTAAAGATATTCTTTTAAAATAAGATGATTTCAAATAGTTTATTGCCGTATTTCTTGTGATTTTTAATATCCACGTTTTAATAGATGACTCCTTTCGAAATGAATTCCAATTTTTAAATACCTTTATAAATACATCTTGTGTGATATCATCTGATAAGTGTGGATCTTTCGTAATAATAAATGAATAATTCCATACATCTTGCCAATAGTCTTTTATAACATAGTCCAGCTCATCATGATTACACTTTTCAATAAACGTTTGTTCCATTTCCACACCTCAAACTTATTTGAATAAACCTAAAACTACCCTCACTTTTATTATGGTTTCAATATATAGACAAGATACAAGTTTCATTTGTTCCATTGATTATCTTTTTTCAATAGTAAAACCCTTAAATAATTACCTATATATTCTCTTAAATGACAGGTTCCATAATATCACATTTAAAACCATAGAATTTGATTTAAACAATGTATATGATGAAGTATCAACTTCCTCGAGCCATAACAAAATAGAAAAAGCATTCTCGATTAGGAAGAATGCTTTTGTGATACTTAATTGTTCTTTACGTTAAGCAAACGTATAGTGAATTTACTAAAAGATTTCACCTTATACTTAAGGTATTATTTCTGAAAAACATGTTTTACTTTTTCACCTGGAACATTGCTCCCTCCTCTTCCTTTTACATCTTCAATCATCATGGTTACAATCATGTCTGGCTCATTTGCATCAAAAGCTGCAAACCATCCAAGTTCTTTTCCGTCCACTTCTTTCGACTCTTTCAGTTCTGCTGTACCTGTTTTACCAGCAAGCGTTATACCATCAACCTTAGCAATTCTCCCCGCACCATCAGGGTCATTAATGACTTTTGTTAATGCACTCTTTAATATGTCTTGATTCTTTTTAGACACCACATTTTCTTTCCAATTTCCCGTTACTCTTGCTTCTTTTAAAAGATGGGGCGACGGAATATTCCCTTCATTCACAATCGGTGCATATGTTAATGCTAAATGAAGTGGTGTCATTAATACTTGTCCTTGTCCGTATCCCGTGTCTGCTAGTTGAATATCATTTTTTATCCCATCTCTTGTAATGATTGACATAGGAAATTCGTATTCGATTGGTAATTTTTCATGAAAACCGTATTTCTTCAGTTCATTTACATACTGTTCTTTTCCTATTTTCAAAGCTTGTTGAGCAAAATAAATATTATCAGAGTACTTCATCGCCTTATCAAAATCAATTGGACTTGCATCCTTCACACGTGTTACATAATAATTTCCCCAAGATGAATCTTTTATCCACTTCAATCCTTGAATTTTAAATTCTTCCTTAGGATTTATTGCGTTTGTTTCCAAACCAATTGCACCTGTAATCGTTTTAAATACGGAACCTGGTACGAATGCTTGTGTGAAGCGATTCATCATTGGTAGTTTCGCGTCGTTAGTCCACACCTCTCTTTGTGCTTTTGAGGCTCCTCTAACTATTATATTTGGATTATAAGCAGGGCTACTTACAAGCGCGATTGTTTCACCTGTTTTAGGATTGATCGCTGCACTAGAGCCTGCTTCATTTTTCATCTCATTATAGATTTTTTCTTGAATTGCAGCATCAATTGTTAATGTAACATTTTCCCCTGATTTCGCTTCTTTTTTTGCTACGTTTTTAATCTCTTTCCCACTCTCATCTTCTATAAATACGCGCCCACCCTTTTCACCACGTAATTTATTCTCCAGTACTTTCTCTAAGCCTGTCTTACCTATTAAATCATCAGCTTGATAACCTCTTTTTTGAAGCGATTTTAACTCCTCTGCATTCACCTTTCCTATATAGCCAGTTAAGTGTGCCGCTGCTTCACCTAATAGATACGTACGAATATTGATTGGTCTAGATGATACCCCTTCTAATTCGATATAATCATTCTGTCTAGTTCCCTCTTTTAAAATACCAATTGGTACAAAGGAATCTGGCTTTATCCATTTCGCTGTAAGCTTCTGATCGACCTCTTCTATAGACATATCCAGTAACTGTGCAACTAGTTCTTTTGTTTGCGCCGCCGTTTCGCCTAGTTTCTCTGGAATAATTCCAACCTCAGTCGCTTTACCATTCGTTGCTAGACCTTTCCCATTTCGATCGTATATTTCTCCACGTTTTCCTT
Source organism: Bacillus sp. CCNWLW194 (assembly GCF_037120585.1). Taxonomy (NCBI): domain Bacteria; kingdom Bacillati; phylum Bacillota; class Bacilli; order Caryophanales; family Bacillaceae; genus Bacillus; species Bacillus sp. CCNWLW194. Next base: position 143,853 of record NZ_JBBBBL010000005.1, on the reverse strand, counting down.
GTTCTGTTTGCATACGTACTTTGTAATCTTTTTTCATACCTGGAAAAATAAAATCTGGTGTCCAATCTATTTTCCAAGATTCTTTTTCTTTCACAAGTTTTACCTCATGGATAAATGAAGCTGGTCCTCCATCCGTATCCATCTTAACTTCAAAAAGAAAGAGTTCTTTATCTTTCGTATTCTCTCCTTTCGTTTTAACTTTTAAATTCTTAACTCCAATACCCTCATAGATTTTTTGATATTTCTCTGTGAATTCCTTTTTAGAAATCGTTTTTTTTGCATGTTCTGATAAATAATCATACATATTTGCAAATTTTTTATCATTCCATAAATTGATATATTCTTCAAATGCTTGTTTTGGCGATTCATTTTTATTACATCCCACCAACATAACTGCAAAACAAAAGAAAAGCAGCATCCATAATTTTTTCAATTCAATCTTCTCCCTTAGTTAAAAAATATTTATTCCTTTCTTGATATATTAAACAAAAAATGTTTTAACGCTTAATAGACAGTGTAAGTAATGAAATTGTTCCACATTTATAGAAAAATTAAATTCTATGGTTAAGTTGCATTCGAGGGGGAAGATTTTAAGATTCTATTTAGCAATTGCTTTCGTTATTAGTGTTGTTTTAACAATTTTATTTAAAATACCTTTCAGTTCGAGTTTTCCGTTCGTATCTTTTTTGTATATATTTCACACAAAAAAGAACCCTTATACTAAGGGTTCTGCAACAGAAAATATCAAAAATATAAACAATAAAAAGAATTACTTAAAGTATAATTTTAGGCACTCTATATACTTCTTTTTCGTATCACCCCCCTGTGCAGCATGTGACAGGAGTTTAGGTCATTCTCCAGCTTATTTAGAAGAGTCATGTACATGTAAACAATTAAAAATCAATTCAGCAACTTTTACATATCCTTTTGAGTTTGGATGAATGAAATCCTTAGACCAAAGCGTATTGTCATTAACCAACTGATGATTCCAAAAGTCAACATGATGAAGCTTATACTCTCTACTCAGTGAAAATATAACTTCATTTGCCTCTAATAATTGTTCTTTTAACACTTGTTTTTTTTCAGAAGAAAAAGGAAGCCTCACTGTAAAATCTGGAAGGTTTGCTATCATAATATCAGCACCTGTTTTACTTAATGTATCTATCATAAATTCCATATCGTTCTTATATGTTTGATGATTCCAACGTCCTTTTAATACATCGTTTGCACCCGCAATGAGACTAACCAAATCTGGTTTAAAAGTTAATGCTTTTTCCAATTGCTGTGAGCGAATTTCTTTAGTTACTAACCCACGCTTTGCAAAATTAGCATATTCTATATCGTTTACACATAGTTGAACAAAATGATCTACCCAGCTTTTTAATGCAATTCCCTCAACTTCATCCCCTATCCCCTCTGTAAAACTATCACCAATCGCTACAAATCGCTTCCACATACGTATTCCCCCTTTATTATTAACCATATTTATACTATACAATAGCTCACAACGTAATTGTTATTTCTAAGTGGTTTTCGATTTCAATTAAATTCCACTTTATTATATTTACATGTAGAATCCAAAATTGACCGATTCCCAATATGCTTAGGAATCGGTCATATTCATATATTTACTAAAGAAATAAAATCTCTCTAGGCATTATACTTTTTTCAAAAAATTTGTTGTTCTTTGTTTTGCCCAATTGATACATTTCTTTTCGATTAAATGATACGAAACCATAGAAAAAAGTAGTGTCACTGTAATGCACAAAATAAGAAGGAAAAAGATAGGTATCTTTGTATACAAAAGTTTAAATAGTACCATCATGATTGGAAAGTGGCACAAATAGATACTGTATGAAATTTCTCCTAAATATACAAACACACCCTTATTTAAAAATACTTTTACTTTTAGGTTACTCATGGCCATTATAATAAATATACTAACACCCATTACAACACCCCAATCTTTTAATAAGAAAGTAGTATCATTACGGGAAAAACCATAGATTAAAATGGAATATAAATATAAAATAATCCCTATTACAATCAGAAATCCTTTATTAATTTTTTTCATATTCCTATATGAGTAGATAAGTTTTTCCTGATGCTTAAAAAGTAACATTCCAACCAGAAACATAGATGTAAAATGTAGTGTATCTGCATAACCATTATAAAACCCCTCAGCTTTCCCAATATGCAACATATTAAGAAAAACACTAATTAAAGAAAAACTCAAAGCAAATAGTATCGTTTTCTTCCAATTCAGTTTATAAAAAAGAAGGAATAACAAAGGAAACACAATAGATATACGCATTTCTTGAGCCAATGACCAAATAACTGGATTATAATTTTCGGTAAAAAAGTTATTAAGAAGCACAAAATGGTTTATAATATCTAATTTTGTTATAGACCCTTGCCACCTATCATAGAACCAATCCCGTAGCCCTACCACTTCATACGGCGAAAACAATATAAATAAAGCAAAGGTAATGATTATCCAAAAATAATAAGGAATATAGATTCTTACAAATCTCTTAATTAAATATCCCCAATAATTTGTTTTTGAATGATAAAGTGCCATAGATAAAACAAAACCACTTAGTACATAAAAAACGATAACTGCTTCCCCACCTGCCCATAAAAACCTAAGTGGGGAAAATTTAATAAAATTAGGCAACGATGGTAGCATTAAACAAAAATGTCCAAATACCACAGTAAGTGCTGCTAACCCCCGTATGGAATCTAATTCTTTTATTCTCTTACTCATAAAATGTTCTCCTTGTATATTGTAGATTTTGCTGTTCATAAAGGCCGCTATAATAGCCGTAGTGGGAAAATTGTACATAATGTCTATTTAGATCCCTCATATAAGCAGTTCAAAGTTAATCTATGTATCTGTTTTCTGATTTCCATTTCCTTATATAAATAATTTAAAACAAAATAGTTAATACAAAGAAAAGACTTTATTAATTTTTCATAAAATCTAATTACAGAAATAAGTACCGGATATTAATTTTTATTATCATTTGATGAAATAATGGATGATTGTTCTTCATGTAACTTTATTAAACTAACCTTGTACTAGAATGCTTTAAATCAAAAAATTCATAATAAACGCTATTCTTTCTGTATATTTCTACAAAAAGAATAGCGTTTTTTGATTATATAGATACAAATTTAGTTTAGCTTGATATCACTACCAATAGTTCTGAAGAACCAAATTTGAGAATTAATGCAATATTCCATGTCAAACTATCTACATAATAATCCATAATACTTTGAAACTCTTTGTTTCAGATTAATATGGATTTTTATCTTATCAAGTTAGCTTTTTATTATATCAATCGCGCTATCCCACATACCGCTGAAAAAAGAACCGATTTTACGCATAAAACGTGTAAACCAATTTGCTTGTTCTACATCAGATTTTGTTACAAGGTCTATTTGTAATGATTTACCTGATAAGAACCCAGGATCTGTACTATCTTTAGGCGAGATAATCATTTTACTTATTTTTACACCTTTTTTAATAGGCGCTTCTTGTACTTTATTCGATATTTTAAATTCTTTTTTATAAACGTCTTTATTGTCCTTCGGCATTGGAAGTGAAATAGCCTGCTTCGTTTGAACAACTACGTCTTTGTCTTTTGCATTTGCTACTCGCACTGTTTCATGCCCTTTTACCATAGAATCTTTTCCATATAGCTTCTTCACTTCAAAATTCGCAAATCCGTAATCATATAATTTCTTCGTTTCATCAAAACGTGCTGTATGAGAGTTTGTTTTTATCACTACAGAGATTAGGCGCATACCGTTTCTTTCTACTGTACCAGTGAAGCAATCACCGGCTTCTGGAGTAGTTCCTGTTTTCAACCCATCTACACCTTCATATTGCTTAATTAAACCTTTTAACATCATGTTAAAATTCACCATATCAATTGGATACTTGCCACCCTTTTGGAATGTTTTTTTGGGAATTTTTGCTGTATCTAATATTTTCGGGAAGTCTTGAATAAGACGTTGTGCTAAAATTGCACAATCTCTTGCGGACATTTTATTGTTCTCGTCTAGAGTTGTCCCTTCTGGGTGATATCCTTTTAAATCTTGGTTTGTTAAACCTGTAGAATTTACAAATTTATAATTTTTCATTCCAAACTCTTTTGACTTATCGTTCATCATTTTCACAAAATCGACTTCTTTTCCAGCAATTTCTTCAACTAAAGCAATTGTTGCACCATTTGCAGAGTAAATTGCCATTGCCTCATATAACTCTTTTACTGTATAAGAGCCACCATTTTCTAATGGAACGTTTGATAATGAGCGATCTTGCGAAATCTTATATGCATATTCAGAGATTTTAACTTTTTGATCCCATTTAAGTTTTCCTTTATCCACCGCTTCATGAACTAAATATTCACTCATCATTTTTGTCATACTAGCAATGGCTAATGATTCATCTGCATTTTTTTGATATAAAATTTTCCCGGAATTTGCTTCTACTAAAATTGCTGATCCTGCTTCTACATCTATAGCAGGAACTGTTTCAGCTGATGCTCTTCCAAATGTAACGACCATGCTATAAAATAGTATAAGCACTGTTACTATTGCAATACTTCTCTTGCAAAACATACCTTTCACTTCTGTTACCTCCAATATCTTTGTACTCAAAAAAATGTTATTCTTACATAATCCTCAAAAAATAGACAGTATTCTCAAATTCTATATACATATAAGACGTTAGGATTGCTTTCATATAGACCATCTCATCCCACACTTTTAGGCGCACTGATACTTTGTATTCCTACACACATCCCTATTTTTAATACCTTTGTATTTTTCAAGATAATCCGTACTTTCATATTTTTTAGGATTACAATGAATAGACAATCAAAATAATACATTTGTTCCACATTTTCAAAAAATAAAACCAGTGTGTCCCGATTAAATATCGAGACACACTGGTTTTATTAGCTATCAAGGATTTTAATTATTTAATTCAGCTATTTGCTAAACTCATACTAGAGATGAATTTTCCTTAGTCTAGACTATTCATTTTTATAATAAAAAAACTACATCCTATATAGAATGTAGTTTTTTCACAGATCTATCTATTTTTTAGTTCCTTTTTATAAAAATCATATAATAATTCAATAGATGAACTAGATAAAATAGGAATTGCTTTCTCAACTAATTCTCTATCCCAATCAAACCAACGCATTTCCATTAGCATATTTATTTGTGCATCAGTGAACCGTTTCTTTATTTCTTTAGTAGGATTTCCGCCCACTATTGTATACGGCGGAACATCTTTACTTACGACAGATCCTGCTGCAACGATTGCACCTTCACCGATTGTAACGCCAGGCATAATAATAGCATTCATTCCAATCCAAGCATCACTTTTAATGACTGTATCGCCCTTCGGTTCATATGAATGTTCAATTTGCTCAGCGAATGGATATACTGTAATCCATTCTGAGTGATGATTGTGATTACCACCCATTAAAATGACTACTCCACTGGCAATACAAACATAATTCCCAATAATGAGTTTATCAAGATGCCATCCCATCTGTTCAATTGGATTGAACAGTGCTCGGGACTTAGCATCCCCCCACAAATACCTTACACAGCCATCTTCAAAATTTTGATGACCATAATAACCTGAATAATAGGAGTACTCTCCTACCTCAATGAGTGGATTTGTTACTATATCTTTTAAATACTTCGTTTCTGACCAATGATTATATAATGGATGCTTCATAACTTTATTCCTCGCTTCTAAGTATTGTAGATTTTTTCAATTTACTTAGAAGCTTACTACGACTGCTACATTTTTTAGCTTTCTCAAACGACGAATCATTATCCTCAAGCCTTTCTTTTATTATAACGGAATCATAACGCGATAAATTATATAAGTCAAATTGTAAAATTATGTACTAAAACTTATGGTGTGAATTGAAATTTCAGTATTAAAATAATCGCGTTTTCAAATAATAGATCCTAATTACCTATGATAAAGATTTCTTAGTTTTACATCTAACTTCATTCTTATATTACCCTTTACTCCCTCGATATAATTTTATTATTCTTTGATTTGTCTGATAAATCAATAAATGTTAATATGATTATAGAAGATATTATCATCCTTTAGATTTCACAGCTAGTTTTTCACAAAATCGATTTTTAAATCCTTTATTATTTAGGAGGTCTAGAAGATGAAACTTTTAAGGCAATCAACAATTATTGGCGCATTGACTGTTGGAGGATTTTTATTTTCGAATACAATTAGTACACTCCCACCTGTTTCTGCTGAATCGCAACTTACACAAAAAGAATCACGATTTGTAGATACTTGGCGGTGGCAAAGTTATTTTTTATTACATCATAATGCAGATTTTATAGAAGAGTTAGCAGTTGGTGACTTAAAGCATGGAGATACATTCGATGTTACTATATATACTGGTGGTAAGGATACTGGTATTGTAAAAATATATCAATTGAGTGGAAATGAAAATGATAAAATAAACTTGCATAGATATAAAACCATCTATGACTCAGGTTTAAAACATAATTATGGTAGGTTTGTAACGCCTATTACTAAGGCTTATAATCCAGGAACATATGTAGCTGTTATGAAACTTGGAGAAAATTATTATTATGGGGGCAGCTTTAAAATCTCAAAATAATTTACGTTTATCTCACCAGTAAATAAATATTGAATACTATTTTTCTTAAACAAAAACCATTTTAAAAACTCCTCTACCTTATATAAGATAGAGGAGTTTTTTGATTGTTTTCCCCTTTTAAGGTTAGAAAAAATCCTTACTTTCTTTATAAATTATCATTTTTATTCAATAACTGTTTCCACTTCTTTAAGTTCTACAATCCAATATGCAATATTGCATATTACACATGTTCGATTTAAAAACATGTGATAATTAATTTATATAAATATCTTACATAATTATTGAAGGGAGAATGCTACATGTCTTTCTTTTCTTGGTCTCCTCTTATTTTCTTAGCAGTTGTTGCAATCATCATTTCTATTAAAAGGAATAAGAAACAATAATTTATTATTTGGAGGTGTAATAATGTCAATTGCAGCTTGGAGTGCAATTTTTATGACTTTAATCGGAGCAATATCCGGAGCAATCTTTGGTACAATCTCTTTTAGAAATAAAAGCAAAAATTAAATACTTACATAAAAACGAATTTCTAATAAAACTCTATATAAAAAAATAGCCTATAAAGTTTTATAGGCTATTTTTCATTTCATCATTATTACTTAGCTAATTCTTTCGTACCCTTCATTACATCAACGAAGAATCCCCAGTTATTCACAACAGAAGAAATACTAATATGTTCATCTGGCGTATGGACGTTGAATATATCTGGACCGAATGAAATTGCATCTAATTCAGGCATCTTTTGAACGAATACACTACATTCAATCCCTGCATGCACAGCGAAGATTTCAACATCTTTATTGTATTTTTCTTGATGCACTTTTTCAAATAAATTACGAATTTGCGAATTCGGATTGTATGGCCATTCTGGATACTCTGACTCTATTTCAAATGTTGCACCAACTAATTCAGCAATACATTTAATCTCATCTGCAATATGCTGTTTTAAACTACTTACAGAACTTCTCACTTCGTTACGTAATTTAATTTCATCTTGCAATGTTTCAATAACACCTAAATTTGTTGAGCTTTCTACTAGACCTTTAATATCCATGCTCATACTTTGAATGCCATTTGGAATTAAGAATAATGATGAAATAAGTTGCTTTTGTGTTTCTTTAGCAAATACTTTTTCTACTTTCTCATCCAATTTTGTAAGTGTAACATGAACATCTGGATCAACAGCACGCATTTCTTCTTGTAATACTCGTGTCCATGATTCTAGTATTTCTTCTACCTTCTCTACGTCTTCTGTACGTAATACAATTGTAGCTACACTTTCACGCGGAATTGCATTCGTTTTCAATCCGCCATGAACTTCACTTATATCAAATTGAATATTTGCTAATAAATCATGTAATACTCGTCCTAATACTTTGTTCGCATTACCACGTTGTTTATCAATTTCCATACCAGAATGTCCGCCTTTTAGACCACCGATATATAGACGGTATGCATCCATATTTACTGGCGCTTCATCCCAAATTACTGGAATTGTTTCAACAGCTTTCGCACCACCTGCGCTACTTACTAGTAATTTATGATCTTCTTCAGAATCAATATTAATAAAAATCTTTCCTTCAAAATGATTTGAATCAACAGCAAAAGCTCCGCCCATTGTCGTTTCTTCTTCAGTAGTAATAACCACTTCAAGTGCTGGATGCGGAATGTCTTTTGAATCTAATAAAGCTAATGCATATGCAACTGCAATCCCATTATCAGCACCTAAAGTTGTTTGATTTGCATATAACATGTCCCCAATAATTCGTAATTCAATTGGATCTTTTTCAAAATCATGTACGGTTGCTTGGTTTTTTTCACATACCATATCCATATGACCTTGAATGATAATAGCTGGTACATTTTCATAACCAGCAGTTGCTTCTTTTTTAATAATGACATTTAATGCTTCATCTTGAACTACTTCTAAATTACGCTCTTTCGCAAAACCAACTAAAAAATCACTAATTTCCTTTTCGTTACCTGATCCTCTAGGAATCTTTGAAATTTCTGCAAAATGATAAAATACAGGGTGCTTTGTTAATTGTTCTAAAGTAGAATACATTTTTAAGCTCCTCTCAAAATAACAAAATAATATGTAAGCCTTTTATCATTATACCATGATTCATTATTTTCACTTTCTATTTCATACTTTAATATCTGCTCGTTAAACATTTAAATTACATATAAAAAGAGAAAGAAAATGCACTATGCATTTTCTTTCTCTTTTTTTGCTCTCATATATTTTGAAGTACTATTATTCATTAATTTCTCTAACCGATTTATATTTTCCGTTAATGCACCTTTCACAAGAGAGAAATCTGTATTGGGTGCTTCTTTTTTTTCTTTAAAAAACGAAGACTTTTGTACATTTACTTCAGCCATCTCTTCTCCCCCTTTTCAAAAAGATACAATCTTCTATTTATATTATATCGCAAATGTAGACAGTGTGTACACGTATCATCTTCTTTTTAATTCTTCTACTTGCTGCACCGTATCTCCTTTTATTAACGAGAAATCTGATGTGCCTTTAACTCCTAGCTGGCATTCTCTCTTTTTTATTTTTGTTAATTATCATAAAATTAACAATATTAATCTGCTATTTAATAATAATATTTGATATTATAAAAAAGTAGATTTTAATGGGATTTCCATCTAATATACTCTTGGTTAAAATAATTTTTCATACAAAGAGATTAATAAAAAAATACAGTTACAACCTAGTATAGAGAAATTATTCAGCACTTTATGTAATCCGCACCTTCCATTATTACTTCAAAAAGTCGATTTTATAAACGAAACAACGATTACTGCTAACATTTATATTGATAACACTTCAAACGTTACATATCAGAGTTGAGTTGGTATTGCACATAAAATTGAAGAAATTTCAGACGATAGATTATTTTTAGAATCTAAAAATTTATTACAGCTAGTATTTCAGCAAGAGGAACAAGGAAGTAACATTGTAGGAACTCTTCCAAACCATATCGTACAAAATATTGAAAATTTTTTCCCTTTGTCTATTCAAGAAGGGAAAACAATGTTAATAGGGAATGGATTTAATTCCTTATATGCTGAAAATTTTATAATAGATTTAAAATCAACACATTCTATTTACACTATTATGCGTCTAGATACAACCGAAAAGAATGAGGTTATTTCTGACAATGGATTCTTTGTTATTGAATCACCAAACACCCAATGGCTATTAACTCGAAATATAATAAATGATTCCTTTGATATAATCCATTTAACCAAAAATCTTTTCGAAAATGAAATAGCAAAACTAATAAAAGATTAATCCTTTAAGACGGGAGTATATTTATATTGAATAAACAACAGCATTCTAGCAAAAAAAAGGAAGGCTTTTTCGAAAATAGGATATTACCTATCATCACTGTTCTTTCAGGTGTCATTCTACTAGTGTACAAAGGGTTAGAATTTATTTCAAAGCATGTATTAATTTTAATCTTATTTACCCTAATTATTGCTTCGTTATACTTATTGTTTATGAAACAAATAGTTGGTGCTGCTATTGGATTCATCTTTGCAGCCCTTGGGTATTTTATGTATAAAATCATTTTTAAACAAAAAAAGAAATAACGCATAAACAAATCATAAAGAGGTAATGTAAAAGAGAATGTTTTTACGCATTCTCTTTTACATTACCCTTTTTTATATACTTATATGGAATTGTCTCTACAAATTTTTCTAATCGATCCACATTTTGAGTCAATGCACCCTTCACAAGAGAGAAATCTGTATTGGGTGCTTCTTTTTTTTCTTTAAAAAACGAAGACTTTTGTACATTTACTTCAGCCATCTCTTCTCCACCTTTTCAAAAAGATACAACCTTTTATTTATATTATATAGCAAATGCAGACAGGGTGTACACGTATCATTTTCTTTTTAATTCATCTTCTAATTCTTCTACTTGCTGCAAAGTATCTCCTTTTATTAACGAGAAATCTGTTGTATCTTCATTATCTTCTTTAAAAAAATCATTATTATTATCTTTTATCACTACAATCACCTCTACGTGCTAGTGTAGGAATGATTGTCCGATTTTATACAAGTTTGTCTAAATTCGCTTTACCTTTATGTATAAGTGAAAAGGACAGAAAAAAATCCTGTCCTTATTTACTAAAATAACTATGATGTATTGTTAAATTATATACATTTTCAAAATCCCGATCTTGAAGATTATTTTTCTTCCCGTCAATAACAATGAAAACATCACTCACTATTTTTGCTGGTATAATTCCGACATTCTCTACTTGCACTGCTTTCTGCTCATTCAATTGCTCGATGTGTTCAAACGGAACCATAATACTAAATTGAGAGCGAATACCACGAAAGTTTGTATTTAATTCCTTTGCCGCTTCAAATACAACTATTTTCGCCCCAATTTTTTCCCCATATGAATCTAAAAACACGTTTAAGCTCTTTGTATATTCCTCTTCCGTATGCCATTCCATCGTACCGAATACTGCTGAATTGACATTTTGAATAATTGTTGTGTAAATTTCTCCTCTTGCTTTAGAAGCAATTAATGATCGTTTTATCGATTGGACAGTCTTACCGATATCGCTAAATTTCGCTCCCCATATTTCTGAAATATTTGGTGTTAAAATAAATGCGATATCAACAAAAATAACCATTGCAGTGAACATTAAAAGATTTTTCCAGAGGGTTAAATCAATTCCTTTTATCATGAAATACACGGTGACTGATATTATAAACAACCCATACCAAGTCTTTCTAATACGTTGCTTCTTCTCCTCGTACAACTCTTCGTTTTTCCAATAAAAGAAAACAAGTACTAGAAAAACGATTGCTAAAATAAATAGGCCGATTCGAATGTTAGAGATCACCAATGACATCACCCTCCATTCAAAAACTACTCACGATATCATTACATGCACAAGCAGCTCTCTTTATGACAAAAGACGTGGACAAGCTTCTAAATTTAGCTACATCGCATATACATTAGAAGGTGCCACGTCTTTTATCTTGAATCTACATTGTATATGTAGACAAGCATGCGTTTCAAATGTTCATGTTAAAAAGTAATATGTTTCGGAATTTCCCCTTCAGGTACTTCTCTATCCATACTTAAGTAATAATGCCGAATCGGACGTAAATTTTCGTCTAATTCATAAACGAGCGGTATACTCGTTGGAATATTTAATGAAACAACACCATCACTTGAAAGATTGTCTAAATATTTTACTAGAGAGCGAATTGTGTTACCATGTGATGAAATGATTACTTTGTTACCATTCTTTAATTTCGGCGCAATTTCTGAATGCCAATAAGCAAGTACTCTTTTCTCCGTATCCACTAAACATTCTGTCAATGGAAACTCACCTTTTTTCAGTGCTTTATATCTTGGATCATTCATTTCATACCTAGGATCATCTTCAGTAAGAGCAGGTGGTCTTACATCAATACTTCTTCTCCAAATATGAACTTGCTCCTCACCATATTTTTGCGCTGTTTCATCTTTATTCAACCCTTGTAATGCACCATAATGTCTTTCATTTAGCTTCCAAGATTTATGTACTGGCACCCAGGAAAGATCCATCTCGTGAAGTACAATCCATAACGTCCGAATAGCTCGTTTTAATACAGATGTATAAGCAACATCAAAAGTATATCCATTTTTCTTTAATATCGATCCTGCTTCTCTCGCTTCACTTAATCCATTCTCAGATAAATCAACATCTGTCCATCCAGTAAAACGATTTTCAAGATTCCATAAACTTTGTCCGTGACGAATAAGTACAAGTTTTATCATTATAATTCCCCTCTCGGAAATATGAATTTTAATGCTCCATTGCGTACACATATAAAGTTTTTGGTAATGTAATTTTTTTATCCACACATACTACGATTTATTCATATTTGCCAAATGTATGGATAAAACTTTATCTTTTTCAAACTATAAAACAGATGTTTTTATTCATTACTTTTGATCAACTGGTATTTCCCGTTTTGATATCCATGCATCAAAACCAGAACGACTATTTGCCATTTCATTCATAACTTGATGCCAGTTTTCTTCACATGATTCACCAAATTTTGAAAAAATAGCACTCATTTGTTGCCTTTGTACATCGCTCAGTTTTCTCTCTAAATTCACACCTTTTTCTGTTAAAGACAACTGTTTCACACGGCGGTCATGTGTAGCTTCATTACTCTCAATTAAGCTCTTTTCCACAAGTTGACGGAGTGGTCCGTGAAGAGCTTGTTTACTTATTTCTAACAGCGATAATAACTCATTAACACTTATCCCTGGAAAGCGTGCGATAAAAAATAAAATTCGGTGATGTACTCGTTGTATACCATACTCTTTTATAATTTCATCTGGCTTTTCAGTAAATGTTTTATATGCAAAGTAAAATAATGCTAATGCTTCATTCATCTGTTCTTCTTTATGTTGTGTCATCTACTTTCCCCCTGTATGTAAATTATAACACAATCCAGTAATCTATATTTTAATGAACGCATTGGAACTTCTTTAGTTTATTGAAATATTCGTTGCACAATTAGGAGATGATTCACTTGAAAACGCAATATACCGTAAGTACATATTTATTAGATCGACTACGTGAATTAGGAATCGAGCATATATTTGGTGTTCCTGGTGATTATAATCTTGCCTTTTTAGATGATGTAATGGCACATGAAAATTTAAAGTGGATTGGCAACTGTACTGAATTAAATGCGGCATATGCTGCAGATGGATACGCTCGCATAAAAGGAATTGCAGCTCTTATTACCACCTTTGGCGTTGGAGAATTAAGCGCTCTAAACGGAGTTGCTGGCTCATATGCCGAAAACGTACCAGTTATAAAAATCACGGGGACACCACCAACAACAATAATGGAAAATGGAGAGCTTGTTCATCATACTTTAGGCGATGGAAAGTTTGATCACTTTTCCAATATGTATCGAGAAATTACTGTAGCACAAACAAATTTAACCCCTGAACATGCAGCTGAGGAAATCGATCGCGTGTTACGCGCATGTTGGCGCGAGAAACGCCCAGTTCATATTAATTTGCCGATTGATGTGTATAATAAACCAATTAATAAACCTACGGAACCAATTTTACATAAACCAATTTTAAGTAATAAAGAAACGCTCGATAAAATGCTTTTACATGTCACTTCAAAAATAAAAAGCGCCAAAAAACCTGTAATTTTAGCGGATTTTGAAGTAGATCGATTTCACGCTAAAGAATATTTATATCAACTCGTAGAACAAACTGGGTTTCCTATCGCAACGTTAAGTATGGGGAAAGGTATATTCCCTGAAAAACATCCTCAGTTTATAGGAATTTATACTGGTGATGTTAGTTCTCCGTACTTACGAAAAAGAATTGATGAATCTGACTGTATTATTAGTATTGGTGTGAAATTGACTGACACTATTACAGGCGGATTCACACAAGGTTTTACGAAAGAGCAAGTTATAGAAATTCATCCATACACTGTTAAAATTATAGATAAAAAATATGGACCAGTTGTAATGAAAGATGTTTTACAACAGTTAACTGATGTAATTGAACATCGAAATGAGGAAACACTTGATATTAAGCCATTTATTTCAGAATCACTATCTATTACTGAAAAGTTTAATCCAAAGCCACAAATGGTTACGCAAAAACGTTTTTGGCAGCAAATGTACCAGTTCTTACAAGAAAACGACGTCTTAATCGTAGAGCAAGGAACACCTTTCTTTGGTAGTGCCGCTATACCTTTACCAAACAACACTACATATGTTGCGCAACCACTATGGGGATCGATTGGTTATACATTACCTGCTCTACTTGGTACACAACTCGCTGATTTATCACGGCGCAACATTTTAATTATTGGTGATGGTTCATTTCAATTAACTGTCCAAGAGTTATCGACTATACTACGTCAAAATTTAAAACCGATTATATTTTTAATTAATAACAACGGATACACTGTTGAACGTGCAATTCATGGTCAAAACGAACCGTATAATGACATACAAATGTGGGATTACACAAAACTAGCGAACGTATTCGGATCAGAAGAGAAAAGCCTAACATTTAAAGTGGAATATGAAACAGGGTTAGCAGAAGTTTTAACGGAAAAAACTTTAAATAAGAATCAACTTATCTTTGTTGAAGTTATAATGAGCCAAGCGGATCAGCCTGAATTGTTAGCTAAACTTGGGAAAAGATTCGGCCAGCAAAATGCTTAAAAAGAAAAGCGTAACTATAAATAGGTTACGCTTTTCTTTTTAAATTTTTATTCAGCAAGCGTTAACTGCCAAGACACACCATACTTATCATTTAACCAACCAAATTTTTTACTAAACGGATAAGCACCTAAAGGCATAAGTACTGCTCCATCTTGGGCTAGTTTATTAAAAGCCGTTTCAATTTCTTCTTCTGTCTCACAAGTTACATAAAGAGACATAGCTGGTGTAAATGTAAAATTATGATTTACATAACTATCTATGCACATGAACTCTTGTCCGTGTAAAGTAAAAGTTGCATGAATTACAGTACCCTCTTTACCAGGTCCGTTTTCATCGTAGCGAGAGATACTTACAATTTCTGATTGATCGAATAGCGACGTGTAAAAGTTCATCGCCTCTTCAGCTTTACCTTCAAACATTAAAAACGTAGTAATTTTTTGATTTGTGTTACTCATATAGAGACAACCCCTTGTTATGTATTTATGTAAAACATACATCGGCCAACAAAAAACGAACGTACATTCCCATGAGTTTATTGTCTATAAAAACGATAAGTTTGTCAATTATCTACTTTCTTATTTCTTCTTAAATAATGCTGTCCAAAGAAATGATTCTCCAAACATAGTATTTGGTTGTTCAATTTGCTTCATCTTTCTAATTTCAATCACTTCAAATTCTTTAAATATCTCTCTTAATTTCTCTTCAGAGTATGCAAGACCACCTTGCAGACTCCATCCTCTATATACGTCCCAATCTGATATTTCCGAGCCATTTCGTTCATCTAAATCACCTGCCGCAAAACATGTTAATCCAAAATAACCACCCGATTTCAAGGAGTTTTTAATTAAATTCACATAATTTATTCTTCTATGCGGTGGAATATGATGTAAACAGCCCGAATCGTATACAAAGTCAAAATCATTTTGACCCTCTAAATTAAAAATCGAATCACAAATAAAGTGAATTTCTATTTCTTTTGCTAACGCTCTCTCTTTCCCCCAATTAATGCCCTCTATAGATAAATCTACCGCTGTTACATCAAACCCTTCATTTGCTAGATAAATTGCATTTCTACCCGGACCACATCCAAGTTCTAGTACTTTTCCTTTTGAAACCCGCTTTTTTTGTATATACGAAACTAGGTTCTCATCTGGAACATTTTCAAAAAACGGAACATCCTTTTCTCTATTCTTATAAAATTCATTCCAAAATGGTTCTGCCGGTCTTAATAATGAATCAAGCATTTCAATAATATCTTCTTGAATATGTAACGTTTCATTTTTCATTTGTATCCCTCCAGTTTAATAGTCAGAAAATTGTTATATATCTTTTCGAACTTTCAAACAAAGAAAAAACTCCTAAAATAAATTGGATTTAAAATAAATATTCGGTCAATACTGTATGTAGGCTGTATGCCAACATTCATTTAAAGTAGTCTTCTCTGTATCTCCTTGTATTGAGCAGTTAGCTTTTGCTAGCTGCTCTTTTATTTCGTTCCTGCTCTTGCTTCTTGAAGAATTCTTTAACTGCATTTTCCCAATAAGTACACATATCCATTCCCCTTGTCTACAAAATGAAATTTTTATTTTGTTATACGCTTCACTTCTTCAATCAACGAAGATACGAGATTAAAATCACCTTTAAAGATGTTCCATTCAAAAAGCATTCCTTCATATCCTCAAGTAATTCCTCAGCAGTTTCGATTCCTTCTATATTCATTCTTCCTTTCTCCAAAATAACTATTTTATTAATAATCTTTAATGAGCTAATCCTTACAGTTTTGTAATACTAATGTCACTAAAATCAATTTTTTCACTATAAACTCTTTACTATAATTTCCCTTATACACAAACAAGAATTGTTAAGAAATAACTAAGAATTAATTAAGAGACTGTTAAGCCTCAGTTAAAAATTTTTTCACGTAATAAAGTTATAGACACAATATAAGGAGCGATTTAAAAATGGCTTTTTCTCAATTAAATATTGCTGCTTTTCGAGCTATCAATGATTTAGGGAAGCAATATTCATCTCTAAACTCAACTATGGTATTTTTAGCAGAATATATGGTGTATTTTTTAGGTTTAATTATTATCGCTTATTGGTTTACTCAATCTAGACAAAACAAAATGGTGATTATTCAAGCAATGATTGCTTTCATAACTGCTGAAATAATTGGAAAATTAGCAGGGAAATTACACTTAAATTATCAACCATTTGCAGTTTTACCTAACGTTAATAAACTTGTCGATCATGCAGTTGATAATTCATTTCCTAGCGATCATACGATTCTATTTTTTTCAATTTGTTTTTCATTCTGGCTTGTTCATAAAAAGGCTAGATGGTTATGGCTTGTGCTTGCATTCTGCATAGCTATTTCTCGTATTTGGGTAGGAGTTCATTATCCTTTCGATGTCATGACAGGAGCTCTAATAGGAATTATTTCAGCACTATTTTCGTATTGGTTAACACCACAAATTACATTCATCAAACAACTACTTAATCTTTACGAAAAAATAGAACAGCATGTACTACCATCCAAAAGCAATTCGAAAAACTTTTAATTAATCACAAAGCTAAAAAGATTACATATAATATCAAGTATTTTTTTATATTGTTGTGATCGAAGAGCGCTCCCTTAGGTGCTCTTTAATTTTAAAATAATAATTTTATGAAGCCTTTTCACCTTTTAACCGGACAAGCATATATTATTGTATGGAGGAATCCACTCATAAAAATCTACCTTTCTTGTCAAAGAGCATGCTTATATACGTGCTCTTTTTTATTATGTTTTCTTTCATTTCTAAATAACATTTTTAACTCTGTTCATACTATGTTTTCAACTTTAGGTTACAAACCATTTCTGTAAGCGTGGTGTTTCCTTTGTACAACAGGTAGTTAGTTTTATTCATAACAGTACACCTCTGCACTATTCACTATAAATTTTCATATATTGTATTGTGCTTGTCCAAAACGTGAGGTTATTACTCACGCAATCTAAATGAAAGAAAGGAGTGAAAATATGCGCTCATCTAGTCGTAAGCTCTCAAACTTTAATTGTGGCGCACAAGCCCCCAGTACTCTACCAGCTCTCGGTTTTGCTTTTAATGCTACTTCACCTCAATTTGCAACACTATTCACGCCACTACTACTACCTAGCACGGGCCCAAATCCTAATATTACTGTCCCTGTAATCAATGATACAATTAGTACAGGAACTGGTATTAGAATTCAAGTAGCTGGTATTTATCAAATCAGTTATACATTAACAATCAGCCTCGATAATGTTCCAGTAGCCCCGGAAGCAGCGCGCTTTTTCTTGACACTAAACTCATCAACTAATATTATTGCAGGATCTGGAACCGCAGTCCGTTCTAATATCATTGGCACTGGTGAAGTAGATGTATCCAGCGGTGTCATTCTAATTAACTTAAACCCTGGTGATTTAATTCAAATTGTACCCGTTGAAGTAATTGGTACAGTAGATATTCGTTCTGCCGCTTTAACAGTTGCACAAATTCGTTAATAAAAACAATATGCTTGATTAATTAACATTTAATATTCCTTATACACCCCAAAATATATGTTATAGATTTGACACACATTTATATCAAACAAGCATATTTTATTGTATTGTGACTATCTAGTCATACAAATCTAAAGCGTTCATAAGAGCACACTTATATGTGTGCTTTATTTTTTATGAAAATCAAGCTTTAAACAAACACCACTCTAAAACAGCATGCATATAATGTCATGTTTCCTCTTTCAACTTATATTTTGGAGCAGAGCGCTATAAAAAGCGCTCTATATATTTAAATAAAGATTATATATAAACTGCACATATACTAGAAACATACATACAATACTCATGATTATTTCAGAATTAGCCATTGAGCACCTTTTACAGTACTCTTTATTTGTTACTAAATAAGGGTTTTGTTAAAGAACTTAATAAAATTCAATATTTTGCTAATATTAATCATAATACAATCTGCTTCTTACCCAGGTTGTATCGAATAGAGCAGTTATTATAAATAGCTGCTCTTTTTTATTTTATTCCCTTTTGTTTTTGAATAACATTTTTAACCATGTTCATACTATTTTTGTAACTTAAAGTTACAAACTATTGCTGTAAGCGCAGCGTTTCTTTTGTACAACGAGCAGTTAGTTTTATTAACTAGCTGCTTCGTTGCGCAAAAGAAAAATCTGCACATGTATTAAGAACATACATAAAATATCTTGTGGGATTCTTTTTCAATATTAGTTTTGGTCATGGAGCACCTTAAAAAGCGCTCTTTACATTTATAATTAATAACCATTTCGCTCAAACATACTCACGGCTTATATTGGTTAAGCATATATTTACATAGACAAGACATAGCTTTTATTATGCATGCACAATTTTTGTGCATGTTTTTTCAATATAATATGGGGGATTTTTAACCATCTAAGAACCCCGCTTCACCAATATAGTTTCAAAATTCCCCATTTCTCATGTATAATACTGTCAAACAATCGAATTCTACAACCAGTAATGGAGGCATTTAAATGGGTAGTATCACAAAATTATCACAACAACAATTAAACTTTAAACAACAATTGAATCCTAAAAACTATTCTCAAAAGGATAAAAAACTGAGTCGTCGTCTTTTACTAGCAATAGCTTTTATGCTATCTATGATTATTCCCGTCCAAATCTCTCTCTACAAGCAAGAGCAAGTAATTAAGGAAAAACAAATTTCACTTAATAACGAAAAGAAAAAACTATCTGAATTAGAAATACTTGGACGCTATTTTGACAACGATATTAAAACTTTAACAGAGAGCGAAGAAGGTATTTTAAAATTCGCAAGGAAATTGTATGGATTTTCTAAGCCTAATGAAACTATATTTCAAATAGCTGAATAACCTTTTTTAAATAACTATTTTATTAAAACTTTTCACCTTTTAACTGGACAAGCATATGTTATTGTATGGAGACATCCACTCATAAAACCTAGCTTTCTTGTCAAAGAGCATGCTTATATGCTTGCTCTTTTCTCTTGTTATGAAATACATATCTTTGTATAAAACTGCACCTCTCTAAAAACCATACATACAATAAGATGTGAACTCTTTTTTTCTAAATAAGTCTTTTGGTTATAAAGCGCCTTCCTCCCAAGGCACTCTTTAATTTTCAAATACGGATTTTGTATACTTTTATTCATTTCGCTCCCGATATTATATATACTAAATATATTGATATACTTTATAATTCCGTTGTGAAACATCACGTATTTCAAATACAACATCTTTTGATGACCTCTTATCTTTCCGTAAGAAGTCTTTTTTCAAATAACTATTTTGTTGAAATTTTAGATAGATGTTAATATTTTTAATAAAGGAGGTATACTGATGAAAAAATCATGGATAAAGATTTCTTTAATTATTTTCACAGCAATTTTCCTTTTAATAATCTTATATTTTGGTGGTATATCTATTTTTTTGGAATAAGCCATAAATCAAGTACAGCTGTTATATTTTCCTAACTGTTCTTTTTTTATTTATTATTTGCGCTACTCTCAATTCCTACATTCGATTAGCCTGTCAAAAAATTTCAAACGGATGGACAAACACCGCTTCAATTCTCCTTTTTTCTAATAGATTAAATTATAAGAATAAAAGGAGTGAACTATTGCAAAATGAATAGAAAAAAATACTCTGATAGTTATAATTGCTATAATTATGAAGATGATTACAAAAAGCACAAATCTTCTTGCCGTAACTCGGATCAAACGATTGTTAAAGTGTATTGTAATTGTAAAAGTGATCTTGAAAGTCAATCGGCTTTTAAGGCAACGCAAAATACCTTCCAACCACTTATTGCCAATCAACCTACTAGAGTTTTGTTTCCAGTTGAGGTATTTGATATTAATAATGAGTATGATCCATCTACATCGATTTTTGTCCCTCGTCAAAACGGTATATATACTTTTAATACAAGCATTATTTTTACCCCAACCGTACAAGCATCTGCCACAATAATTCTAGACATACAAGTAAATGGAATCAGTGTATCTAGAAACGAGCAAGGCGGCTCACCAAATGAATCACTTATTGTAAAAACTTCTACTATCGCACTATTACAAGCTGGTGACAGAGTTGACATATTAGCTGAAGCTGGGTCGGCAAATGGAACTATTGCAGGCGTTCCGAGTCTAACATATTTTGAAGGCGCTCGAATAAGTTAAGCTGTTCCTTTAAATATACAATCTTCTTTTAATATAGATGGTTCCTTTTACAAAATTTATTACCTGTTGAGCAGTTAGCTTATGCTAGCTGCTCTTTTGTATTGAGTTGATAATATTTTTTAGGTCTTATTTCTTTTCTACGTCATATAATTTTAACCTAAACATCCAGCTCAAAGTGTTACCTCCTATCTTAAAGAGCACTTATGCATGGTGCTCTTTTTTATTTTGTTTTCTTTCATTTCTGTATAACATTTGCAAACTGTTTCTATAAGCGCAGCGTTTCTTTTGTACAACGAACAGTTAGTTTCATTAACTAGCTGCTTTGTTGTGCAAAAGAAAGAGTTTTTTAAACTGCACATTTATTAAGAACATACATAAAATATCATGTGGTATTCTTTTTCAATATTTGTTTTGGTCATGGAGCGCCTTAAAAAGCGCTCTGTAGATTTGTTAATAAATAACCCTTTTGTTCAAACATACTCACGATTTATATAAACTAAGCATATATTTATAAAGACAAGACATAGCTTTTTATTATACATGCGCAATTTTTGTGCATGTTTTTTCTTTAATAAAATAACTATTGTTTTAGATTTCATAAATACAAACACTTGTCCATTTCATTTTGTTCTCCTCCCACATTTACTATTAGTAATACGAACTTTTCAGAGGTGAAAATAAAATGGATGAGTTTTTATCTTCTACTTCAATAAACTCTAATCTAGTTGGACCTACATTACCACCTATTCCACAATTCACACTGCCTACTGGTGTTACTGGACCTACTGGTGTTACTGGATCTACTGGTGTTACTGGATCTACTGGTGTTACTGGACCTACTGGTGTTACTGGATCTACTGGTGTTACTGGACCTACTGGCGTTACTGGACCTACTGGTGTTACTGGACCTACTGGATTACAATCTGTAGCTTACGGCACTTTTTGGCAAACGGAATTCATTACAGTCCCTTTCGGAGCTCCTTTTTCTTTTAATCAGGCTGAACCTTTGGTAGGGGGAGTTTCTCTGTTAAATCCTACCACAATTAATATCACACAACCGGGGGATTATCGCGTTTCTTTTATTTCCTCAATTAATTTAACTGTCCCTCTTACATTCCCTTATCAGCCTGTTATTTCTATACTATTAAATAACAATCTGATTCCAAACTTCAAAGCTACTTTCAGTATCCTAATACAAGATTTAGAGGATGTAGATTGTGATCAACTCACTGGAGAAACTATTTTATCAATTCCAGCCAATTCAACAATTCAACTTATAAATAATAGTTTTGTAGGTAATAGAGACATTGGTACATGCAATAATGGAATAAATGCTTTGGAATTAACCATTATCAAATTAAACTAGTACAATTTTCTCTTTAAAATTAGGTACTATTACAACATCTAGTTTTCAGTTTCCAATAATTTTTTTAATAACAACACACACAAAACAAAAAATAAATCCATAAAATGTTTTATATTCTTTTCTTTTTAGAATAAATAGTCTTTACAGGGCACTTCTCCAAGTGCTCCTACATTTACATATCAAATAGCATTTTTACTTATTTACAAGAGCGGATTTTATTATTTTGTACAAGCACTCTTTTCTTTTTTTTATACAATATATAGATATCTCAAAGAAAGGAGAGTAACATAAGTATGGCTGATTATTTTTATAAAGATGGTAAAAAGTATTATAAAAACCGATCGTATTCTCACCACCAAAAAGATAACTGTTTTATCAAAACCCATACAATATCTGCTTCAAATAGTGCTTTAGCTTTTAGTGTACCAGCTAACACTTCAAGAACATCTTTTGAAGATTTGACCAATAATCACAATAAAACATTACTTGATTTTCGCGTTCCTGGTGGTGTTCAACCAATTGAAGTAACCATTCGAACAAGAAGGTCTGGACCAATTACCTTTACAATAACTGCAGGTGAACAAAGGATATTTCAAGTTGAAGATTTTCAAAACCTCACTCTCACAAACAATACCAATACCGGTAGCACCATTAGTATATTTATTCAAAAAACATTTTGTATCTGCTGTAATAATCAAAATAATTTTCATAAAAAGTATTATAAAGAACAATCATATTCTTACTTTCAAAAAGATAACTGTTTTATCGAAACTCATACCGTAGCTGGTTCAGATACCACTCCAACTGAAAATGTCCCTGTAACCATCATCGTACCCTCCGACACTTCAAGAAGAGTTTTTGAAGATTTGACTAATAACCACAATAAAACATTACTTCAAATATCTGTTCCTGAAGATGTCTCCCCTATTGAAGTAACTATCCAAACAAGAAGTTCTCCCACGCCAATTATCGCGACTCTTGCTACAAATGAAACAAGAGTATTTCAAGTTGAAGATTTTCAAAGTCTTACTCTCACAAATAATACCGAATTCCTTAACTTCATTGAAGTATTGATTAAAAAAACATTTTGTATTTGCTGCAATGATAGGAATGATTCTTGCGATGAATATTACCGTGATTACGAATGTGAGTGTTAGGTTCATTCTCCAAAAGAATCCTTATAAAATGAAGTTTTTCTTTTACCCTTGTAGCATCTAATCATTCACATTTGTTCACTATTTTATCTCTTAACAAAATTCAAATTTAGTATTCATCAATAACTTCAATCTCATGTTAAATCTATGTAAAGATGGTTATAATTCACCCTATCCACCCTAGAAACGTTATATAATGAATTTGCAAACAATCGATTTGCACGCAACTAACTTTCCGTACGATATAACTCTTTACTAGGAGCAATCCTAGTCTTTTTTATTTCTCTCATATCAGTTGGGCCTTTCCAAATACCTGCTTGTTTCCATTTCTGCTTTACTATCGAATACATGGGCAACTAGTTTTATCTTTTATTAAAAATTCCATGTTTCTTCATCCCTTGAATATTTTTCAAATAAAAATACATACTATTTTCAAGCCGCCGTGTCCACGGCTAATACTTCTTTCTTTTGTTACAGCAGAAGCAGGTAGGTTCTTCACTTATCTGCTTTCTCTGTATATTTTTTAAGAAATCGATAATAATACCAACAAGCTGTTTGAACTAGCAGCTTCACTCTTCTCGTAATGAGGATGCAAATTATCACAATTAGCTAACTCATTGAACACACTGGCAGACAACCAAAATCGTTGTCTGCTTTTTGTATGAGATTTTTCGTTTTACATATACTACTTTTGAACCTGCAGACCAATACGAGCCATTTTGGTGCTTGGGATTTCCCTTCCGGGGATAAGTATTTTTTACTTATCCCTTTTCTGTATAGACACGTATAGTTAGGGTAAAACTAATTACAAGCAGATTTTCTGTTTATGCGTAGTTCTAAACAAGATTACTTTTTCTCCTATTAAAGGACGGCAGGTACGACTGCTAGTCCTTTTTTCTTATTTCGTATACTATCCCTTCTGTTAACTTCACACTACATTACCTTCATCGTCATAGTAAGCAATTTCCCAATTAGGATGGCAGTGGTGCTTCTCGAGTTCCCCATCGAACAAAACGAACAAATTAGTTTTCCAGTTTCCAACGATCGTACCCCAATACGAGTTTAATCCTTCATAAACTTCTCTTGTTCCATTTCAATAATTGCGGAATGTGTAATAAAAATATTCGCTCGCTTCAATACCTTTTCTTTCAACAAAAGTATTCTGCCTAAATAGTAGACATAATAAGTTCCGTTCTCTTTTTGCTGCAGCATAACATTCCCGTACAATTTGAATGTGTTACGAATTTCTTTCACCCCATCGTCCAAATCTTTGTTTGCAAAAGATTTTTTCGTATCGTTATATCAATTGATTTTTTCATAATCCGTATCAGCATCAGGGGAGCTAGTACGAATTGCTTTCTCTCGATTTTTTTCGATTAAATATTGTTCATACGTAAGTTGCACTTGTTCTTGAATTGCGACATGGCAGTAATACCCTTGCTCTACTGGTTTTGAACTATAAAATTTCCTTTATAACTTTTAAATACGGTGAATGAAATTTTTGTTTTTTCTTGCCATCATCCTTGTTGTATACAAACAAAAAAGAGCCGCAATATTTTGCGACTCTTTTACAATTATAACTATTTAACGGCCACGTCTTTGCTGACCTTGTTTTGTACTACCTTTTTTATTACTTGGCTTATTAAATGATCGATTATTTTCATTTCTCGAACTATTTCTTGAATCACTTCTTGAATCATTTCTTGAATCATTTCTTGAGCTATTTCTCGAATCACGTCTTGAACCTTCACGGCTATCTCTTTGACGATTTTGACCTGATTTCTTCGGAGCCGGCTTTGGTATCGGTTTCCCATTTTCATCTACACGTTTTATCTTCGGTTGTTCGATTATTTCTCTTTGTATTGGTGCACCAAGCGTTTTTTCAATTTCTTCTAAATGTTTTTCATCTTTCGCTGCAACGAACGTAATTGCAAGACCTGATCCACCTGCACGTCCTGTTCGGCCAATGCGGTGAATATAACTTTCTACATCTTCAGGGATATCAAAGTTAAATACGTGCGTTACACCATCTACATCCAGTCCACGAGCTGCTACATCCGTTGCGATTAAGTACTGAATTTTAGCTTCGCGGAAACTCTTCATAACTCTTTCACGTTTCGCTTGAGGTATATCACCATGAAGTTCAGCACAATTATAACCTAATCCTTTTAAATTATCATATAGCTTACTTGCTCTAACCTTTGTACGACAGAAAATAACTGCTAAAAATGGCTGATCACGATCCATAACAAAACGAAGTGCATCTGGCTTTGCACGATCTGTCGTCTCAATGACTCGCTGCTCAATTGTATCTACCGTTACTTCTTCACTTTGTACTTGAATCATTTGCGGCTCATCCATATAACGCTTCGCCAATTTTTTAATATCTTTTGGCATCGTTGCTGAGAATAACATCGTTTGTTTACTACCAGGTGTCTCATCTAAAATATCTTCAATATCATATAAGAAACCGAAATAAAGCATTTGATCCGCTTCATCTAGTACAATCGTTGAAAGATTACTTAAATCAATTGTTTCACGTCGTATATGATCTAATAATCGTCCTGGTGTTGCAACAACAATATGTGTATTACCTTTTAATTTTCTCAATTGTTGTGCTACATCTTGCCCACCATAAATCGCTAGTACATTAATATCTTCTCTTTGAACAAGCATTTTTTTAATTTCAGTTGTAATTTGCAGGGCTAGTTCCCTTGTTGGTGCAACAATTAAAGCCTGAACATCACTACATTCTGCATCGATTTTTTCTAAAATCGGTAACACAAATGCTAACGTTTTACCCGTTCCTGTTTTCGCTTGACCAATAATATCTTTACCTGACAGTATAACAGGAATTGCTTTCTCCTGAATCGGTGTTGCTTCTGTAATTCCATTTTCACGTAATGTATGATTAAAAGTTTCACTAATTCCTAATTCTAAAAAGTTTTTCAAATTGACCACTTCTTTTCCTTATTTTTCACATTAGCTTTCATTGTACCATTTGTTTCGCCAAATATGAAAAATAAAAAAATTCTTATCTTCTTTTTTATATTCATCGTGTACTAGTCGGACAAATTCTTTTTGCTTTTTCTCGGAATTTATTAATGCTTCCATGTTAGTAGAAGACAAAATGAACTTCTTAATTTTTCTATTACTCCAGATTAATCTTGTATACTTTGTATCTTCGTGTAGCTTTCGAAACCACTCAAATTCGCTTAATTTGGCAATATGATGTTTTAATTTCATGTCATTTCGAGGATAAAATAAAATTATATCCATTATTACATCAAACAATAAACTCATCTTCTCCCCTCCTATACATATTTATTTCAATGTTACGGAAATATAGTTACAAGGTGATAAAATTGACCACTACATTCATAAAGATTTTTTGCATGTTTTTTTTACTATATTTTCAATCTATCACAATTATTATGGCGCAATCCCAAACAGATGTGATAAGTGAATTTAAACAAGCTTTACTCATAAATGATAAAAAATTAATGCAATCATATGTAACTGAAGGGATTGAACTACCTACTTTCCAAACAAATAAACCTATTCATGAAATTAAAATAGTACCATCTCCAAAAGAGGATACTACAATTCTTATTTCTTATTCCAAAGACACTCATGATGAATTTACTATCGGTTTCATTTTAGAAATAGTAACAAAAAATAATAAAATATCTCACATGAATCAAATTTATGATGGCAATCCACTTATGAAAGAAGCTACTATCGTAAAAGAATATGAAATAAAGTGTAAGGAACATATACTTACTCCTACAAAATTCCCGTTCGAAATTCACGAATTTCAAGGGTACATCTATAACGATTACTTAGAACTACGATACTACAATGAAGATATTAATGGGATTTTCAAAATCACTGTTTCACCAGTTCAAAACAAATTAGGATTCTACGTACATAGGGGCTCTAAGTTCTACAGTTTAAAAAATAATATAAAAGCATTATATAATCCTCATTTTGATTCAGCATATGAGCTCCTCTTTCAGAAAAATGGTTTTCAATACACAATTGCAATTGGTAACAAACGCTATATAAAAGGAGAATATAACGTAAAGGATTTAATTCAAATTGCAGAATCTATGAATTAAAAAACCGATCTTTTCTATATAAGAAAGATCGGTTTTTTATTATTTTATATAATGAATTTCCCTCCATGATAGCAATAATACTTTACGGCTTTAAGGCTTTTAATCCTCTTTAAAGACTCTTCCGCTTTTTCTATATCTAAACAAAAATTTGGATTAGCTATTACTAACTCATGATTCTCTTGAACGGCCGCATCTCCTGTAATTACACAGTTTAAATTCGGAAAATATAATGAAATATGTCCTGAAGTATGTCCTGGCGTCGCTACTATTTGACATTCATTATTTAAAATCATTTGACCATCATATACTTTTTCATCGACGGAAATATGTTTAATATTTTTTAACTGTTGTATAAACCATTTACCAAATTCTTTTTCTTCATTCGACATACATTGTAACATTTCTTCCGCTTGAACTAATCTCTCTGATTTTATTTCACCATTAATATAGTTTGATTCAATTTCACTCGCAATAATATTAATTTGAGGATATTTCACTTTGAAATCGTATAAAGAGCCTATATGATCGTCATCATAATGAGTAATAATTATATTTTTCAAGTTTTTCATCTCATACCCCTGTTTTAAAATTATATCTTCAATTAAAGGTAAAAAATGTATATAACCTGTATCTACTAAAGTTAATTCATTATTTACTATAATTAAGCTCGGATAAATACATTGTTTTTCCCCATTAAATTCGAATTCAATTGGTAGTTCTATTATCTTCATTTTTCTTCCCCCATACCACTTATAAAATGTTTAATAATAAATAAATCATCCACATACATTTTACTATACATATCACAAATAATTTGAATCCAAATGTCCATTTTGTTCAAATTCACGTTTAATGTGTAATTTCTATATAACAAAGAAAAAAGCACCCGTTATGGATGCTTCCTTATCTTACCTGCTCAACTACATAAATCAACTTGGGCCTATCCGAAACCTGATATGTATAGTCTTCATTTTTATGCATATATGTTTCTATCCTATTTATCACTTCAAACATTCTGTCTGAATTCGCACTGAAACGAGATACTGAATCACATAAAACTATTGACCCTTTCTTGTAAAAATTTATAATTTCATAAATATCTCGTTCTAAACAAACATCTCCTACTTGCAAATCCTCTTTCGCTTCATAGTTATAAATTCCCATGCTCATTTTCCCCTCAAATTGTATTTTTTCTTACAATATCCCCTTGTTACATAAATAATACCACGATAAAATTCCAAAACTCAAACTCATCGGCTTCATCTGAGAAAATAAAAAAGCCATCGCCGAAGCGACAACTTTCAAAAAGCTAGGAGAAAAGAGAGGGAAAAATGGTGCAAAACAAAGTAACACCTGAAATGCTAGATGAAGTGGCTCATGGTGCAATTCATACCAGAATCACATTAGAAGCTTATGAATCACCAACAAGTAAAGGGGCTAGTTCTCATCAATAGATATACCATTAGATTATTTAGAAGTAATTCAACATTGTACGAATGCAGAAATTAATGTAAAAAATGAACTTTAATACGTATTACCACCAAACGTTATCTGCGTAGTACCTTTACTTGGAACGAACACATACACTATAAGTCGTTACGTAACCAACATTCTATTATTTTGCACAGGTAATCCCCTATTTTTGTGGAAATATACAATAAGAAAAACAATAAAATTGATTATTCCCTCTCTTCTTTGTCTATCCTTTTAAAAAATATATTTTTTTGTAAAAGGAGTTTTTTAATGGAGAAACAGACACTTTGGAAAAAATTCAAGAAAAGCTCAGCAAACCTCGGTAAATCTAGCGTATATGAAAGTATTATTTTATACTACACAATGAGAAAAAAAGAGTTACCTACTAAAACAAAATTCATCATATTAGCTGCTTTATCCTATTACGTATTAACAATCGATTTCATTCCAGATATAGCTGCTATTATTGGGATTGGCTTATTAGATGATGTTTTAGCGATTGCCATAGCGCATAAATTTGTTATGCGCCATGCAGACGCTGAAATTCGAGAAAAGAGCAAAGTAAAAATGGAGTCATTATTTACTCCCGCACAAACATAATGAAAAAGGAGCTAATATAATTTCACTTAGCTCCTTTTTCATAAAACTATTTCACTTCATTCGCTACAAAAAATTGCTCACAAACACTCGAAATGCGCTGTAAGTCTACGTTCCCACCAGATATAACAGCTACTACTTTTTTCCCTTTAATATATGTATCAACTTTCCCTGCAAGTAAAGCAGCAGTAGCTAAAGCGCCTGCACCTTCTACAACAGCTTTACCACGCTGTAATAAGTCTTTCATCGCTACTTCTAATTCGCCTTCTGATACTGTTACAATATCATCTACTAATTCTTTTACAACTTCAAAAGTTAAATTGCCTGGTATTTTTACCGCGCAACCATCTGCTATAGTAGGTGCCTCATAATGTTCTACAATTGTACCTTTGTCATAAGATGTCTTCATCCCATGAACATTTTCTGATTGGACACCAATTATATTAATTGATGGGTTAAAAGATTTTAATGCAACAGCAATTCCAGAAATAATTCCGCCTCCACCAATTGGTACAATAACAGTATCTACATCCCACATATCATCAAGAATGTCCAAACCAATAGTACCTTGACCAGCCATTACCTCCACATCATCATATGGATGTAAATATGTTTCACCTGTTTCCCTAATAATCTCCTCACATTTTGCCTTCGCATCATCAAAGGTTTCACCATGTAAAACCACTTCAGATCCATATCCTTTAGTTGCATCAACTTTCGCCTGAGGTGCAGAAATCGGCATAACAATTTTACTCTTAATACCGAGTAAATGAGCAGATAAAGCAATTCCTTGTGCATGATTACCAGCAGAACAAGCAATTACTCCTCTCTCTTTTTCTTGATCTGTCAGCTGTGACATTTTATTAAACGCACCACGGAATTTAAACGAACCTGTTAATTGCATATTTTCTAATTTCAAGTGAATTTCTCCACCCGTTTTACTAGTCAAATAAAATGATTTTACTAATGGCGTTTTACGAGCATTTCTATCCAGAATGTTTTGAGCTTTTTTAATATCGTCTATATGTAATGGTAATTTTTTAGTTATCATACTAGCACCTCTTCCAATGTTCTATTCCTAAGTTTTCGTAAGTCGCAGCTCCTTTATACGAAAGCATCTATGTTAAGAAAAAGTCTTTATATATGTACCTCACTCTGTAATACATACATTTGCAAACAATTTAACATCCTCTTCATATCACGTTCTTTATAATCATTTAAACATGCAATTTGGATCCAGTTATTCTTTTGTAAATATGCTGATTCATAATGGATAATATATCCTTGTAATGCTAACGCATCACCTACTGTTTTAGAAGACTGATCTTCATCTAATTGAATCGTAAGTATAATTGGTGCGGCATGTTCTTTAGGTGAAACAAGGTTTAGTCCTATACTCGTAATAGCTTCTTCCATATAATTATATGTCTCTTTTATTTTTACAAATGCTGTTTCATCTTCAAATCTCTTCAATGCTTCTTGCAAAGCATAAATTAAATTCCATGAATGAGAATATGGAATACTTTCATTTTCTTCGTACATACCAATGTCCATATAGACCGGTAAAGTCTCGTTTACTTTCACATTATGATTATGAAAAACGAAAGATAATCCAGTAAACGATTTAATTGCCTTTCCGCTAACACCACTTGCAAAATATACATCCATTAAATCAATCGGTATCGCCCCAATTGAACTGATACAATCTACACATAGTTTCACTTTAAACTTTTTACATAAAACATTTAGCTCGTCTAACTCATTTAACATTCCGGTAGATGTTTCATGGTGAACAAACCAAAGCCATTCATAATTGCCAGTTTCCATAATTTTTTCTAATTCTGTATAAAGAAACGGTTCTCCCATTTCTTTTTTATACGTATCAAAATATAATTGCGCGCGTTTTGCGTGTCCAACTAATCTATTACCAAATTCCCCATTTGTTAATACTAATCCTTTTCCTTTTAAAGAACGTAACTGTAAAGCAATTGCATCATTCGCTAACGTCCCTGTTCCTAACAGTATTTGCACACGTTTTGCTTTTGTCATTTGCAGTAAACGTTTTTTGATATTTTCCATCGTCACTTGAAATGACTTGGAACGATGCGAAATCGGCTTAGTAGAAAATGCCTTTCGAACATTTTCTTCAATATCTACTGGACCTGGTAAAAACGTAAATTCTTTCGTCATTATCCCTCCAACACTCGACGCTTCAAACATAGAAGGAGTAACATACATTGGCTGAAAGGCTGCTTCTTCTGTACCAACTAACGTATGGAAAGATTTAAATCCCATTTGTTCATATAAAGGTAGTTCACGTGTTGTAGCAGAAATGAGTGCCAATTCATATCCATTTAGAAGCAAATAACGATGTAAAAAGCGAATTAAACCTAACAATGCTCTTCCATTTCGATATTCACGTTCTACTGAAAGTAAACGAATTTCATATACATTTTCTCCATGTTCTTCCAAATAAAAATCTAGATTTGAAATTTTATAATCTAATGAGAATGGTCGTTTTCCTCGCAATGCAACCATACCTACTAACTTATCGTCATGTAAACAAATTAGATATGTGTTTTCATCATGAAAACGATCAATACGAGCATGTTCTTTCGTTTCTTCATGTTGCGGAATTTCTTCTACAAATGTTTTATAATTCAATTTATGTATACTTTCAAATTCCCAATCTTGATCAGCAACTTTATAAATTAACCCCATGTTGTATCTCCTTTATTCATTTAATAAAAATTATAAGTGGAGATTAACTCCACTTATTAAAAGCTCATGTCATTCGCGATTTACATATAAAATAAGTACAATTATAAGTGCACTTAAAATAGTCGTAACAATAGAGTAAGAATACAAAATCATGCAAATTGGTAAACAAGCGATTGTAATTAGTCCTGGCTTCGTAAACCCTTTAAATATTAAATAAAATATAATGAAAACAGCAACAAGGGTAAGCGCTATCAAATAATCAAATGCGATTAATCCTCCGATAAATGTTGATATGCCTTTTCCGCCCTTGCCTTTAAATACAATTGGATAAATATGTCCAAGTAAAACAGCCAATAAAGCTAACATTACAAATGTAGAATCTCCAAAAAGGCATTTTGCAATAGAAACTACAATTGCCCCTTTAATTGCATCACCTAAAAATGTAGCAATGAAATATCCTTTTCCATATACGCGCCCCATGTTTCTTGCGCCAGGATTACCACTTCCTTCATCCCGAATATCAACGTTATGTCTCCATTTCGTTACTAGATAAGCAGTCAATATGTTTCCAAATAAATAAGAAACCACCAAATAAAAAAATTGCATACTATTAATCATGTAATCATTCACTTTCTACGTAGGAGTACTTATACAATATTCAATGACTATGTATATTGTACTTTTTTATCTGCATCCCTTTATATATTTTAACATCATATTTTTACAAATCATACAAAAATTCTCATGCTTCTATTTTTTAAAATATATATTCTTCATTAAATAATAGGTTCCTTTCGCTGCTGGTTCTGATTGTGATACAAAGGTAACTTCTCCTATACTCTTCACGCAGCATTTCTTAAATTCAGTATATATTTCAGGAACTAAACGCAATATGCTTCCACTTACTGCAATGGGAGTTGCAAACTTAAATTGCATCTTATTATAAAGATTTACTGTAATTCTCGCTAATTCCTTACCAGCTTGCATCATAATTTCATGTGCATCATCATTCCCATTTCTCGCTTCCTGAATAACTAATGGTGCGATTGCTGCAACTTTATCTTTTGAAGAACTATAAACTAGTCTTTTTATATGAGACGACGTCAAAAGTTGAAACTCATCTTGAATCCTTAAGCTTAATGGACAAAGTGCAACGCCTTGATCAAATTGATTTGCCATTCTCTTTAAACCTTGTAATGCAATCCAATATCCACTTCCTTCATCTCCTAAAATATGTCCCCATCCACCGCTATACTCGTGCACTTCTCCTTTTTTTCCTAGACAAATCGCACCTGTGCCGCCAATTGTTAAAATTCCATCCTTTCCTTGTAAAGCAGCTGCATGTGCAATCATTGCGTCATTAAAAACTTCAATTGGTGTTCCGTACTTCTTTTGTAGACGTAATATTAATTCATTTGTATTTGCTCCACTTATACCTGCTAATCCTAAACAAATACAAACGCAATTGTTATTTATTAAAGCTTTCTGGCAATGATCGATTGCTTCCATAATATGCACAAGAGCTTCTTCAAAATCTATTAATATATTTCCAAAACCGCCCTTACCCCTTATAATTTCCTTTCCGTCTTGATCAAAGGCAATTGCTTCTGTCTTCGTTCCCCCGCCATCTACTCCAATCATATACTTCATATATATTCGCCTCATTTTCTTCATATTGGCGGGAATGTTATATTCCCTAAAACTACAGATTGCTTTGCACCTGTTGCGCTTGGTACATTACTGGGATTACGATGATGCGTTTCATTTGCTAAAATTGCAAAGGCGATAGCTTCTTTCGCTGCAGAAGAATAGCCTAAATTTTCTTGAATAAAAATTGCGCATTTTTCTTCCTTCAATCCATTTCGCAACATTTCAACAAGTGTGCTATTATAACTGCCGCCACCACCTAATATCACCTCATCGATTTCATAATACGGCAGAATAAACTCCTTATAATGATGAATAATTGAACTCGCTGTAAACATCGTGACAGTCGTCAATATATTTTCTTTACTATGCCTTTCATACCGCTTCAATAACTCACTTACAAATTCTTCTCCAAACTGTTCTCTACCAGTTGATTTCGGTGGGTTCATTTTCAAAAATGGATGGCTCATACAATATGTCAAAATTTCATCTACAACTACTCCCTTTTTTGCAATCTCACCATTTTGATCATATGGCAACTGAAATAACCTTTGACATACTTCATCCATTACCATATTCCCTGGACCAGTATCAAAAGCCATAACGCTCTTATTACTTAGGTGACTTGGTATTACTGTAACATTACCAATCCCGCCAATATTTTGTAGCAGTCTATTTTTAGTTGAATGCCGATACAAAATAATTTCTGAATATGGCACAAGTGGTGCACCTTGTCCTCCTGCTGCCATGTCCATCGTTCGGAAATTTGAGATAACCGTCGTGTTCGTTTCGTATGCTATTACTGCAGGTTCCCCAATTTGCAATGTGGAAGGTATCATATTACCATCTTGCTTTGGCTGATGATAAATCGTTTGTCCGTGAGAACCTATTGAATCTAATTGTTTCAAAGGAAAATCGGCCTCTTTACAAACTTCTTTTACAGCATTGGCAAAACATAAACCGAGCTTAAAATTTAAACTGCATATGAGTTGTACATTTGAATTTTCTATTGATAACGCTTGTTGGATTTCATTTTTCATATCATTACAAAATGGAACTGTAGTAAAATGGATAAGTTCGACCTTAGACTCTACACCACTCCCTTCTATATGAACGAGCGCTACATCTATTCCATCTAACGAAGTACCGGACATTATCCCTGCAATATACATAACATGCATGACCTCCTATTCACTAAAAAACAATCATGTAAGTTACAAACGTACAACCGATCGAAAAGAATATAAATCTAAAAAACAACTGAGCTTTAGATGCAAACGATCCATCAATAAAAGAAATAACTACTGTAAGCAAAATACTTGCCGCAATGCTTGTAACGAGCCAAATACTATGCATTTGTGATAGATGTAGCATTCTTAATAAAGGTACAAAAAGTAAATTCGCACATATCACTCCAAATAATAATAAAAATACACCTTTATAACTAAATTTTATATTCATTCCATTTCACCTTCTCTCAACTTAATGTGAAAGAAGTGATAGACAAAATGCCTATCACTCATAAATTAAAGCATAAAGATTATGGATTAACAGCTTCCCCTTCACCATTCTTCTCAATTTCAAGCATATTTTTGTCGTACATTTTAAAGAATGGTAAATAAATAAGGAATGATATTGCTATATTTATAAAAACTAATACTATTGCACGCCAATCTCCACCTGTAGCTAAATACGCACCAATTGGAGCTGGTAATGTCCACGGTGGCATAATATGTGTTGGTGTTACAAATCCCATCGCAGTGGCTGAATATGCAACAGTTGCTGTTACAAGTGGTGTAATGATAAATGGGATAATTAAAATTGGATTTAGTACAATCGGTAATCCGAATATGACTGGCTCATTAATATTAAAAATACCCGGAACAATACAAGTTCTTGATAATGCTTTCGAATATTTCGATCGACCAAATACAATCATAGCTAATACAAGCCCTAATGTCGCACCAGAACCGCCAATCCATATAAACCATTGATATAACGGCTCTGGTGAAATAAATGGCAACTGATCTGCTCCACTAGCAACTGCTTCACCATTTTTCCCTAGGTATACTTCCCATAATGGCCGAGCAACAGTTCCAACAACCGACACACCATGGATTCCGAATGACCAAAAAAACGTAATTAAAAACACTGGAATCATTACACCGAAGTAACTATCCCCAGCTTTTACTAATGGTGCTGCTAATTTATCAACAACATGGTGTAAATCAATGCTAAAAACGACAGTTACTAGACTCATTATAATAATAACGAATGCAGCAGGTATAAGTGCTTCAAATGAACGCGACACAGATGGCGGTACTTGTTCTGGCATTTTAATCATTACATTTTTCTTCTTACAAAACCTTAAAATCTCTACGGATAAAATAGAAACAATCATCGTCACGAATAATCCATGACCTCCGAGATTTGTCATCGGAAGCATAAACCCTTTTTTATCAATTAATTCAGGCGTTAATGTTAATAGCAGTGAACATACTGCAAGCTGAGCTCCCGATAAAGCATCTAGTTTATAACTTTTCGCCAAATTATATCCTATTCCAAATGCTATATATAAAGACATAATAAACATCGTTAACCGATATGGTATTAATATACTTGTTTGATTCTTTAATGCCCAAACGGATATGAAACTATCTTTCGGTAATGGTGGAAATGCTACGATTAAAAAGAAACTTCCTACGATGATAAATGGTAATGCTGAAATAACTCCATCACGGATTGCTTGTAAATGCCTTTGTTCAGAAAGCCTTGCCATCGGTCCAGATAAGTTTTTATCAAGAAACGTGACAAACTTATTCATAACACTTCCCCCTAACGAATTAAATCATTTACAGTTTTTAATAAAATCGGTCCACCAAGCGGCGTATATGCTTGCGGCGGTATGATACCGCATGGAATAGATTCCTCTTCTGCAAATTTTTTTACAGAGTCAAATCGATGTCTTACTTGAGGTGCAACCATTACAACATCCCAACCATTCTTCACTTCTTCCTCTACCTCACTTGTTCCAATTGCATGTACTTCCATATTCATACCTTTTTTCTCCGCTTCTTTTTTTAAAGCGTTTACAACAATTGCACTAGACATTCCTCCAGAACAAACGAATAAAACCTTCATTTATTAATCCTCCTATACTTATAAATTATCCCCTTCGAATGAAAGGAAGTTTCACTTTACTAACAAGCATATGAAGTAGTGAAAGAATTTAGTTGTGATGAAAGTAAATTTCACTAAAAATATTTTTCCTATTAAATTAATGTTTCAATATTTATTTTTTTTAATTGTAAGAACAACCTCACCTCGGATATTATTTTAGTTAACCATATAATAAGGAGGCGTATAAATGATCATGAAACGTTTATTAATGATATGTTGTATCGTCATCTTTTTTATTCCTTTCTCTTTCATTCCCCCTCACTCTACTTATGCTGAAGTTAATACTACGTATAAAAAACATGAATTACGTGCCGTGTGGATTGCATCAGTTCTTAATATTGATTGGCCCTCAAAAACTGGCTTACCTATGGATAAGCAGAAACAAGAATTTATAAGATTGCTAGACGATGTAAAAAGCACTGGCATAAATGCAGTGGTTGTACAAATTAAACCCACTGCTGATGCTTTTTATCCTTCCAAATACGGTCCTTGGTCTGAATACATTACGGGTACACAAGGTAAAGACCCTGGATACGACCCACTCGCATTTATGGTTGAAGAAGCACATAAAAGAAATATAGAATTTCACGCATGGATTAATCCATACCGAATAACGATGAATCACACTGATATAAATCGATTATCAAATAATCACCCTGCAAGACAACATCCCGATTGGGTTGTACCATATGGCGGAAAGTTATATTACAATCCCGGTATTCCAGAAGTGAAAAAATTTATAACAGAAGGTGCTTTAGAGATCGTGCAAAATTATGACATTGATGCCCTTCATATGGATGATTATTTTTATCCATATAAAGTAGTTGGTGAAGAATTCCCTGATCGAAAAACGTACGAAACGTATAATAACGGTAGATTTACAAATATAGAGGATTGGCGACGTAACAATGTAAATGAACTTGTAAAAGGTTTAAATGCTGCTATTAAACAAGAAAAGTCATACATGAAATTTGGCATTAGTCCATTCGGCGTATGGCGAAATATAGCTGACGATCCAACCGGTTCTAACACAACCGCAGGTCAAAGAAACTATGATGATCTTTACGCTGATACACGTGAATGGATACAAAAAGGCTATATTGACTACATTACACCGCAAATATATTGGAATATCGGTTTCACACCTGCTGCATATGACATTTTAGTAGATTGGTGGGTAAAAGAAACAAATAACAAACCAATTCACCTATACATCGGTCAGGCAGCCTATAAAATTAATAATAACTCTGTCCCCGCTTGGTCTGATCCTGAAGAATACCCAAGACAAATTACATTAAACCGGCTATATCCTCAAATAAAGGGAAGTATGCATTTTAGCTTAAAAGATATTAATAATAATCCACTAGGAGTGAAAGATAAACTCTCAAAAGACATTTATAAATATCCTGCATTAATCCCGCCTATGCCTTGGCTCGATCATGATCCACCAAAACAGCCTACCTTAAAAGGTGCCATTCCAAGAGAGGAAGGTATTGCTGTTGGTATCATTGACAATAGAGAGAATGATTCTGCTTATTACGCCATTTACCGTGTAAATGGAAAAAATGAAGTGGATATACAAAACCCTAAAAATTTACTGACTACTGTAAGAAAAACAAAACTTGGAGAAATTTATGTAGATAAAACCGTTATTTCTGGAGAGACGTATACGTATGTGGTAACCGCGGTTGACCGATTGCATAATGAGAGTGTTGCTTCTAGTCATACTTCTGTAAAGGCAAAATAAAATCCCATAAAAAAGCGCCTTAAAGCCGAGTAATACTAAGCTTTTAAGGCGCTTTTTTTATTTATTCTTAAACTTCTCTGTCGCTGCTCTCATCTTCACATTCAAATCATGATCAATAGAGTCGCGAATATCTCGCTCAACTACTTCCATTTCTTTTTGGAAATTTTGCAAGTAGATTTTTAATTCTTCTTCTTTTTCTGGTCGTTGTGATGGTGGTAATTGTACAACTAAAGATAACATCGCTGTTAAATCTTTCATTAAGAACGTTTCAAGTTTATGCTGTTGTTCAAACATGCGTTGCTCTTGATAGTACGGCAATGCATTTAATACTGAAATTGTAATATCATCAACCGTTCTTTGTAATGAAGGATTTATTGAACGTTTATACGCTTGAATTGTATTTAATGCATCTGGATATCGATCATAAAAATACAATTTATAAAACGATAAGTCTGTCGGTTTTACTGTTTGCTGCGTTTCTTGTCTTAAAAAATCTTTTACTTTCATCGCTGCTACATC
Organism: Bacillus sp. CCNWLW194; assembly: GCF_037120585.1. Taxonomy (NCBI): domain Bacteria; kingdom Bacillati; phylum Bacillota; class Bacilli; order Caryophanales; family Bacillaceae; genus Bacillus; species Bacillus sp. CCNWLW194. The sequence goes on along the minus strand of NZ_JBBBBL010000005.1, from coordinate 104,162 downwards.
AATATCTTCATTTGTAAGTTTTTTCGTTGTTTTTGCCAATACATGTACTTTTTTCTGTTTTTCTTTCGGTAACATTGAGAATACTTGCTCTCTCGTACGTTGACCCGATGCACAGAAAAGAGTGTTTAATGTATGTTGCTCTTTCTTTCCTTCCGTACGAATCCAGCGATAAAAGAGTGGGTGTTGTGTAAATTCTTGTAGAAACGGTAATGATTTATTCGATAACTTTTCTAAAGAATCGTGTGCTCTTTTATATGGCTTCGTCCATGAAAAATACAGTTTCCGCCCGAAATATACGACTAATACAACGACAGTAAATGCTATTAAAAGCAAAGTACCGAGTAATAATAGTACTGTTTGAATGAAACTCATTTTTTCACCTCCTCTAATAATCTGCTATTTCCTTGGACGCTGAATGAGTTTCTGCTTCATCTCATCATTAAATGTGTCTAGTTCAATAACGAACTTCTTACTTGACTCAATAATACGTTCTGATGATTTTTCAGATGCTTCAATTGCAGCGAACACATTTTGGAATGATTCACGTAATTTATCCATGCTAATAGCAGGATTTTCAAGTAATTTCGTTGTTTCTTCTGTATTTTGTTTTAATGCCTGAGAATTACTTAATACCATAGATTCAATTGCTTCATTTGTCGCATTTACAGCATCGATGGTTTTACGTTGATTTGTTAATGCTAGCTGGATAGCAGCTGAAACCGTTACAACGTTTTGTGTCATCGTAATTGCATTACGTATTGCTTCTGTTAGCTTTTCGTTATTTTTCTTAATAATGTCTACAGATGCAATAGATTGTAATAACACACTTTTCGCTTGCTGCATATTACGTGTACGTACGAGTATCTTTTCTAATGCATCATTAATTAATGGAATATCTCTTTGACGCTCTGGATTTTGTTTCTCTGCTTCAAGCATGCCAGCGAGCTTTCTTCCTAAGTATACTTGTTTATCAAGAGCGTGAATTTTATCATGCGATTGCTCTTTTAGCATTTCAAGACCAACCGTATCTTCTTGTAAGTTATCACGGCCAATTAGAAGGGATCTTATAATCTCCTCAATTTGCTTATCTATAGATTGATATTTATGCACGTATGTTTCAAGTGGATTTTTCTTAAATACTTTAAACATAATTTTCTTCATACCACTTGCTTTTAATGAATTCGGATCCAGCTCTGATACTACTTTTCGTAATTCTAATAATGTATTTGGAATTTCTTCATTTTTCCCATTCATCATCGCTGTTACAGGACGTTTTAAAGCTGATAACGTTTGGCCTGCTGCTTGTTGCTCTTTATCCCCTAAATCTCCTAGCTGAGACAATACTTTCGATAAATCTGTATTTTGCTCGCTATTTAACTTTTGTACATAAAGATCAGCTTCTTTATTCAGTTCCTCTAGTTCTGCATCTTTTATTACTGTATCAACCACTACTTCTACATTATTATCTTTCACAATCGATACAGGTTCTTTTTTCTCGAGTTCAGTCAACAAAATCGCTCCTTTATTTATATGTGCGAATTTATGTGCACTATATTTCATCTAATATATTGTATTTCATGTACAAACAGCCTATATGAAATCAATTTTCAAGAAATACCTGCTTATGCAGTCATTCCCTGTTTCTTACTATAAGTATACCTGTTCTCAACATTATTTTCCTCAGACTTAAGACCTAGAGAACAACATGCTGAAGGCGGATTCTTCATATGTTACCTGAATAATTTCCATTCTTTCAATCGTGCTACACTCAATCTTTTGACATTCTCCCTTATTCAATGTGATAATTTGAATACACTCATTCCTATTTATTTTTGCGCGCTACAAATGCTCCCTTTTGAAACGCTAATAACACCGTTTCAAACGTATCATCTTCTTCAATTATTTTTATAAACTCAACTAATTCACTCGCATGAGAAGTTGCATTATCGATAACAAGAAGTCCTTTGGGTTCTAAAATGCGTTTTATATGCTCAAACCACCACATGTATTGCGTACGCTCTGAATCTAGGAAAATAAAATCAAATGAATGATCTAATTGCGAATCTAAAAATGCCCCTGCTTCTTGATTATGAACATCGATTCTTTGTAAAAGGTTCGCTTTTTCAAAATTCACAAGTGCCTCTCCAACTCGTTCTGAAGACAGCTCTACAGTTGTTACATTTCCATTTGTTTCTTCTACCGCATTTGCTATCCACAATGTAGAATAACCATTAGAAGTCCCAATTTCTAAAATGTTTTTTGCATTACACCCTTTTACTAAAATTGATAAAAATTGCCCCATCTCACGAGAAACATTCCGTAATCTTTCTTCCCGTGTTTTTTTATTCCGATCATGCTCTTCTCCATATTGTTCAAGTTGAAATAATAATGAATCTAACGTATCCATTCTTTTCATCGCCTTTCCAAGCAATATGATGAAAAAGCTCTTGCTGCCCGTCTACTTTTTATTATATGCGAAACAAAAACCTTTTTCCCGTTATATGACAAAGATTTATAATTTTTTATAGCATATTGTTTCGTTTTTTGGTAAAGTTAATTTCTACGTGCAATTATTCCATTCTTATTATATTTCATAAAAATTGCAGTTATAAAATATATATAAACCCCCTTTAAATGAATCGGTATTTCAAATTCAATTAAGCGCCCTTTTTGGACGCATTTTCTTTTGTTTATATATCTTTAAAAGAAAGGATGCTTACAATGAACGTGATTAGCTTAGATGCTGCTAGAAAGCGAAAGCAGCATAAAAAATTAATGATTACTATACCGATTATTACACGTATTTATGAAGAAGACGGGGAAATTAAATTTGAGGTAGCTGGCGAAAAAGATGTACCTCTTGAAATGTTAGAAAAATAATAAAAAAGCGCATTTCTGAAGAAATGCGCTTTTTTATATTTTCACATTTAAATGCATAAGTTTCTCAGGATTAACCATCATATAAATATTTGAAATTTTCTCATCCTCAAATAAAAACGAAAGAACATAAGTTATTTTATTATTTATTGTAACTATAACTCCTGGCATACCATTTACCAATTTGAAATCAACAGTGTACTCTTCTGTCAATCGTTGCGCAATCCCAAAGAACAAACGTATAATTCGATCCGCAGAATAAATCGGATGAATCGCAGTCGTAACTTTCCCACCACCATCTGCTTTCAATATCGCATCTGTTTTTAACACTTCTAACATGCCTTGCGCATCCCCACACTGTAATGATGATACAAACTTTTCAACATAAGCAGCCATCTTCTTCGTACTTAATGTTGATTGCTTCGGCTTTTCCAATATACTTTTTCGTGCACGTTGAAAGATCTTTCTACAGTTCACACTACTCTTATCAACAATTAAAGCTATTTCTTCATACTCATAACTGAAAACCTCTCTTAATATGAAAACAATCCTTTCTACCTCAGACAGTTGTTGTAAAAGTAATAAATATGCTATGGAAAGGGATTCTTTTATTACAAATGACTCTGATGGCTCATCACTCTCTTCTACAAGTGGCTCTGGTAACCACATCCCCACGTACACGTTTCGTTTATGCGCTGCCGAACGTAATTTATCAATTGAACGATTTGTCGCCATCTTACACAAATATGCTTTCATATTTTCAATAGACTGAAGATCCTCTATATTATTTAACGCGATAAATACATCCTGAACGATATCCTCAGCATCCATAACACTTCCAAGGATTCTGTAAGCTAACGAAAATAATAATGGTTGATACGCTTCATATAACTGCTCCGTTTCCATGATGAACACCCTCACTTTCGTATTGCTTTAAAATGTGTAACGCTGCACGTTTCCCGCTTGCTACTGCAGCATCAGCTAATATTTCATCATGCCCAGCCCAATCACCTGCAACGTAAACACCTGGTATTTCAGGGATATTAGGACCCGGGGTTTCAACTCGGTTAATATGAGGAAAATCATATACTACTGTTATTTTCGGTAAATACTGCTGTGCAACAACTTCTCTTTTCCAATTTGGATGTAACAACTCCATCGTGCTTTCTAACTGTTCTTTATCGTCATGAATATGATTCATCTCTAGCACAGGATTATGGTACTTAATTAGACTCACTGCAATTGATCCATCTTCACTTAATTTAGCTGCTCTTGATTGATTCGTGAAAAATATTGGTTGATCTAACCCTAATGCAAATTGATGTGTAGGATTCGGTAATCGTCTCAAACCAATATCTAATGCAGCAACAGTAACCGGTACCGATTGTTCACTCCATCTATACAAACTTGTTCCTTCTACACCTTTTATTATGTTACAAGCTTCTTTCGGTGTAGTCGTCACGATGACTGTACCTACTTCAAATACCTCATTGTCAAAACAATGTATTCTTTGTTTATCTTCGTAATGCTCTATTTCCAAAACATGCTTATTCGCCAGAAACTGTACCCCTACATTATTCGCTATATCTCTTAATTTTGTTATAACTGTCTCCCAACCACCATCTACATAAAATACCCCTTCTTTTATTGAAAGCTGTATTTGTTTTAGTACTGAAGATGCTAATTGTATTGTAGGAGCAAACGTATATGTTGTTGTTCGGCATAGTGCATAAAATATATTGCGAACCATTGGATCTTTTATTTCATTTTCTGCCCATGTAGTTAGACTCATTTTTGGAACTTCTCCTATATCTAAATTCCCTAAACGAATCATAAGACGTGAGAATTGTACTTTTGCAGACCACGAAAGTAGTGGTGTTGATAAAATTGAGCGAAAATCTGTTGGGATGGTGAATATATCCCCTTTCCATATTCCATGTGCTTTTGTAGATGGTATTCCACCCGGTAGATTCATACCAAGCTCATTAAAAGTTAAAAATGCTGCTCCTCCTCTATATAAGGCGTGTGCACCAAGATTCATATAGATCCCATTTTTATTTATAGTCATCCCTCGACCACCAAAGCGACTGGACTTTTCTAATACAATCACTTTCCTCCCAGCTTTCGCTAAATATATAGATGCCGTTAATCCAGCAAGGCCACCACCAACAATTGCTACATCAAATGTATTCATAATAAAATCCCTCCTTATCGTTCTACATACAAGACGAACGATTAAGGAGGGATGTGACATAAAAATTAATTTTTATTAATCTACTTTACTTCATTTTTTTGTACTCGATCATATTGCATTCGAAATAATTCAATTGCAAACGGAATATCCTCTTCACTCTTTATATAATAACTTATCCATCCTGATTCAGGTAATACGTGATGTGCTTTTACTAATCCTTGGTTCACTAATTCATCTCGCTTTAACTTCGGAAATGGTAAATCAATTAATTTATCACCATGAAGATGGCCAAGTTCCTTCTTACCATAATTTATTTCAATACCACCAAATCGATGCGGTTTTTCAGAAACACCCGCCCAGCTGAGCACTTCATTTCTAATCATTTCACTAAATGACATGAACCTTCACCCCTTATTAATGATTGATGTAATATTAAATTAACACGTTCATTACTTTTTTCCATCAATCTAAAGTATGAATGGATATACGAATATAGTTTAATCTCAATACCTTTATTTTTTACATAATTAAAATAATTTCAAAGGGGATTTATTCTATTATATAGAATTACTATTAAAAATAATTTTAAGGGACGGATTTACATGAGCGGGGTATTATTACAAAAGGCAAATTATCTACAATCGAATGAATTAAAACTTTTGAAAAAAGCTATACATTTTGCAGAGCAAGCGCATGATGGACAATACCGTCAAACTGGAGAACCATATATTATTCATCCTTTCGCAATTGCAGAAATACTGCTAAAGCACAATTAATTATTCAGCAAAAACTATCTTAAATAACAGACCAATACCTCTATAGAAAGTATTGGTCTGTAAATATATAATACGAAATAAATTTCTATTTTTTAACCCTAACCTAACATTAACAATTCCGATTTTAACAATATTATCAACTCGAAATACACCCCATATTCTTTGTGGAATAGGCAATTTTATTATGATACCAACAACTGCACCTAATAAACACTAGACACATATCCTAATTTTGTAACCTTACTTATTAATAGAAAGGCAGGTAATACAATTGATTTCCAATATCGACTATACCTCCCCCTCGACTAATTTCACTTATGATTTAAGTAAAAGCAGTTTTTTTCAGAAAGATGCCCAAAATTATATAAATGTACTTGGCGTGAAACAATTAAATACTTTAGAAAACACTTCTTTATTAGATATTTATTTAAGTTCAGGTAATGTCGTAGAACCACATATTCATCAAAATGCAGCTGAACTTGTTTACTGTATTTCAGGATCTGCTGTTGTTTCTTTACTTAATCCATTTACAAATCAAATATTAAACTTACCGATAAAACCAGGGCAAGTTGCCAACATTCCACAAGCGTGGTGGCATTATGAAGTTGCTACAGCAGATGATACCCATTTATTAGCTATTTTTGATGCACCAACGCCAGAGGTTATTTTTGGTTCTGATATTTTAAGGTTAACTCCCACAAATATGATGGCTCATACTTACTGTCTCGATGAACAACAATGGAAACAAGCGGTATCCCCTATTCAATCCACTACAGTAATCGGTCCTCCAGCAAACTGTCAGCAAAACCGAGGACCTATAAACCCAGCAACTCATCCTCCTAATCCACAACAAAATTTATATTATCAAGATTCATATTATTTCCCTCTTTACTGGGGATATTAATTTATATCATTAAAAGCCAATTATTTATCTCCTCGGAAAATACGTAGGAGATTTTTTATTGTATATCCTTCATTCCTATTTTTTATCGTAACAATTAATAGAGTACATACATATAATAGTTATATATTTAATTGGAGGTGATTGTACTATGAGTAATTATAACTATCGAAAAAACTACTCTCATAATAAAAATAGTAGTTCATCAACATCCTCTCAATCTTCCAATTCTCAATCTTCCAATTCCCAATCGCAAAGAGATTTAGCCGAGCAAGGCTATGTAAAGAAAAAAGGATGTAACTGTAATAAAAACAAATAGTTTATTACTAATTTGAACAATAGCATTTTAACGTTCACGATAAATAATTTACTTCCCTGTATACAATTTTATTTTATGGATGAATTCTGTTTTTAATAGAATTCATCTTTTTTATTTATAGGTAATTTTTCAAAGTATTTAACTTATGCTATAAACAATAGATTGTAAATCATAAATTTTGATTTTTCTTTTATACCAACTTAACAAAGAGTAACCCTCAATTAATTTATCACCTATCTTTCCATAAAATATAGCCCCTCCTAATAACATTAGGAAGGGCTATATACACATCGCTATCAAGCTAAGAAAGTTAAATAGATAATATTAACCTACTTGAACTGTTGGGCGAATTATCATTTCATAAATAGCTACATCAGATGGTTGCTCGATTGCAAAGGCAATTGCACGAGCAATGCTGTCAGCATCAATAGCTATTTTGTAAAATTCATCTAAGCCTGATTTTGATTCTGGATCAGTAGTAGTTTCTAACAATTCGCTGTTTACAGCCCCTGGAGATACATTTGTAACACGGATATTTGTGCCACTCATCGCTTCTTCTTGACGCAAACCTTCAGATATTGCTCTTACTGCATGTTTGGTGCCACAATATACCGTTCCGCCTGGATAAATATTATGTCCCGCTACTGAAGAAAGATTAATAATATGACCGGATTTACGTTCCCTCATCGAAGGAAGGACAGCAGCGATGGAATACAAAACACCTTTGAGATTAACATCAATCATCTTATCCCATTCATCAATTTTTTTCTTAAATAAAAAAGCCTGGGGCATTAACCCCGCATTATTGACTAATACATCAATTTTCCTAAATCTTTCAATAGCATACGCAATCAAATCTTCCATTTGTTCATGTGAAGTTACATCTGCCACTTTATAAACAGCTTGTCCACCATTATTTTGAATTTCTTCTTGTAATTTCTTTAGACGGTCTTCACGGCGAGCCGCTAATACCATCTTTGCACCTTTTGAGGCAAGTTCTTTTGCGGTAGCTTCTCCAATTCCACTAGATGCACCTGTAATAATAACAACTTTATCTTGAATATTAGACATATTAAATAACGTCCTTTCTTAATAAACTTCTTTTGAAAACAATTCTTTTCTAATCATAATGACTGGACATTGCTTTTTGCCAACCACGATAAAAAGCTAGATGAGTAATGACTTCAATCAATCTTTTCTTCAGTTTTTGCCTTATTTACATTTCATATCCCCTTAAGTCATTCAGGATTCTTATAATGCGCGTTCAAAAGTTAAAACCCGCTAATAACCTTTGGTAGGGCAATTTTTTAAATTTTTGAGTTCATTGATTAAAGTGACATATAGCAAATAAGACAATCAATAATGATAGGCAAATTTTATAGAATGTTGAATTAATTCCTATCTAGAAAATCAATTTATAGAACTATACTTATAGTTTCTCATTAAAATAAATAATAAACTCAATATTAAGAATAGGAATCCACCTAATACGACGTACTGTGTACCCATTCCTGATATAACTAATCCGCCTACCGATGTACCGATTGTTACCCCTAAGTTGCCGGATGCTAGAAACAATCCATTCGAGAATTCAGGGGCTTCTGGAGCTGCAGACGTAATCCAATATTGACTAATATTATTCCCTATAGCCACTACTATTCCAAAAATCAAAATAATTAATGCCATAGGTATAGTGAACTCTCCCATTAAGAACAATAAGATGTAAACGGCTCCTAATACAAATGGAAAACATGCTACAGAATTTATGGCATTTTTAGTAAGCACCTTCCCGGCGACAATGTTTCCTATTATACTTGCCCCACCAAATATGAATAACATTAAACTAATCGTTTTCCCGGGTATATTCGTAATGGTTTCAAGATACTCAGCAAGGTAACTACTAACTCCATACATCGCTGCATTTATAAAAATGACAGCAGCAACGGATAGCCAAGTAATTGGTTTTTTTAATACACTTAATTGAGATCCATAAGAGAGTCTTTCCTTAACAGGCATAGATGGTACAAATAGCAATATAGCAATGAATGCTATAGCATTCACAATAGTAAAGAATAACATTGCCATTTCAAGCGAAGTTGTATTAGCGATAAAACTAGAGACTGGTGCACCAAGTACCATTCCCCCTGTTACTCCTATAAATACTTTAGAAGTAGCTTTTGGAGCTTCTTCCTTGCTAACTGAGGCCGCTGCTGTTGTCAAAGCTATTGAGACATAAACCGGATGTAAAAAGGCTGGAATCACACGAGCAATTAATAAAATGGTAAAGTTTGATGCAAATATGGAAACAATGTTACCCAGAACGAAAACACCAAGTACAAGTAACATTACCTTCTTACGATTTATGCCCGAAAACAATAACGGCATAGTAGGCCCAGATATTGCAACAGCAAGTGCAAAGAGACTCACTAGCAACCCTGCTGTGGATATACTGATATCAAAATGATCAGCAATTAAAGGTAATATCCCAACGATCCCCATTTCCGTATTTAAGATGCCGAATACACCTATGGTCAATATTAATATAAGCAAATTATTTCGTTTAGCCACAAAATTCGCCTCCTACTTTCATTAATGATAAAACTCAAAAAATAAACATTCATTGATTAATCAACAACTGTTTATTATTATAAAGATAATTAGAATTAATCCAATGGTTAATTCAACGCAATTCGTTGATTATTAAACATATCAATTAAAATTGTTGATTATCTTAAAGAAAGTTTGGTGACCTAACAATGTCTAAAGTGGATAGAAGAATAACCAAAAGCAAGGAAGCTATCAAAAAAGCTGTTATCGAACTGATGTCTGATAAAAATTTTGACGATATTACCATTCAGGATATTGCTGATCGGGCGAATGTTAACCGAGGAACCATTTATCTTCATTACTCGGATAAGTTTGATTTACTGGATAAAATCATTGAAGAACATATTAATGAACTAAGGGTAATGTGCGAATCAGCAGCTGAAATGGATTTAGATTTTGTAGAATCAAATGTAGGCTGGTTCGAATACTTTGAGAGCAACTATTCATTCTTTTCAACGTTGTTAGCAAGTAGTAAAGCATCTTCTTTTCGTAGTCGGTTCCAAGAGCTTCTCATCGAAGAAATGAAAAATGATATTGACACAACAAAATTGATAAATCGAGAATTGAATGAAGAAGTTATACTGCAATTTATTGTTACATCTTTTGTAGGAATTGTGGAATGGTGGATCACAAAAGGGATGCCTTATCCGCCTCATGTTATAGCAGTACAACTAGGAATTTTGATAGACAGGAATCTATAAGTTTCTCCAAGTGCTATTTCAATAGTGAAGATAATCGTAAACAGTTAGTGATAAAAAACGTAAAACGTGACTGTAACTTTCAGGTGGTGAGTGGTCTGAGATGAAGAAGATTGTAGCTGAGGTAAATGAGTTTTAAATAATTTTAATAACCTCCTACCAAGTCATCAGGTAGGAGGTTATTGTCTTTTGGAGAACAAAATTTAACAACACTATTATTTCTGCACTACACATCAATAGTAAAAGGTACCGATAGATATGAAGGGAGTAGATGTTGTATATGCGTTTATTTATGAGAAAATAGCAAAACCAGTATTAATGGTTAAAAATCAACGTTCAACTTGGCACCTACCATATATTCATTAACTTATAAAGTTAGTTGTTCCCAAAAACGATAAAAATGAATGTCGGTTCTATAAAAAACACAAATTTTTCGTTTAGGGGGTACTTTAAAAAATTAGCTTGATGGCAATGGGCTATATACACATGCCAGTTCAAATTTCAAACAGACATTGTAACAAGTTAGACGATATTAATACCTGCACTTACAAATCCAGCTACTGCAGCGAATGGACTTGCTGCTGTTAACGAAACATATAGTAATATTTTATCCCCTGCCGTTACTGGGATAGCCTCAGCTATGATCCCTTATGCTGTAGAACCAATCGCTATTGCGGCAAATGCTGGTGTTAATAATAGAGGTGCGCCTTGTACTGTAAACGTATTACTTACTGGAGGTGCAGTTAATATTTGTATATGTACTTGAACAGGTGATAATGGAGCTAATGCAGCTGTTGCACTAAAGAAACCTGCTAACGACGTAATAATCCCATCACGTGGTGCTACAAATGCATAATCACCTACACCTAATGCTAATGTGATACCTGTTGCACCCGTTAATGCTATACCAGGCTGACTAAATCCAAATCCAAGAAAAGTTCCTGTATTAGCTATTAACGCGTTAACTAACGCAGATGGTGTTGTACCTGAAGCGAACGGAATAATAGCTCCGCCACCAGTTGCACCTGTTAAGCCTGTTTCTCCTGTTGGGCCTGTATCTCTCGTTGGACCTGTTGGGCCGCCTCCTGGAGTAGCACCAATTAGTTGAACTAATAAGTTTAATAGAAGTTGTAAGCTTGCAGGATCAAGAATTAAAGAGAAGAAGAATGGTGCAAGAGCACTGAAGAATTGTTGTAATAAAGAAAGTAATTGACCTAGGTCTGGGTTAGGAGATTGTAGTAAGTTAATAATACTTTGAATTAATTGCTTTAAGAAATTCCCTTCTGGAGAAGGTGCTAATTCATTTAGTAAGTTCAATATATGGCATCTAGAAGATTCACATCTACACTAGGAGCTGGAACCGGAACTGGTGCAGCTTTTGCAATTGCTGCTACAGCTTGTTTAAACGATGCTGGTACTACTCAACTGCTTTTCCGACTTTTACGTATTATACAACTTATATGTAAACGGCATTCTTCAACCTAGTGTGAACTCCAGCGTTACTACTGGACCTACTGGCGCTATTACAATTCCAGGCGGAGATGCATTAGACGGCGGAATTCCAATTACAATCGAATTTATCGTCACTTAGTTTTAACTAATTTAGTGTAGAACAAAAAGACAGATTCTTTTTATTTAAGAATCTGTCTTTTTTAATTAATAATGATAAATTGCAAAATAATTGAAGAACCTTGCAATGGTGGTTGATCATCCAATAAAGTTAGCTGACCAGTACTAACCTGATATAATGGTTGTGGTTGAAGTATTCCATTAATAAACAAATTAATATACGAAACCTCATCAGGAGATAATATGTGAGTTGTACCATATTGAGCTATCCCATCTGAATCTGTATATATAAGTTTCTCTCCATCGGAAAAAGTGTAAAATAATAAGTTAGTTGTTGTTATGGGGCCAATAACTCCAGTTGGGCCTGTTGATCCTGTTACCCCCGTTGGGCCTGTTACTCCTGTTACCCCTGTTACTCCCGTTGCTCCTGTTACCCCTGTTACTCCCGTTGCTCCTGTTACCCCTGTTACTCCCGTTGCTCCTGTTACCCCGGTTACTCCCGTTGCTCCTGTTACCCCGGTTACTCCCGTTGCTCCTGTTACTCCCGTTGCTCCTGTTACCCCTGTTACTCCTACCCCTGTTACTCCTGTTACTCCCGTTGCTCCTGTTACTCCTGTTACTCCCGTTGGACCTGTTACCCCCGTTGCTCCTGTTACTCCCGTTGCTCCTGTTACCCCTGTTACCCCTGTTACCCCTGTTACTCCTGTTACCCCGGTTACCCCTGTTACCCCGGTTACTCCCGTTGCTCCTGTTACTCCCGTTGGACCTGTTACCCCCGTTGGACCTGTTACTCCCGTTGCTCCTGTTGGAATATAAATTGGTGGAAGAACCGGAAAGGTAGGTCCAATATTTTCTGGGCCTATCATACCATTATTCAACAACAATTTGTCATTGCGGTTCAATTTAATACCCCTCATTCCACATTTTTGTTTACTAATTAAAAAAATAAAACATCTATCATTTTAGAAAAATTCCATGACTACTTTTTCATACTCAAATGTTTTTACATATATTAAACTTTTACCGTTGCTATAACTAGTAGTATTAATATAATAAAATGATAGTTCCATATCAAAATACTAAATCGGTTACGTTCTAATTAAAAATGAGGTGATTTATATTCAAGATAAGAATGAGAAAATGAAAAAAGAACTATTTTCCCTGGCTCTTGAAATTATTCTCCCTTACAGGCTTACAGGTAATACTGGGCCCACAGGTATTACTGGACCTATTATTACTACAAACTCTATGTTTGCCAATAATACATTAGGTGGTCCCATCTCAGTCATATTAGGTGGAACTAATATTCCACTTTCTAATAACCAAAGTCTCGGTAATTTTACAGTGAACGCTTCAAATGATATATTTACAATTCCTGTTACTGGAAGATATTATTTAACCTATCAAGTTAATACAACAACTTCTTTACTTGCTGGTACAAGGCTACTATTAAACTCTTCAACCCCACTTCCCGGATCTATTTTTTCACCTGCAATATCAACTTCAAATTATAATAATAATTTAATAAATAATTTAATTGCTGGTAATACAATTTCACGTCAACTATTCGACGTATTATCCGTAGTTAATTTAGTTGGAGGCGGTTCTACAGGTGCCTCTTTAACAATTATACGAATTGATTAAAAAATGATTCGTTCTTTTTTATAATAATCATTCTTAAATGCTAAAATAGTAACTATTACGTCATTCCTAAAGCTTATATTTCAATAACTTCACGACAGTGATTATGCAATAAGAAACACTTTGCACTATATTCATAGTACAAAGTATCTATACTAAATTTTCCGTATATACATTATCAATTTACACTCTACCTATGCCAATGTTACATTAAATAAGAAGACAGTTTCTCAAATGCGGACCATCTCAATACGTATTTGAGAAACATACTCCAATCCTATACGCGAGAGCAATACTATGGTTGACACTCAAATGAGTGTCTTTTTTTGTGGATTATAAAAAATAAAAACCATCTCTCATAGATGGTTTTATCATTACGCCTTTCTTTGTTTTTTAAGGCAGCTGTAAATTTATGAAGCTGAATAATAAATGGTCATACTTAACCGTGTTAGCGTTCTTCCGAAATTATGATAAGAATGCGGTCTATCCGCCTTAAAGCGAATTGCATCCCCACTATTTAATTTATATTGACAATCATTTATTTCAATTGTCAATTCCCCTTCAAACACTGTTATAAATTCTTCGGCCCCTTCTTTATGGCCTTCCGAACTTAGTTTTCCTTCTGCCTCAATTTCAACCGTATAGATTTCAAAGTTCCTATCATCTTGGAAAGGAAAAGAAGGATACACTTTATATCTCCCATTGTCTTCTGATAATACTTGAATATCATTTCGTAAAACAACTTTCGTATCTGGTTGCGGATTATTGATTAAAGAAGTAAAAGACACTTTCAAACCATTAGCAATTTTCCATATCGTTGTTAATGTTGGACTTGACTCTCCTCGTTCAATTTGTCCTATCATCGTTTTACTCACACCTGTTAATTGGGAAACCTTTTCTAAACTTAATTTTTCCTTCTCTCGTATTGTCTTTAAATTTTTCGCCAGAATAAATTGAATTTCTTCCATAAGAAACACTCCTACACTATATACAATATAACGACCGTTATGTATAATAAAGAGCACACGTTATATTGTTCTTTTCGGTCATTATAACACACGAAATAATTAGGGGGTTTTGAAATGCCTATCTTTTCTTTTTTGTTATTTGTTTTTATAAGTAGCTTCACACCCGGACCTAACAATTTTTTAGCTATGACATACGCCAATCAACATGGTTTAAAAAGGAGTATTCAATTTTGCTTCGGAGTAGCTTTCGGATTTTTCATCCTCACTTCCTTGTGTAGCTTCTTTAATATTGTACTAATTAATATTCTACCCATAATCGAGTTCCCTTTAAAAATTTTAGGTGTAGCATACATGCTATATTTAGCTTTTAAAATACTAACTAGTAAAACTAGTACAGATCCCGATGAAAAATATAATAAAAATTTATTTACAGTGGGGGTTTTTCTTCAGTTTGTTAATCCTAAAGGGATACTATTCGGACTAACTGTAGTATCAACTTTTATTCTTCCTTACTACTCTTCATATTCAAGTTATCTACTTTTTTCATTATTTCTCGGTGTAGTCGGGTTAATGAGTACATTTAGTTGGAGCTTATTTGGTTCCATGTTCCAAAAACTTTTATTAAAACATACTAAATCATTTAACATCATTATGGCCGCTTTATTAGTTTTTAGTGCTATTTCAATTGTAGTCAATTAAATTCAAATTCTAAATTTTTTTCTTATTAAAAATACGTTTTACAAATATGGCTGATATTTTCAATAAACATTCCACTTACATGCTTTACTTATTTAATTTTAGGTCGGAATAAAAATTTTAAAAAGAGGATTACTCAGTATAAGTAATCCTCTTTTTCGGGCCGATTGGTTTGTAAATATTCTGTTCCACTAAACTCAAATCTTTACTTAACTTCATACCACCAGCCTTTACGATCAAGGTAATCCGTCATTCCTTTAAGTTGCGCATCTGAAGTTGGTTCAGATATAAAATATGTTAGACCATCAGATTGTAAGATGAAGTTAGCTGTCATTTTTAGGGACGTTAATGCCCCCATTACATCAGGTGTTTCATACGGTGAAAATGCTCCTGATTGAATGATATTTTTTTGGGATGGCGGAGTTGTCCCACCTGATTGCCCAGTTAATGCATAAACAATTGAATTTGCAATCTTATCTGGATTCCATTTTGCCATATCTGCTTCATTATCGATAAATCCAAGTTCAATTAAGATTGCAGGTGCTTTCGTATTCGCTAACACATAAAGGTCTTTACGTTCCTTTGCACCACGATTTGACCAGCCAATATCTTTTGAAAGTTGTGCTGCTATCTTTGCTGATAAAGCTTGTTGATCATAGTAAAGTACTTCAACACCATTTGCTTTCGTATCGTATGAGTTTAAGTGAAATGAAACTACTAAGTCTACATCATGTGAATTTGTTTTTGATACAATGTTATTTAAATTTTGTGCTTGTGTTGTCCCTACTTCATCCGTATCATCATAAACTGTATGTCCTAATGCTCTTAGTTTAGCAACAACTGCATCCTTAACTTGACGATCCATAATGTGTTCTTTCCGATTTCCATAATTCGCCCCCTGTACAATACTATTGTGACCTGCATGTAAACTATATCTAGCCATTTTTCAACACCCCCTTTTTTATTAACATATTCAAAGCTCGTCTTATTGTCCGGTCAAATATCCAGTACAACACTTGCAAATATTAAATAGGGCGCTAATCTATTTTTTAAATGAAAAAATCAAAAATAATACCTCAACTAATATATTAATTTGCGGCATCTACTTTTTTGTCATTCATTTTAAAATCTTTTTATAATAATACAGAAAAATACGCTATAATATAAGTTATTGTTCTTTAGGGGGGGTTTAATGGCTGATAAGTATAAATTTTTAATTCTCGTTGTTACAGCATTTTTTTCTTTCTTTTCCTTAATAAAAGATTTCCGTAACACTTCAAAAAGTTTCTTTTGGGGAAGCTTTGCAATCCTAACAAGTTTTATATTATTATTAACACACGCTTTAGAGTTAACTCCAATACTTCTCCATTCAGCCCAGATGGCTCTTGAGATTATTACAATACCTCGTAAATTATTTTTTCCGTCTGGCACTGAAGTTGCTAGTATTTGCTAACAATTCGTGTATCTAAAAAAATTTCAACTCTATATTTCTAATTATCTTTATAAATATAAAAGTGCGGTTTCTCCTTTCTAGAGAAACCGCACTTTATTAAATTTTAAAAATGACTAGTATACAAATCACCGTTTTATCCTTACATTTACGATTAGTTATTTCAGCATTATGTTCCTTATAAATTTCAAACGCCTAATCGCTTTCTACGCTTCTTCACCTTCCCTTTATTTCCTTTATTCCCCCTTGCTTAACCAGTATTTCAAGGTATAAACGTACTAGCTTATAAACACTCTCTTTTCGCCGATTTTTCTGCTCTTCCTGTTCTTTCTCTTTCTTTTTTCTCCTCTTTTCCTGTTCTTCTTGATTCTTCATCCGGACGCACAATGCTTTATAGTTTTTCAGCTCCTTCACCACAAGTCTACACATCTGATTATCATCGATGTCTCCAAAAAATGAAAATTGATTCATGTGATACGGCTCTCCTCCGTTCAATCTACTTACTTATAAATGAATTACTTTATTAATTTTCCATAAAACAGTAATTATTATATAATTAAACTATTGAAATATTAGGTGGTGATACAAATGACTGAAACAATCCGAATCGCTCTTTTCACTCTTGTAGGAATAAGTGCCATATTTTCTGTAATTAAAGAATTTCAAAAACCAGAAAAAAGAAAGTTTTGGATTACCTTCGAAACTTTAATTCTGATCGGGGCAGCCTGGATGTTAATTGGACTTCTCATGTAACCTACTTAATTAGTACCCTCCCTTGAACAAAACTCAATATTGCGTCAATAATGTAAGTAACATTAGATTTTCTCTTTGGAAAACCGAGCAGCTAGCTTTTGCTAGCTGTTCTTTTGTTATACATCTGATTCAGAAGTAGTGCCGTTTTTAAATTAATAAAGGAATTTCGAAAACCACTGAAAAAACAATTTTTGATTTTAGTTGATTCTCTAATTTTGATAAGAGCTATATTTTTATGGCTAGTTTTTTTATCTACATTACTTAAAGAGAACTCTCAGTTACTAAAGCAGTTAGCAAAAGCCAACTGCTTTTTTATTAAAATAACGCCTTCATTTCAAAATTATATTGTTTTAAATTATCTATTCTACTTCTCTTCTTTTGTTCATATGCCAAGTTCTTTATTCATATACTAAAAATAATTGACATAACTGAATGGAGGCTAATTATGCCTTTTGCAAATATTATTAAATACGGACGCGTTCCCCACTTTAATTCTAACTTCCCTTTGATTTTATTTTGGAGTCAAAAAAGTGGCTGTACTTCTCTTGCACATTGGTTTTTTTATCAAATAAATTTATTTAAACAAGCCATAAAATACGATTCCTTCATCCATCATTATGAAAATGAAATATACAAAAACTCCTCGGACTACTTTATTGAACTAGCTGCGGCTTTATATACAAATGGAAAAGATACCTACAAATTAGTGAGAAACCCCTATACAAGAGCTGTAAGTTCATTCTTTTCACTAATCGCCCCCCCTTACATAGAAAACCCAGCATGGGATCCTATTCGGAATTTTTATTATGGTAATGAATTTTGTAAGAAACCTATTTCATTTAAAATCTTTCTCTACTACTTAAAAGCGCAAATGATAGATTTACAACAAGTAGATCCACATTTAATGCAGCAATATGAACCAGGTGAGGAGGAGTTTGTTACAAAGTATATCTACCTTGAAAATTTCTCTACCGAAATTGTACGTCTAGAACAAACATATCAATTAAAAACTTCTCCTTTACACATACTAACCAAATCATGGCATCATCAGAAGGACAGGGCGATTTTTAGAGGTAATTTTGCAGATGCTGATATTACCGATCCTTTATTTCCACGCCTCCCAACATACGATAGTTTTTATGATCATGAAACTATCCAATTAGTACAAGATATTTTTAATAAAGATTTCAACACGTACAAATACCCATTAACCCTTTAAAAAATAAGTGATTTTCTAATTGCAGTTTCATATATTATGTGGAAACTTAAATTCGCCTATTTAAGTTTCCACATAAAACTCTCGTAGTAAGTTGAGACACTGGAAGCAGTGTCTTTTCCCAATAAAATCCGAATTTTGAAAATTTATTTTCCTGATTTACGTCATACACATGCAACACTACTTTTGAATCAAAGTATATATCCAAATATTGCAAGTGAATAGTTAGGTCATAAAGACGTTTTCATAACATTAAATTGCTATTCGCATATTTTACCTGGGACCTGGGATGCAAGAAGACGCAGTTAAAACATTTAGTGAACAACTATTTGGATAGTAATGTTTGAAAATATAAAAATGCGGTTCCCCCTTCCTAGAGAAACCGCATCACATCAATGTTTTTATTAAATTTTAAACTGACTCGTATACAAATCAAAGTAACATCCTCTATCTTTCATAAGAGATTCATGATTCCCTATTTCCATAATACTTCCATCTTTTATAACAAGAATTTGATCTGCTTTTTCAATCGTTTTCAGTCGATGAGCGATTACAAAACTTGTTCGACCTCTCATTAAATTGTTTAGTCCTTCTTGAATTTGTAATTCTGTTCTCGTATCAATATTAGATGTGGCTTCGTCAAGAATTAATATATCTGCATCTGCTAAAATTGCCCTCGCAATCGCAAGAAGTTGTTTCTGTCCTTGACTTAAATTCGATCCTTCTGAAGCAATTTTTGTTTCATATTGATAAGGTAAATGCTTTATGAAAGAATGTGCAGATGCTGCCTTTGCTGCATTAATTACTTCTTCATCACTAGCATTTAATCGACCATAACGGATATTATCCATAATCGTCCCAGCAAATAAATACGTATCTTGTAAAACTACTCCTATTTTACTTCGCAACGAATTAATATCATAATCTTTAATATTTTTTCCATCGATATGAATTTGCCCTTGCTGAATATCGTAAAAGCGCGTCAGCAAATTAATGATTGTTGTTTTGCCCGATCCAGTTGGACCAACTAAAGCAATTGTCTCCCCTGGCTTCGCCTTAAGACTCACTTCTTTTAAAATCGCCTTATTTTCCTCATAACCAAATGAAACATTTTCGAGTGCAACATGCCCTTGTAAATTTTGTACAACGGATGCATCTTTTTTATTTTGAATCTCCGGTACTTCATCCATAATTTCAAAGACTCGTTCTCCACCAGCAACTGCCGCTTGAATCGTATTCATTAATGTTGCGAATTGACTGAGCGGTCTTGAGAATTGACGAGAATAATTAATAAAAGCCGCAATGACACCTACTGTAGTCATTCCATTTAAAACCATTACTGATCCAGTACCAATTACAAGTCCCATACCTAAGTTGTTTATAAAGTTCATACTCGGAAAAATAAAAGCTGAAAATGTATCCGCCTTCGTAGCTGAAACTCTTAGTTGTTCATTAATCTTATTGAAATTTTGTACGGTTTCTTTTTCTTTCCCGTATAACGTTGTAACATCCGCTCCTGTTATAGCTTCCTCAATAAAACCATTTAATTCTCCTAAATCTTTTTGACGCTTTGCAAAGTTTTTACCACTATAAGCAACTAGTTTTTTCGTAACAAAAAACATAATAGGTACTGTAATTAAAGTAACAATTGCTAAAATCCAATCTAATGCGAACATCGCAATCGTTACACCTATAAAGGTTAATGCTGATGAAATAATTTGTACAACACTTTGTGTCAACGCTTGATTCAAATTATCTATATCATTGGTCACACGACTCATTAAATCTCCTTGAGAACGTACATCAAAGAACCGTAAAGAAAGCGTTTGGATTTTCTCAAAAATATCTTGTCGTATTTTTTGTATGGTTTTTAATGCAACGTTAACCATTACAAATGTTTGTAACCAAGTTAAAAACACTGTAATACCGTAAATTGCGATAAGTAACATGCACATTCTTGCTGTACCATTTAAATCTTTAGGTACAATATATTGATCTATAATTACTCCCATTAAGTAAGGACCTAATAACCCAAGTAATGTCGTAATAAATACTAAAAATATAACGAACGTAAGAGCAGCCTTTTGATACCCCATATAGTTCCATACTCGCATTACAGTTCCTTTCGTATTATTAGCTTTCCCCATCTTAGGCGCGTTACGTCCACCTTTATTAGCAAATTGCCCTTGAAAATTACGCATGTTCTTTCCCACCTTCTTTTTGTAAATTGCCACCTTGGGAAAGATAAATTTCTTGATATACCTCACATTGTTTTAACAGTTCTTCATGTGTACCATCACCAACTAATTCACCGTTATCTAAAACGAGAATTTTATCAGCATCAATTATTGATGAGATTTTAGAGGCAATTAATAATGTTGTTGTTCCTTTATATTCTGTTCTTAATGATGATTGAATGTTAGTTTCTGATTTGGCATCAACTGCTGATGTAGAATCATCTAATACAAGAATAGATGGCTTTCTCACAAGCGCCCTTGCAATTGATACACGCTGTTTTTGTCCACCTGATAAATTTGTCGCACCTTGTGTTAAATGATATTGATAAGAATCTTCCAGCTTGTTAATAAACTCAGTCGCACAAGCTGATGAAGCCGCTACTTCCAGTTCGTCACTTGTTGCATCTTCTTTACCATAACGTAAGTTCTCTTTTATACTACCTGAAAACAACAATGCCTTTTGAGGTACAAAACCTATTGAACCACGCAGTTTTTGTAAATCGTATGCCTTAACATTTATTCCATCAATACATATTTCACCTTGATCAACATCGTATAAGCGCGGTAATAGTTTTGCTAAAGTAGATTTACCACTTCCAGTAGAACCGATAATCCCTACTTTTTCACCTTTACATATGCGAAATGAAATATCTTTTAAAACATATTCATTATTTTTCGTATAACTATAACTAACGTTTTTAAAGTCAATATGTCCCTCGATTTGCTTAGGTACAAGCGCATTTGTTTCGCTCATAATATCAACCTCAGTATTTAAAATTTGCTGTACACGATCCGCAGACGGAAATGCTCGCGCGATTTGCATAAATACCATACTTATAGACATAAGTGACATTAAAATAATATTCAAATAGTTTATAAACGCTAATATAGCTCCTACTTGAAGAGTACCGTTAAATACTTTTTCTCCACCAATCCATAATGTTGCGACAATCCCCCCGCTTACAACCAACATTATAATTGGCATCATTAAGGAAATAAGCTGAACCGCCCGAATATTTATCTTCGTTAAATTTGTATTCACTTTTCCAAACTGAGTGATTTCATATTTTTGTCTTACATACGCTTTAATAACACGGACACCAGATAAATTTTCTTGTAACTTTGTATTCACTTTATCTAATGCTTCTTGCACTTTTTTGAATGTCCCGCTTGCTTTACTTGCAATAAATATAATCGCAAGTAATAAAATTGGAACAACTACAAGTAATATTGGAAATAACTCACGCGCTGTTACAAAAACAATTATGATACTTCCGATAAACAACAAAGGACCACGAACAAGAACACGTAATGTCATCGTCATCGCCGATTGAATAGAAGTAACATCATTTGTCACAATCGTTAATAATTTCCCAGTTCCAAATGAATCACGATTTTCACTAGAAAATGTTTCGATTTTCGCAAATACATCTTTTCGTATGTCTGTAGCGAAATTTACAGCTGCTTTTGTAGAATACATCATGCACCCAAGTCCTCCAACTAGACCGAGTGCTGCTGCTCCTATCATTAGAAGCCCCATTTTTATTACATAATTCATATCCCGATTTGCTATCCCAACATCAATAATATGTTGCATAATAGTCGGTTGAATTAAGTCCATCGCAACCTCAAGTACCATAAATAGCGGTCCAATAATAGCGAAGAACATGTATGGTTTTAAATACTGTAATAACTCACGAAATGATTTCATACATAATCTCCTTTTTCCTATGAAATTACCAATTAATAATTCTTATCCTCCTTACTTAAGCCATATAATTTATGATTTTTTTATTACTTCTATTATATTATGCAAATTAATATTTAACATTATTAAATGATAAGCATTAATGACTTTTCGGTCAATAAATGTGCTTTGTATTATATAAATACAAAAACCGCATTCTTAATGAAAAGAATACGGTTTTTTATCTATATTTTTTCAGTTGTAAAATCTAAAAACTCAGTCTCAAATCCATTGTTTTTAGAAGGACTACACATGTAAAAACCTATTTTAACAGGCTCATTTCCTATATCCTCCATCAAATGAGCGATTCTTATTTGTTCCCATTGATGGATCTTTTTCACATATATTGTATAATCACCACGTTTACGAACAATTCGAAAACGAAGTTGTTGGGTAGCTGATTCTGTTGGAAAGTCTTGTGTTGACCAATCGGAATATCCATTATTCGTTACGACAGCTCCTAAATGAGATGGACCATCTGGAATATATTCTAATGAAGTTTTCAACCAACACTTTTCCGAAATCATAACAAAAAGACCTGCTTGATCGAATTTTGAATTTGGATTCATACGCAATTGAACTTCAGCTTGAAAGTCTGTCATCATCTCAGTATAAAATACATGACCATTCATTACTTCAAAACCATAATGTGTTTTAAGCCAAAAATCTGTTTCGGGTTTCGAGCGGACAATAAACACATGATTGTCATTAAGCTTATAATATTCAGGTACATTCATTATAGTAAGTTGCTCAATATGTTCTGGTATATGTGATATTTTCATAGTTCCTCCATAATAAAGCATCTATATGCACATTTAAAATTCTACTAATACTGGGAATTTATAACCTTTCAAATCCAACTCTCTATCACTTCGAACCATTAAATACTTACTAGACTGTAATTCGGTAAACTGTACATCTTCAATTCCTAATTGATCTGGAGAGAAGTAAAATTCAATTTCTGTAAATCTTTCAGAAATTTCCCCGCATATTTCATCTAAAACTGGAAGTACTGGTGCAAACACTCCATATAATTTCAACTTTTCATTATCTACTTCATACACAATTAGAGCATCTAGTTTCTCTGAATAATACAATTTCTCATTCCATTCCGAGTCATACATATTCAAATAAAACGAAGGATGGAAGTTTAATGTTGAAAAATTATTTGAAAGTCTTTGGCTACTTTCAATAGTTTCATGTATCAACTGTCTATCCTCTTCAATATAATAATCTAGCTTTCTAAGTAAAGAATTATTATTATTTTTATCGTATGGTATAGTCATCAAATATTCCTGTACAACTTTAAATCCAAATGATGTATATAGTTCAGGTTTTTCCGTAAACAATAATGAACATTCACATTGTTTATCAATTTCTTCAATCATTTCCCTCATTAATTCAGTCATTAGTCCTTGTCTACGAAAATTAGGATGTGTCATTACAGATTGAATGCCCGCTGCATTTATTCTTTCACCATTGATTATCAATGGTAGTGAAAATGCTGCAACATTTGCAATAGCTTTATCTTCCTGTAAAAATGATAAAGCTTTATATGTATCATCCCAATAGCCTCTCTCTGAAAAATCCTTCAATGTTTGAATTGTAATCCCAAACACTTCTTCAAATAAAGGAAATAACTGCTCTCTTTTCGGTTCTTCTAATAGAAGTTTTTCAAAATTTTCAACATTCCCCATGTTGTCCCTCCATATGTTAATTCCATCAAATTAGATGTAGTTATATAACCTGCTCTTAAAGTAATAGGTCTTACCAATCAATATACTATCACAAAATATAAAAAAAGAGTCTAATTAATTTTATGTTTCGACTATTCGAAAATAAGTCGAATAAAACAATATTAGGATTTTTGGATATTAATAAGTTTATTGTATGAAAATAGTGCTTTCTAATTCGTTTTTACTAATAGAAATGCACCATTTATAAATAATATTTTTTATTATTTTTTTCCTTCTAGCCTTTCCTTCGTATTAATTTCTTCTCCTCTCATTCTCTTTTCAAATGTATTTCTCCAACTATTAGAAAGCTCATTTACTTCTAAGATCCTTTTTAGCCCTTCCATATTTTGTTTTTCTTTATGCATGATACGATTAGCAAATGCTACTGTAACACCATGTGGATTAAACTTTAGTAGCTTTAAAGTATCAACAGGTGATACCCAACCTTCTTTTAATACGCGAAAATAAAACCCTGTATATCCTGTTTCTTGAAAATATATTGGTAACTTTGGAATATTGTATTTCTTAGCTAATTTAAAACAAGGTTGTCTTGGCTGCGTTACTTGTACAATTGCTTCTCCCATTTGAAATGTATCACCAATACAAACATCCTCTTCACACATACCGCTTATTGTTATATTTTCTCCGAATGCTCCATATATAAGTTCTTGATTCAACTCTTTTTCCCAGTATGGATAGTGGTCACCAGTATAAACACAAACTGCTTTATCTACTCCTCCATGATGGACTAAGTCCGCTTGCCCATCTCCATTAAATTTTACAAAGGATAAAAATACTGGTTCCTTTACTTCTTTTTTATTAATACCTGTATGAATTATCTTTCCACCGTACGGAACCTCTTTTGGTAATCCTATATTTAAAGATAATATTTGATATTCATTTGTCATTCTATTTCCTCCTTTAAAGATGTTACATGAATTTACTCTCTCGATTTATTTTCACAACTATCTCTGTTATATAAAGATGATTATAAAACCTAAAAAATCATTGTTCAATCCAATTATTTATATAATAATGATAGGTAAAACCTATCATTATACTTGAGGTGATCCAAATCGAATTACGACAACTTGAATATTTTTTAGCTGTTTCAAAAGAATTGCATTTCACAAAAGCAGCTGAGAAATTAAATATTTCACAGCCTTCACTAAGTCAGCAAATACGTGCTTTAGAACATGACGTAGGAATGCCGCTTTTCGATCGTATTGGTAAAAAAATATCTTTAACTGACGCTGGAAGGATTTTATTATTACATAGTAAAACCATTTTTCATGAAGTCGAACAAGCTCGTTCTGCTATTCAAGATTTAAACGGATTACAGCAAGGTTCCTTAACAATTGGATCATTGTTAACCGTCGTGAATTACTTACTACCACCAGCTATTATAAATTTTAATAATTTATATCCCAATATAGAACTTTCTGTATTAGGGCTTCGCACAGGAGATATTCGTGAAAAATTATTACAAAACGAACTAGATATTGGCATTACATTTCTCCCGGTACAAGATAAAGAGATTATTTCTACCCCTCTATACAAAAGTGAACTTACATTAGTCGTACCAACCGGTCATCCATTAGCTGAACATGATCATGTATCTATTGCTGAATTACAGAACTACCCTTTAATTCTATTACCTATAAATTTCTTTTTAACCGAATTAATTACATCTCATTGTCAAAAATTCAACTTTAAACCAAAACCAATTTTAGAAATTAGTACAATGGAATCTTTAATCCAAATGATTTCAAAAGGAATGGGAATTACAGTGTTACCAAAACCATATATAGACTTTTTACAAAACAAAAACATTCAAACTGTAAAATTAAGAAATCCTACTCCGACAATAGAAATAGGGCTTATTTATAGAAAAGATAAATATATGTGTGCTGCAACTCGAGAATTCATTAAGCAATTGAAACTAACCGTACATTCTTTACAAAATTAAATAAAAAAAGAGATTATCCTATGAAGTCGTTTCATAACGACCTAGTAGAATAATCTCTTTTCATAATGAAATAAATTATTACCTATAAATTTCAGTGTACCTTTTTGGAAATTGGAATATATTTTGTAAAATAAGCCCCAACTAACAATAATACGATTGAAAATAGCACTGTAAAAATACCATCTAAATGAAACCAATATGCAAACAAATTAAAGATTGCAAGTGCAAAGAAACAAATTGAAGTTAATGCACTTTTTAATCCTTTTATGTCCGCTTTTTTTCTTTTTTGATATGCAATATACATGGAAATGGCTAGAAAAATGATAAGAACAATCGTTAACAAAATTTTCAGCATCGGTAATCCCTCCAGTATACATAACACCTTCGTTACTACCATCTTATCCCATTTATCCCTTTGGAATCAATTCATTATTCTCTTCTCTCCAAAAATCAGTATAAGTTTTATTTTCAACGTTCACATTCACCTCAGAAAAAGGAAGACTTCCTCCAACTTTCAATGAATACCAGTTATTTAAAATTGGAGATCCGAAACAAATATTCATTGTGCGATCATGTAAATCGGATAATACAGAATGTAAAGTTCCAAACCACTCTTCATAATTATGCACTGTCAGACCTGCAGGATATTCTAATTCTACTATTCCTTTTAAAGAACCCATGCTCAATTTTTCATTTTGATTTAAAAGTTCGTGTAAAGTGGAATATCTCTTTGTAGATTGTTCTAATCTCCTATTATTTAATTTTTTAATAGCTGGACTAACTGCATGGTTTGTTGATACGATAAAAGATTGACTGTCATCATCAATTGTGATTATTGATTTATACCCGTCAAATATCTCAATACGTGCTGCATCTAAAGGATCCGCTACTATTAGATTAATATTACTAGCAATCGGCATTTCTTCTATTAGTGCCTTAGCCTCCTGCACATTTTTGCATTTCTCCAATAACACTCGAATTACTGCAAAACATTGTAAACCACTTACCGCTGGCTTTCTCAAACCCGCAATATTTCCTACCGGTTGGCCACATGCTGAAAATGTAACAGATAATCCATGCTCGTTAACTCCTTCCGTTCGACCAAAATTTTGAGTGGAAAAGCCACTATGTGCATATGCACCTTCAACATGAGTCGAACAAAAGCGCATATCATCTATTACTGGTGACAAATCATAGTTTCTTAATACATAAGTATGCTTTAAATCTGTCTTTTTAGGTAAAATAGCACAATGGCTACAACCTGCTTTTAATAGTGTTTGATAATAATACAACATATTTTCAGATGGAATTTTTAACACTTCACAAAACCCTTCAATCTCTTCATTTATTCCTGGACAATATTTATGTAGTATATTCTTAGATTCTGTCCAATGGTGATGCGATATTAAGTTTTCTTTCTGTATAAATTGTGGAATGAGATAAGGATGTCGTTTCGCAAATTCCCCTTGTTGCTTACCGATTTCATAATGACTTCCTTTTAACGATGAAAAATAACCCTTTACTTGATACACCTAATTACCCCCTCTTATTGAATTTATCCATATCGTACCAAATATACTTTATTCATTCTTGATGTTTTTTACTGTCTTTCAAATCAAATGTGGCTGGGATAAAGCAGAAATTTATAAAACAAAAACTAGGAAACTGTTAATGATTAAAGTTTCCTAGTTTTTCCTTATACTAAATGATTCCCTCTGCCACCATCGTTTCTGCAATTTGAACTGAGTTCCACGCTGCACCTTTTAATAAGTTATCGGAAACGATCCAAAGATGAAATCCGTTTGGTGTATCAGGATCTTTTCTAATTCTACCGACAAATGTATCTATTTTCCCTTCTGCATATAATGGCATTGGATACAGCTGTTCACTAGGGGTATCCTGCAGTATAACACCTGGTGCATCCAGCAGTACTTCTTTAATTTCAGTAACAGTTGCTTCTTTGTCAAGTTCAATATAAACTGATTCTGAATGTCCTGATACGACTGGAACCCGCACACAAGTAGCTGCCATTTTCAAATTGGGATCTTCTAAAATTTTCTTCGTTTCTTGCATCATTTTTACTTCTTCAAATGTGAAATCATTATCTGTAAATATATCTACTTGAGGTAGTACATTAAACGCAATTGGATAATGCTTTTTATCTTTCTTCACTGGTAATATAGTACTCTTAACCTCTTCACCTGCAAGTATTGACTTAGCCTGCTGTTTTAGTTCATGAATCGCATGAATTCCTGAACCTGACACAGCTTGATATGTGGAAACAATAATTCGTTCCAATCCGAATGCTTTTCGTATTGGCTGAAGTGCTGTTACCATCTGTAATGCTGAACAATTCGGAACTGCTATAATACCTTTATGCTCCTTTAATGTGTGTGCATTTACTTCCGGAACAACGAGCGGTACATCATGTGCCATTCGGTATTCACTTGTGTTATCAATTACAATTGCACCACTAGATACAGCTTGATTTACAAATTGCCTAGAAACTTCTCCCCCAGCGCTAAAAAAGGCAATATCTACACCTTCAAAGCTAGTTGTTTTTGCCTCTTGTATTATTATCTCTCGCCCTTTAAATTGTACTACCTTACCAGCGGATCGTTGTGATGAAAGCAACGTAACTTCAACTATATTAAATTTAGTTTCTTTCTCTAAAAGTTCAATAATTTTCTGTCCTACTGCACCTGTAGCCCCAACTACAGCTACATGATAGCCCTTTTTGATCATCTTTTTTCCTCCAATATCACTTGAATAAATATTTCTACAATTTTATTTTATAAAGAATTTAATCATTTGGAAAATTGAAATACGTGATATAATCATTCACAAATCATGATAATAAAAGAGGGATTGCTTATGGAAATGAGACATGTTAAAACATTTTGTGCGATTGTGAAGCACGGTAGTTTTTCTAAAGCTGCTCATGCATTAGGTTATGCGCAATCTACTGTTACAGCGCATATGAAAGTATTAGAGAATGATTTACACATTCCCCTTTTCGATCGGTTAGGGAAAAAAGTACTTCTTACAAAAGCAGGTCATCAATTTCATCCTTATGCTTTAGAATTACTTGCTATTTATGAAAAAGCGCAAGAAATCCCTCAAAATACCGATCATTTAGAAGGCACATTGAGTATTACATCTAACGAATCATTAGCAGTATATCGTTTACCACAATTATTACGTACCTACAAACAGAAAAATCCGAAAGTAAATATCATACTTGAAACAAGCACAAATGAACAAGCATTACAAAAATTACGTGAAGGAGAAACAGATGTTGTCTTCATAATCGGAGAAAGTGTTGAACATAATGATTTTATTACGCGTACATTTAGTAATGAAACATTTGGATGGATTTTACCGCCCCATTATTCTACACAATCTAATCCGTTTTGTTTATTAAAGGATACTCAGTTTATTTTTACCGAACAAAGCTGCGGCTATAGACCAATGGTAGATCATTTTTTACGTCAAAGCGGGAATATTCCAGCTAAAACATTTGAAACTTCCAACGTTGAAGTCATTAAACAATCCGTTATGTGTGAGTTAGGAATTTCAATTCTTCCTTACATCGTTGTACAAGAAAGTTGTCAAAAAGAGCAACTCAGTTTTCAGCCTATCGAAACTCCAACAGTTATTCAAAGCCATGTAATCTATCATAAATCTAGATGGATTTCACCTGTAGTACAGTCGTTTCTTTCACTATTAAAAGTGATGAAAGTATAAAATAATTTGAAAGAAAACATGAGTTGAAATCCTTTGAAGAATATCAACCCACATTTTCTTTAATACTACTTATATAAAGGCTGTTTTTATGAGTTTTTCGTATAAGTGTGATTTCATTAATTAAAACTATTTTCAAAGTCGACATATCAGCGATAATTTATGTCTATTTCGAATAGGTGTTAGCAAGTTCGTTTGCAAACTTGTTAGCACTTTTTTAGATTCCCTCCAATACATACGCTCTCACAAAAACATCATATACCTCTTAAAAATTAGCATAGTTTGTATGAATTCTATATCTAGTAGAAAGCTCTCTATTATATAAAAATATAATAATAGGTTAATAAACAAGCATTCTTTTTACTAAAACATAGAATAATATGAACCCTAATGGAAGGGAGGTATAAAAGAATGTCCTGGAATAATGATTGCTGGAGTTCTAAGAAAAATCATTGTTGCGATGATTGGTGGAAATCTAAAGATAAGCATCATTGTGATGACGATTGGTGGAAATCTAAAGATAAGCACAATTGCGATGACAATTGGTGGAAATCTAAAGATAAGCACAATTGTGATGACGATTGGTGGAAATCTAAAGATAAACACCATTGCGATAATGATTGGAAGTTTAATCGAAATAAGTGTCGTTGTAAATGTTTCTTTATTTGTTGTCATTGTAAAAAGAAACATTGTTAAGTTTTTCAGTGCCAGCTTAAAGGCAAAGAATATATCTTAGGGACTAACAAACGCCAGATTATGGTAATTAAAAAGACTGTCTCTAAATGAAGTGCACCCCAATTGTTAGACACATAATTAACAATTGGAGGTGCATTTTTCATGGTTAAATTTTCTTCGAAAGACAAAATACAAGCAGTAAAACGATATCTAGAAGCTACGGAATGCGGAAAAAATGCGACTGTGATTGTCATTGCGAACCTCGCTACCAAGCGTAGACATCCGGCCCTTTATTCCGTAATGCTGACACTGATTTCATCCAAGTTTCTGCACTTAATCAAACAGACGAACCGCCAACTGTAACTATAGCGGTACAAAATTATCAAGATACTTGTGAGGGCAATGTATATCCTTCATATGGGTATCTTTGTGGGGAGTTAATTAACGATGATAACGGCGGTTCAGATGATGAAGTACGCAATGGGGATGGTAACGGAGGATATATCTATTGTGAGCCTGAAGGCGTAAATCCGTTTATTGGACCGGTAACATTTACAATTCCACCTCGGCAGTTGTTTAGCGTAAAGGGATTTTTTCCGCAAGACCCGTATCAACCGGTAGACCCACATTACGTAGTTCGGATAACAATCTAAATACAAACCGTACTCAAAGTTCATAAACGTAATTTGATGGAAGAAGTTCGCATTTACCCAAGCCATATCAGCTTCTTTTGTTATTTTTGGATCTACTTGTAAATGGATTCCCTTCTTCATGTTTGTAATTGTAATGTTGTTGCATTTTACGTTATCATTGTAAGACATTGGTGTTGTAGCTTCCATAAGAATTCCTGTACCTGTCCATCCACTTGTCGCATGTTTACCAAGTATATTAATATCTTCAGCATGTGATCTTGTTCCGTCAGCTCTTCATCATCTAGCATCTTTTTTAACTTGGCTTTTGTCTCAGGATTTTTAACATTAGTAATGCTCCTTTTCGCAATAGTAACGTTACCTTTTAATTGTTCATCCCATTTAGCTTGCGATTTCCACTTTCTAATTTGAGATGGCTTCAGGTTTAATTCCTTTGCAATCTCAACAAGTGCCTTCTCACCATTGCTTGCTTTGTATATTTCAAATGCTTTATCACGGTCTGGACTACGCTGTCTCGCCATCTACATTTCACCTGCCACCTCACGTCGAATTTTATATTTCCATGAGTTCATTTCTTACGCTAATCACTAAATGCATCTTATTTTAAAAATATTTCTCGTTTATTTGTTACCAATTTCCTTTTAGTTTGTATATAGCAATGTAAAAACTAAATTTAAAGGAGAGAAATCATGAAACTAAAAATCAAGACACCAAACGGATTTAAATCAGATTTTTACATTTCACCAGAGTTTATTAGCACTATCGGATTATCCACCTTATATCTCCATCTAGCAGGAATCATTTGATTCTTGCTTTTTCCATTCGTTGAGTTCTTTTGTTTGGTTTAAATGGGTTAGGTTAATCTATTAATTCTATTAAATCCATCAGTTCAACTATTACATATTAACGTTTAATTTGTATATTATAGTAGATTGTTAGAAAGAGGGCGTAACCATGGATAGTTGCGTTGTGTTTGTAAACGGACAACCTTTTTTAGTTCTTTCAGTAGCTGGTATCGAAATTGCTAGATTAGAGATTTCTCTTCAAGTAGCATTAGCTTTAAGAGTGCTTGGAATACCAATCTGCGATTAATTACCGTGCCACTAAAAAAAGAGAGCATTAGCTCTCTTTTTTATTTTCCCGTTATCTTTCCTTAACAACAAAAAATGCTAACCAAGTTCATGGCAGCGCCTAAAATAATTACTATTTATTTAATCCCTTCTTCA
Organism: Bacillus sp. CCNWLW194; assembly: GCF_037120585.1. Lineage (NCBI taxonomy): Bacteria > Bacillati > Bacillota > Bacilli > Caryophanales > Bacillaceae > Bacillus > Bacillus sp. CCNWLW194. The sequence goes on along the minus strand of NZ_JBBBBL010000005.1, from coordinate 71,513 downwards.
TATTATCTACTACATTTTTAGCGAGTTGTTCTGTTTCTTCTTTACTTAAATTAGGAACATTAACAGTCACACTATAATTAGTTGTCTTTGTTTCTGTTTTTCTCGGTTTTAAAGTAGCGTAGATAATTGCTATCCCCACACAAACACATGTTATTTTAATTACGTTGTCTAATACTAGTGATGACCACATTAAGAAATCAAACACATAAGAATTATACTTTTTTACTAGTATACAAGCCGTATCTTTTAAAAGAAGCACAACATAGAATAAAATACAGGACAAGACTTTCAAAAAAACTTGTCTGAGTTTATTCTCAAAAAGAGGTGAACATAAATGCCTATCGTTAAGCCTTTTATAGCTGGAAGACGATTTGTAAGTACAGCTGCTACAGGGACTGCTGCTGGAGCAGATTTAACTTTTGCTAACACAGATTTCACTGATGACACTGGTGCTGTAACAACATTCCCTGCTTCTTATGCTTTTTTAACGCTTTATATTAATGGCGTTATTCAAACAGGTGATACTATTACTGGTGTGACTACTACAGCTGCTACTATTGTAGGAGGAGCTGTCCTAGATGGAGGAACTCCTATCGCAATCGAATTTACAATAACATAAATGTAGTTATCTTTTTAGAGGTTTCATTAAAAGAAACCTCTAATTTTAAAAACTGAAATTAATTTTAGTAGCAACTACATAATGCAGTGCATATACTAGTATAGAATAATTGGTATTTATACTCACTCTCAAAAAGAGCACTTATATGGTGCTTATAAATAGAACAAAAATATTTTATCTACTTTTATAAGAAAGTGTTTTTATTAATACAACTGTAATTCCGCATTTTTATAATGAAGAGTATCTACTCCCTTGGTGGTTAATGCACTACACAAAACTATTTAATCACGGTATCCTTATTAATCAAGGATCTACTAATTGTTAAGTATAAATATATAGATTATTTGTATTTGTATTTGTATTAATCATTTGTATCGTATATGGAATCTTATACAACACCATATTAAAATTAAATATGCCTAAATGGACTTCCCATGCAGTAGCTATGGTATTTTCCCTCGGTAGCGCCTATCAAGCTTTTATGAATTTCATTTAAAAACCTTTTTCTTTATTTCTCTCTGTCTATCCTTTACCATGCAAGAACGTAGCAGGCAACTTAATTGATTGCCTGACGTTTTTGCGGTTATTTATTTTCAAATAACTATTTTGTTCACTTTTTTGATACATTTATGAAACATTCATGTGTTATCTTCAGTACGTTCTTTTCTTTTTATAATGTCGTGTGAGATATACCATGACTTGAAGCCCTAGACCCCCTTATCCTAGGGCTTTTTCATTTTAATAAGCTTTTTTCATCATTTTTCATTTCTTTCAGTTACTCCATTTCCTTCCTAACCGATTCATCTAACATTCTTCTTTGTATATTTTCTTTCTTGTTTTCTTGTTTTCTTCAGCTCTAAAACCAAAGTAAAGTAGTACACAAGTAACAAACGAACCTAATACAAATCCTATAATGCTTCCTAACCAGAACATAACGTAATTCCCCTATACATTAATTCAAGCATTTATAAAAACTTAAAATATATAAATGTAACGTAAAGCACTTGTTAAACTTACTGTCATTCGCACTATTTCTCCCAAAGGTGTTATATAGTCATCTTTTTTTATTAGATGGTGCTTTTTCTTTAACTAGAACAAATACGATTGGAAGGACAAGTAAACTAGCAATTGCACATATTATTCCTAAAGAAAAAAACGGAAAGCCATTACTTACAGCAAGTGACGCTACACCAGAAGCAATAGTCATTCCAATATACATGGCAGAGCTATTTAATGCCATTACAGTCCCCCGTACAGCTGGTTTTAATTCTGAAATTAGTGCCGTTAATGATGCTTGGCCAAACCCAATAAATAAACTCCAAATTATATGTATAGTAATTGCAATTACTAGATTTTCTATAGAAAACGAGAATACCATTACACTAATTGAGGCTACAATACTGGCAATGGATATAACATTCCTCTTTCCTATTTTATCAGCTAACTTTCCACCCAGAATATTTCCAACTACACTACCCGTTCCCGCCAGAAAGATCACAATACCTATTTCACCAACGGAAAGTCCAAAATTATTCCCATAATAAACACCTATGTATGAAAACATTCCGTGTAATCCAATTGTCCATAGAAACGTCGCTAATAATGCGAATAAAACTGATATATTTACTAAAGCCATTTTCAATGATGCACCTACCGTTTTCGTTATAGAAACATGCACCTCATTTCGTGGTTTTTCATCTTCTAATATGTAATTAACTAGTAATGTAAGAAATAAAGTTAATAGTCCTATACTATAAAATGTCCATTGCCAATTCCCTACTTCAGATAAAAATGCGCCTATAGGTACTCCAATGACTGTCGAACCTACCATTGCTCCCATAATCGTCCCCATCGCTTTCCCTCTTGACTCATATGTAACTTTATCTCCTACTAATGCAAAAATACTTGGCATAATCATCGCACCAGATAAACCTGTTAGACCACGAAATAATAAAAGAATTTCAAAATCCTTCGCTAATCCAGTACAAAATGTAGAAATAGAGAAAACAACAAACCCTATTATAATCATACGTTTCCTTCCAACTCTATCAGACATTGTTCCGAATAAAGGTGCAGTTATTCCATAACAAAGTGCATAAATTGTAATTAATAACCCTCCACTCCCATCAGGGATACTGATTGTTTCTGTAATAACTGGTAATAAAGGTGCTACTAATAATGAATCTAACCCAACAAAAAAAGCTACAATAGCCAAAATACGTATCATCGGCTTTAACTCCATATATAACTCCCCTTTATTTCACATATGAAATAATCATTTGTTATTATCCCTTTCTCTTTTTTTACTGTACTTGATATTATTTCACATATGAAGTATTTATATAAATAAAAATGTAACAGATTGTTACATTTTTATTATATTTAATTCAAATGCTTCTTCCACTTTAATAATAAAGCATCTAAATGTTCTTCTTCTTCTTTCGTAAAACAACCACAATTCTCTTTTAAAAAATCACTATATTGCACATCTACTTGCTTGTTTGTTTCTTCACCTTTTTTAGTTAAATAAACGAGCGTTTCACGTTGATCATTTGGGTTTTTCTCTGTCATAACGTAACCATCACGCTTCATCCTTTGAATCATTGTCGTCATATTACTTGGAACACATCCCATGTTTTCAATTAACTTTGACATGGATACTTTCCCAGATTTTGCGAGTACTTGAATTACTCCAAATTGTACGTAACTTATATCATACTGTTCAATTTCCTTATCTAGATTTTTTTGTAGTAAATGATAAACATCACGGATATTACCGTAAAGCTCTCTGTTATTCATATGTATATTTAAGCCCCTCTAATTTATTTCATATATGAATCATATTCCCATTTATTTCTTGTGTCAACAAAAAAACACCTTTGTAATTATGACAACAAAGGTGTTTCAAAATCAACATATCTCTTATTTATTAGTCTGTCCCCCACCTGCAATTAATTGACTACCCGAATATGTACCTTTTTGCATAAACACTTGATTAATTAACTCTTTTTGTTCCGCTTCTGACATTACCCCTTTTCCTTCGCCTAAATTCCCGCTTTGTAATTTCCAAATCTTATTGTGATCCGAATCAATCTTTTCATATTTTCCTTGTTTCCATCTCTCTAAAATGTCTGCATATGTATTTCCTTGTACAAGATCATTGCTCTTTACAATATCAAGTAAACTTTCAATACGTTCTTGTGTAATAAAAATATAGCCCCACTTTTGATCAGCTTTCGTTTTTTGATGTGCCATTTCATGTAATGCTGTCTGTATGTTCTCATCTGTCCATTTAAAATTTTTATTAAATCCACTATTCGGTAATGAATGATTGCCCTTTTCTAAAAGCTTTGCATCTTCAGCTTTTACATTACTATCAGCTAGTACTTCTACTGCCGGAGCAGCTGGTGATGCCTTTTTAGCAGCTGGTTTACTATTATTCAAATAATACAGCATACCATACGTTACACCTACGCCAATTACTGCCATACCAGCTAAAATACCTATTATTTTAAATAATGTTTTCATCTTGCTTGTTTCCTCCCGTATATCCCATTCATAATATCTATTTATAAAAAACAGATGTAGCATCTCTTTATTGGCGCTTACTGCAATTTATTTTTCATACTAATTAACATAGACATAACTTTTACTTTCTAGAAATGCAGCAACTCCATCCTCATCGTTACTTTTAGCAATAAATTTAGCAACTGACTTTAATTCCTCAACTGCATTACTCATTGCTATACCAATCCCGCACTTCTCTATCATTTCCATATCATTGTAGTCATCTCCAAAGGCAATTACTTCAGATACGTCTCGATTTAAGTGCTGTAGAACATATTGAATACTATTCCATTTTGAAACTTCTGCATGCATAATTTGACACAAAGTTCCGTCATCTGTAATGACTGCCTTGCATTCATCAGGCAATTCTTTAATGAATTCCTCGTTTATTGAGCCCTTAGTACAAATAATTACTTTTGAAGCTTCTTCAAAGTCTAAATCTCTTACATCCATAATTTCACATGGTACATTGCCAAAATAATCAGTAACATCAAAATTTGAATACAACTTATCACCTATTTCAAGACAAATCTGATGAAGGTTGTACTTTTTTGCTATTTCTATAATTTCTAAAATGTTATTTTTAGAAATCTTCATTTCATATAAAATATCATTACCTTTAAGAACTAGAGCCCCGTTATAACAAATAATAATTTCACTCTTTAACACGCTGGGAATATACTGTTTTATAGCTCTTGGAGGTCTTGCTGTAGCAAAAATCAGTTCGTATCCATTATTTTTACATTCCCTTAAAATATTAATAGATTTCTCTGAAATTGTTTTATCACTTCTTAATAAAGTCCCATCAAGATCTGAAATAATAATTTTTTTCATACTTACATTTATTCTCCTTTCACAAATAATAACTCTAAGTATTGATTAGTTGTTAAATCAACTGAGTTTTTACAGGTAGTTAATCTATACCTACTTTCGTCTCAATTCCCTAAATCATATATATATTTCCTTATATTGTATTTCTTTTCTCTGTAAATTGAAAGATTATTCTGTTAAAACAATCATTTTTTCCAACTACTAATTCCACTCAAAGTATTTCATTTTAATTTTATAAAAATAAATGATAGCCTTATATTTAAAGGAGATGAATAAATATGAGTTTATTGTATAGCGGTTTAACTTTTTTAAACTTTGGTGATACGTATTTATTACAAAATAAACTACATTCTTATTCACATGAAGATATTGATTTTACCCTTTTAGAACACTCAAACCTATATTGCGAAAGCACTTCTTTAATGCATATAAAAAGGGCATTAAACCGTAGAAAGAAAAAAGGAATTACTTTTATTGGTTCTGGGAATTATCATTATGTATCTTATTTATTACTAGAAGAAATAGACAAGCCTTTTACCCTTATACTATTTGATCATCATACTGATACGAACTTAAAGGAAGTGAATGAACAGTCTCTTATTTCCTGTGGATCATGGGTATCATTTTCTCTTCAAAATAATGATAAGTTAAAAAAAGTAATTATTATCGGACCTTCTTCTCTAACAATTCATTCTAATGATTGTTCATACATAGAAGTTTTTCCGATTCATATATCACATGAAGTATACATACAATACTTTCACATATTCATACAGAAACAATATATGTAAGCATTGATAAAGATGTTTTAGATCCAAAATTTACTATTACAAATTGGGATCAAGGGCATATGAAACTATCTAGACTTTTACAATTTATTCATTCTCTTATTATGAATAAATCTGTCTATGGTATTGATATTTGCGGTGAACTCCCAGTTTATCCTTCTCAACTCTTCTTACCTAAATATAAAAATGCTATTCAGAAAAATGAACAAGCAAACTTACAAATTTTAAAATCAATATATAATACATAAAAAAACAACGAATGCCATATAAGGCACTCGTTGTTTTACGCACGATGTTCTTTTAACCACTTCGTAACCGCATCTAACCTCGAAACATCAAAACGGCTCTCTTCACACACATTTAGACTATTTAAATCATTTACAATTTCTAGTTCATTCGTTTTTACACTTTTCGCTTCAATCATTTTGCAGTACCCGTCTGTAACGGTATTTAAATTTTCATAATAACGTTGAAACGATTTTGATATATGTAAATGTTTTTCAAAGTTTCTTCTTCTTTTTGTCACATCAGATTCTTTCCGTTTTCTAAGTTCCTCATCATTCGTATATAAATAAAAATATTGATCAGGAAAACCAATTTACTTATGTATCAGCTTTTCTTTATAAAAGTTTTCTATTAAAGATAATGGCTGATCAAATATTTCAAAATGGAAACACCAATTATAACTTAGTGGCTGATAAATGTCGCCATCAAGTATTACTAATTCATATTGCTCTGACTTCTGCACTGCTATTTTCCAGCGCTCTACTTGTTTTTCAAAATACCATGCTCTATGTTCATTTTTTGGTCTTTCAAATAAAAAATTCACTTCAGGTATAATATAAGCACCATAATTCTTTTCTAACTCACGACACGTTGTGCTCTTACCAACAGCACCTGCTCCCTCAAAAGCTATAATCCCCATAGTCTCTCCCTCTTTCATTAACTAAAATCTCGTTGTTTCGCTTTTCTCCCCCATAACTGTCTCCATAAAACAATTGAAGCGATAGAAAGCATTATTGTTGTAATGATACTTCCCTCAATTCCGAATGAGCCTCCATGAAAGAGTTCCGATCCGTTTGCTACAGGTCTAAAAATCGGTGTAGAATACATTTCCATTCCACTAACTGCAAAACCGAATACGTTATATTGTGCCCAATTCCAAATGGAATGCCACGCACATATCCCCCAAAGACTACTGTCTTTCAAAACGTAAAAAGCTGCAAACACACCAACTAATATTATATTCGATATTGAAAGAATTGTAATACCTGGATTTAGTAAATGAAGAAAACCAAATAAAAAAGAAGTTACAACAATCCCGATCCAAATACGGCTTCTAACAGAAAGAACTGGAAATAACCAACCCCGAACAACAATTTCTTCTGTTGCACCTTGTATTAAAAAAGCAATTAAAGATCCTACAATTCCAAGTATAGCGGTAGGTGTAATTCGCTGCATTTCTAGTTGTACATTTCCGGTTAATAAAAGTAGCATTACTGGTATCGAAATGAAAATAAACCCAATCAATGCACCTCTCAAATATTTTCTTATCCATTGATCTCTCCAAAAACCAATGGATGAAAATGATCTTTTCTCTACAAATCTAATCCATAAAAAAACAAAAAATATAGCTCCACCAAACGTTAATATCATCTCAATGTTGCTATAAATCGCTTTCATAATGATTGTTTCTGCTTTCGGCAAAAATAGCATAAATAACATGAACAATTCACCTAAAGTCAAAAATACAATTGCAAGTATAACAGCGAATACTGGATGAACTTTTCTTCTCCCTTTTTTTGCTGCTTCAATTATTTTAAATTGAGTAGACTGCAATATTCTCGCCTCCTTAACAAATATATCAACACTATTCTTATACTATATATCGTTTCCCTAATACAATTTTTCAATAAAGTGAAACTTTAATCAGTGAAGGATTTGTTCATCCCCCACTGATTATTAGCCCTCACCAATCGGGATTTTACGGGTAGTTAATGCGTGATAAAAATGTTCTTAGTTTAGCATAAACCAAAATTAGGAATAATATATAAATAAAAGAGATGTCTTTGTGTCTTTTACCATTTTTCCCACCCTATTTCTCACAGGTATTACCAGCACTTGCTATTTCCCACCATTTGTTGTAAGATAGTAATTAAGGTCAATTTAACACTATATTTTCTTTGCATATTATCAAGTATCAATCAGGAACACTTTGTACTCCTTATGGGTTTTTGATAATATGTGAACTTTTATTTTTCATTCAAATAAGGCCGATCATATTGTAATCTTTTTAAATTTTAGGAGGCATTACCATGACATTAACAGGTAAAGTAAAATGGTTTAACAGCGAAAAAGGTTTCGGTTTCATCGAAGTTGCAGACGGTAACGACGTATTCGTTCACTTCTCAGCTATCACTGGCGACGGCTTCAAGTCTCTTGACGAAGGTCAAGAAGTTAGCTTCGAAGTTGAAGACGGTAACCGTGGACCTCAAGCTAAAAACGTTGTAAAGCTATAATTCAAACAATAAAAAGGTTGTTACCAGCTCGGTTAACAACCTTTTTAATATATAACTAAAAATTTTTACATAAAAGGAGTGGTTACATGTATCGCAATCGAAAGAACGATGTAGCAGAAGTACCACCAGAACAAACCCCTGTCTGGGAATGTGAAGCAGAGGATTGTTTAGGATGGATGAGAAAGAACTTTTCATTTGAAGAAGAGCCTAAATGCCCTTTATGTAAAAGTAGCATGAAAAGCGGAGAACGTTTATTACCTAAGTTAGGTTAATTTTTATTTAACCCCTCTTTTATAAGAGGGGTTTTTTATTATAAATTTATATCCCCTACATCCGTTCGAACTATAGAATACAATAATGCATCATGTTGTTTATTTCCTTGATGAATATATCCACGCAATAGGCCTTCCTTTTGAAAACCAATTTTAGATAACATTTTACAAGAAGTAACATTTTCAGGGTATGTAATAGCACCAATTCTAAATAAGCCTAAATCACGAAATCCATAATGAATAATTTCTTGAGCCGCTTCTGATGCATAACCATTCCCCCAATATCGAGGGTGTAAGTCATATCCAATTTCAGATCGTTTACTCCATAGTTGTAAATTATTTAATCCAATTGTACCTATTAAAGTATTTGTTTCTTTTAACACAATCCCCCATCGTATTGCTTTTTTCTCGAAGTAATTTTTCGAAAAAGATTCAATCATACGTGAAGCTTGTCCAAACTCCGTAAAAGAATTCATACCGTAATAACATGTTACCTCATCCAATGAAAAGATTTCATATATTTTTTGACAATAAGATTGTTCTATTTCAACTAAACGCAAACGTTCTGTTTCTAATATAGGAAATACCATAGGATCGCTCCTTTCTTTCTACTCATTCATTATAGCAGAAAAAATATTAATAATTAGGAAAGTCCTCAATGTCCCATTAATCAAATATTTCAAGAGAAGCCTATCCTCTTAATTCAATACGAACTAAGAGTAACCCTTCTTGCATTTGCATGATTAGAAAAAATAAAGAGGTGATCAAAATACTATGATCATCTCTTTATTCTCTATTTTAAAAATTAATTGTATTATTTTCATTTCCAACACTCCGCTCGTAATCTTATAATTTCAATTCCATGCTCACTTTTCCCTTCTAAAACAACACCCTAATACATACATTTACGGTAAAATATAGTTAATGTATTACTTTATTGTGGAGGTGTAAATTTCCTATGTATATATTCATTGGCTTATCCCTTTTACTCATATTACTCATATTTTTATTCGCAAAAAAGTTCGCCCCAAACTCATTTATGATGACTAGTTTTAAAGGCAATAGCTTTAAAATATTTTCAATCAGCATGTTAATCGCCGCCACCCTTTCACTTTCCTATGGAATCTATCACGCAACAACATATCAACCTAAACATTTAGAGATCACATTACAAAATCAAAACTTTACTGTTTTCGGTAATGTTGGAAAACTTGGATATTTCTCAGAAAAATTACTAAAAAAAGATACAACAGTTGAACTATATTTTGCCTCTTGGGAACCAATGCAATTAAATAATCCAGAAATAATAGTAGACTACCCTTCAGGTAAACAGGAAACATGGAAACCGAACATAACATTAATTCCTGCCAATAAATTAAAAGAGAAACACCGTATAAAAGAGCTTTATCAACTCTCATCATATTCATTTAAAGAGTCCGGGAATATAACATTAACGATTACTGAAAATAATACAACTAATAAAAAGGTCTCAATTCAAGTGAAATAAATAAAATGTCCCTCCAGCATAACCGAGGGACATTTTATTTATATATGTATGCTATTTTAATTTGACGGTTCATTTAATGTTGCAATTATTTCATTTGCAGTGTTCTTTCCATTTCCAATACACGCACCAATTCCGACACCGTAATAGGAAGCGCCAGCTAAGTATACATTAGGATAAAGATCAGTCATTTTTTCTTGTAATGTTTGAACCGCTTGATTATGTTCTAAATGATATTTCGGCATTAAATCTTTCCAATTTGTAACTTCAACTACTTCTGGTTCACCTTTAATTCTGAGACTCTTTTCAATATCATATAAAGCGACTCGTACTAATTCTTCTTCACTATAATTTTTAATCGTTTCATATACTGGATTGGTACTCTTATAAAACATTCTCACTAATAGCTTTTGTTTTCCAGATGTATGTTTCCACTTTCGGCTTGTCCATGTACAAGCGTCACAATGTAAATCACTGTTTTCCGTTACGATAAATCCTGTACCGTCCGCCGGTAATTGTTCATCTAGTATGTCAAATCCTAAGTAAATACTTATAAGAGATGAGTTTTTAAATGTATGAAACTGCTCGTTTAACTCATTAGACTGTAATAAAGTTTGGGCGATATCATGCGGAGTTGCTAAAACAACATAATCAGCTTGGATTGAATTGTGATTTGCAAAGGAAATTTCATAGCGATCACCTTGTTTACTTATAGCCGTCGTTACAGCACCTTTCTTGACAACCGTCTCAGGCAGCACTTCTTCTAAACGATCAATAATCGTAGATAGTCCATTTTTGAATGATACAAACTTTTTATTTCCTGCTGATTGAAATTGTTTTTTATTCTCTTCAAAACCTTTAATAATACTTCCATACTTATTTTTATACTCCAGTAAATACGGTAATGTAGATGCCATCGTAAGCTCATTCAATTTACCAGAATATACACCTGAAAGTACAGGTGCAATTTGTCTTTCCACTAACTCTTTCCCTAAGAAGCTTTCTAAAAATACAGCAAGTGATGTATCTTTCGTAAACTCTTTATTTTTCGTTATGTAATCTTTTAAAGCAACAATTTTTCCTTTCGTTGATACTAGCGTACTGCTAAACAACGATTCAACACTCATCGGTATCCCAAATATAGTGTCAGAAGGAATTGGACGTAAAGCATTATCAGAATATATGTAAGAAATACCCGTTTCGTTATATACCATTTCTTCTTCTAAATTTAATTCTTTTATTAGAGGCATAACATGCTCATTACGAGCAACGATAGAATCTGCTCCTGATTCCATAATAAAATCCTTTTCTTCTACACTATGGATTTTACCACCTAAGTACTTTTCTTTTTCTACAAGGATTAAATTTAAATCAATATTATTATCCTTTTTTAATTTTTCTAAATAAAACATAGTAGAAAGTCCCGTTATACCTCCACCAATAACAACAACTGTTTTCATATGTGCTGCGCTCCTAACCGATACAATTAATAATTCCTTTATTATTATACCCAAAAGTCCTTATATTCGACTAGCAGCTTGCGCATTCTGTAAGAAATTAGACAATATATTCGAATATATTCCCGGTTGATCATTATGCACTAAATGACCGGCAAAAGGAATAACAGCAATATGAATATTATCGTTTAATTGTTTGAACGTTGTAGCAGCTGTAACTTCATCTTCTGAATCTCCCCCACTAATACAAAGTGTAGGTACTTGAAGGCTAGCTACATCACCAGTTTCATCAAATGGGTACCAATCCTTAACTTGCCACGATTCAAGCAATGCTTTCCAATCACTTTTTTCATGAATTTGATTCATATAAGTTACAACTTCTTCATTTTCCATTAATTGCTGATGGCACTTCGCTTCATACTCCTGAGACTCCTCCCAATTTTCTCTCTTAAGCGGAAAGATACCTGAAAAAGTTAATGTTCTCACCTTATCTGGATATTTTTTTGCAAATAATAAAGCAACTAATCCTCCTAGTGAAACACCAGCTATATGACATCTATCAATTTGTAAATGTACTAACGTATCATGTAAATCCTTTACAGAACGTAGGAAATAATTCTCCAATGTTCCTCCTGATTTTCCATGCCCTCTTAAATCAGGGCGAATGACTTGATAATTTTGTTCTCGAAAATATGCTGCCTGCTCTTCATATTCTACTAAACCTGTCATACCACCAGAATGCAAAAGCACGATTGGTTCCCCTTTTCCTAAAATGTGCGTATGTAATATCATTTATCCCCCTCCTTTGAAATTGAATTTTCTATTAATTATTAGTATATAGAATTTACTTCTAAATTTTCAAATAAAAAAAGAACTATAACATATTCACATCATGTCATAGCTCTTTCTATTTTAAAAACATAAAGTAATTAATCAATTTGTCTATTTCTTGGCTTAAAGCCAATACTTTTTCATGTTGAATTCCATAATCCGATACTAAATATAAAAGTTCTTCTTTCTTTATTTCAATTGCTTTTTCCAATTTCATTAATTCCATGTCGTTTTACTTCTCTCTCCAATACTAAAAATGTATGTATTTTAGTATAGCCTATTTACAGAATTAGTAAAAGTAAAATACGTATGTAAAATCTTACAAATATAAAAATAATATACTATCGACAAAGAATTTTTATATTTAGCCCTTTATACAGATCATTAGACTTCATTACATACTCATAACAAAACGGAATTTCTCTAATGTTATATCTTTATATTTTGGAGCCCTCTTAATATGATCAAAATAACTATATGAGAATTTAAAGACATGTCCGAAATCCCAATCAAATGCACTATAGTCTTTTAGCCAAAATTGATTTTCTGTTGGTAATATATAAGCACGTTTAGATTCGATTAAAGGTAAACAATCTATCGGTGAATGCAAATTTATTTCACTATTCAATGTAAGACTTTGACTAGCACGTAACACGTATACTAGTTTTAATAGGGGACGTATCGCTCGATGGAATATATCTCTATGCCCTAAGTCATACATAATATTAATCGCATGTGAAAAAGTAAGTAAATGACCAATTAAATCATGATGCGATTCCGCTCTATAAATAATATTAAATTGTGAAAGCTCCTTTAAAATAAACTTTGATACTTGTTTCGGATTTCTCAGTTTACTTTCCATCTCATTTTTTATACTTAATTGTTTTACTTCCTTTGTCGTAAAACCAATCCACGATCTACCAGGAATTGTTTTTTGAAACGATAATAGAAGATTAGCAATCCCTTCAATTGCTTGATTATCGCCCCATTTTTGTAACTCTTTCATAGCTAATAAACTTAATGCAGCATAAATGACATTATGCCCCACCCAATGAAGTTCATCAATTGTATGCTCCAATGATTTTATAATCATTTTTTCAGCACTTTGAAAATCAATTTCTTCTTTATTATCGATAATTTCACCTAAGTTTTGCTTATTCAGCATCATTTTTGTTTGAGAATACATACTACGAATTATTTCTTCTTCCATATTATTATCTTTCATGAAAAAATAACTAGCAATTGCAGCTGCTCCGAAATGCGCATGCCAAATATCATTTGTTTCTTTTTTACATTGAGAAATAATTGAAAGGCCACCTTTTAAAACAGTTTTATTTTCCATCTTTTTATCCCCCGTGATAAAAATCGCTTTATACTCATCCTAAAGATGGAGTCAATACGAATAAAATGTGATTCGATTCATCACTTTTATTCAAAAAACGATGCTTCACATTTGGTGGGATACGTACAACATCCCCTTCTTCTAAGAAATATTCTTTTCCTTCTAACTCCACATATACTTCTCCTTTCATGACAACAGCAATTTCTTCTTTATCTTCATGTGAATAGTGACTTTCCGTTGTGTTTGCTTGTTTATTTAAGTCCATCATTAACATTTCAATACGTGCTTTCATAAAATCAGGTGTTAATACATCGTATACTATGTGATCGCTATTTTCTCGATATACTTTCTTTCTATCTTTCTTCTTAGAAATGAGTGAATCTGTATCAATCTCATTAATAAACAGTGTAAATAGTGGGACATTTAATGCTTTCGCTATTAATTCCAATACACTTAACGAAGGATTCGCATGTCCCCTTTCAATTTGGCTAATTAGTGACGTACTAATCCCCGCATAATCAGCAAATTCACGAATTGTCATCTTATTTTTCTTACGATAACTTAATACAGTTTGTCCAAGCCTATCATGTATCATAGTAAACCCTTCCTTCGTCCATCATAATATATGTTTCATCGCTTTTGTACTAACTTACTAAACAAAGGCAAATAATCCTTTTCTATCGTCTCCGAGACTTATATACTTACCATTGTACATTATATCGTATTTATTTTATTATAATAAACAATTCATCGGAGGGACAAACTTTGAAATCACCTATTCTTTCATATTGCATCTTATTTTTCGGTGTATTCGCCTTATCAACTTCAGCGATTTTTGTAAAATTGGCCGATGCTCCTGCGGCTATCATTGCTTTTTATCGATTATTTTTTGCTGCATTAATTCTGTTACCGTTATTACTATTTAATAATAACAATCGATACGAACTAAAAACATTAACGAAAAAACAATGGAGATTCGGATTCATTTCTGGGCTATTTTTAGCTGCACATTATGTACTATGGTTTGAATCGTTACAATATACTTCTGTAGCAAGTTCCACAGTTATCGTAACATTACAACCTTTATTCTCAATGATTGGTGGTTATTTTTTATTCAAGGAGAAGTTTACAAAAGGAGCGGTTATTGATTGCCTCATCGCTATTTCAGGAAGTATCGTCATTGGATGGCAAGACTTCCAAATTAGCGGAGAAGCTTTATACGGGGATATTTTAGCATTTATTGCGGCAGGAATTATTACCGGTTACTTTTTCATTAGTCAACATGTTCGTAAAGATTTATCACTTATACCGTATTCGGTAATTAGTTATGGAAGTAGTGCCTGTTTTCTTGGTATATTTGCTTACTTGCAACACGAATCTTTCATCCACTACTCTACACAAACTTGGATGTGCTTTATTGGATTAGCGTTTATTGCAACGATTTTAGGGCAAACAATTTTTAATTGGTTATTAAAATGGATGAGTGCTACTGTAATCTCTATGAGTATTTTAGGAGAAACGATTGGAACTTGTATACTAGCGTACTTTATTTTAAGTGAGACCATTTCTTTGCAACAAGGACTAGGTATTACAGTTATTTTTATTGGTTTAGCATTATTTTTATTACAACCAAATTCAAATAAAAAAGCATGACATTATACTGTCATGCTTTTTCACTATTCATTATGTACAATTAAACCATCAGGTCTAAAACGACTCATCATAATTTCATTAATAAACTTTCCGTGAGCCTTCAAATTCCCTATCTTTACTCCCTCTACTACAAATCCGAATTTTTCATATAAAGTTTTCGCTTTAGGATTCGTTTCTAAAACACCAAGTTCCACTCGCTCTAACATTAACCAATTATCAGCCAAATCCAGCATTTTTGTAAGAAGTGCTTTCCCAATGCCTTTATTATGATATTCACTGTCTACGCCGATAAATAAATCACCTGAATGTGATCTTCTTCCTGGACTTTGTGTTAAACCAACAAAACCTACAACTTCTCCATCAAATTCTGCAACAAATTCAAATTGATTTGGTGCTAAATTTCGAATTCTATTTTCCATTGCATCTACACGCATGCTAGGTAAGAAAACCATATAAGGTAAAACATCATCTTGTATGCATATACGATGAATTGCTCTAGCATCTTTTATTTCTACCGCTCTAACTTTGATCCCCATTTTGATCCCTCCATATAAATACACAATACATTATCATTCTAGAATCCTTTATAAAACCCCTTCTCCTGTGTATTTCTTTATGTTATTTTTACACAATTATTTCAATATAACATTCAATTTAAGAACAGCTTTATCTACCTAACTACTAACTAAAACCAAGTTAACTTTTTACTTTATTAAATAACTCAAGTAGCTTTTCAATTTGAATCCCATTTATTTTCATACCGGTTATATCACAATTTTCTATTTCAATATTTTTCAAATTACTATTATGTATTGTACTACCTTCTAAATCACAATTATCAAATAAAATAGGTTCCTTCTCATCGCCAAGACTTGTATTTTTGAATTGCACTCCACCTAATGTCACCAAATTAAATTTACTACCAGAAAGATTTAAATCTGCATATGAAGAATTTCTAAAATTTATATTTCTAAACTTTGATTGACTTACATTACAATTACTCATATTCATATGCATTATATTACTACCAACAAATGCACTATTTTTCAAATTCACTTGATAATATTCTGTATTAACCAAATTACAGTTTTCGTATTGCCCTGTTTTCATATCTTTATTTTTAATTAGGTTCTCTTCAACTGAACCTACATGTATTCTTTTTACATAACAATACTCATCTTCAGATTTAAAAATTATTTCATAGCCCATTTTTTTATAAAAATGATGATTATTAATTTGTCTACTAGATGTTTCGAGATCCCAAATCTTTATGCTTTGATATTCCTCTTCTATTAATTTAATAACATGTGATCCAATTCCTTTTCCTTGATAAACAGGATCTACAAAAATACGATCAATTCGACCGTATGACTTACCAGAAATCGTAACTATAATTCCCCCGATTATTTTTTCATCCATTATCACTTTGTAAGAATCCAATTCTTCAATCGAATATTTCATCATTTCAACTGAAGAATATCCTGGAGGTTGAATGTTATAGTCAATAACATCACCTTGACCACATAGCCATCGTTTTGCTTCTTCATCAAATGTTCTTGTCATTATTTCTGTTAACTTTTCAGCATCTAAAATAGTAGCTTTTTCTATAGATATTATTGTCATTTTTATTTTCCCCTTCATTGTTACAAGATACTAATTTTTGCGAACGATATAGTTATAATATTAAGAAAGTTAAGATTAACAACTCTCTTTACTATTAAACTACAAATAAACCTATATTTTCTACTTCGACTTAGTATTCATGTATAAAAAAGAGACCATGTAATAAAAACATGTTCTCTTCTTTTATTCATTTTCAATTTTACATAATTAAAAATTAAATATTACTTAAGCCACTCGTTGCAACTATTACTTAACTCCTGTAAATCTTCTATAAATCGACTCGCATGATATCCATCACAAACCGAATGATGGAATTGTAATGAAACTGGTAGCATAAACTTATTTTCTTCATTAAAATATTTCCCACAAGTTATAATTGGTAATAGAAAATCAGCATCATTATTAATATTAAGATTAAATCCAGTAAAACTAGTCCAAGGTATGCTAGAAATCGGAAATACATTAGGCGGAACATTTTCTTTTGTGAAGAGACCATGAACACTAGCATAGCATCTCATATCTTCTTCATAATTTTTATAAAAAATGTTGAATTCACTAGAATAATCCGTCCATATACTTGAAAAAGACTTATCATCTTTATGAAAGATTGTATAACTCGGTATCATTTCCTCCCAATAGCCTAAAACTCCTTCATCGTTATAACATGTTCGAAATTCTTTATGATTATTTACTACTCGAGAAATTAAATATATAAAAACGGGATAAAATTTTATTCTCTTTTGATTTAATTTCTCTAATAACATCGTGATATCAATATTCACAGTCATACTAAACGTACATTTCAATTTTAAATAATGTTTAAAATACTGCTCTCTATTCCAATTTTCTCTGTCAATTATATGAAACTTCATTTTAATAGCCTCCTAAAATTTTATTTTTATTTTAGAAGGCTAACTTTCTTGTTTTCACCATACTTGTTCACTCCTTACAGTATAGATGCATCCTCAAGTTTTTATTTAATTATATAACATCTGCAAAAATCCATTCACATATTTCTTGAATTTCAACCACATACTATTAATAAATCAACTGACGTTTGGAGGATTCAAACATGAATGACAAAAATATAAATAAAAAAGATGATATTATCGCAAACACTACACCTATTCCAAATAATAATACTGCAAATCTTAATATCGAAGAGCAAGCAATGAACGGCTTGTATGGAATGCCCGAAACAACAATTGAAGATGCTGATCACGCTGTAACTGATAATTTGACTTCAAAAAATTAATTAACTACATTGAAAAAAGCCAAGGAAAATATCCTTGGCTTTCTCAACTATGCATCCACTTTTTGTATCTCTTCTCTCTTTCTCGAAAGTTTCCCTGGCCAAAAAGCAAAGCGACCTAAAACAACTGTAATTGCCGGTACTAGTAATGGCCTAACAATAAACGTATCAAGTAATACTCCAATTGCTGTTACAATACCAAATTGAACGAGTACTTGAATTGGAAGTGTTCCTAACACTGCGAAAGTTCCTGCTAAAATTAAACCTGCTGAAGTAATGACACTACCTGTTTGTATTACACCATTTCTTACTGCATCCAAATGATTTTGTGTCTTTCTATTTTTCCATATTTCAGAAACCATAAAGATATTATAATCTTCACCTAAAGCAACTAAAAATACAAATGCATATAACGGTATTGCTCCTTGTATCGCTGGAGCCCCCATACCGAAATGAAGTAATATCCATCCTGCTCCTAATGCAGAGAAGAATGATAAGACAACAGTTACAATTAAATAAATCATCGCAACAATTGATCGCAAGTAAACAAGTAATAGTAAAGCTATGATACTAATCATTACTGGAATAATAACAGCTTCATCACGTTCCGTAATTTGCTTTGTATCATATAATGATGCCGTTTCTCCACCAATCCATAATTGATCTTTAGCATTACTAATCCCAGCATCTTTTAATACTTTTTCTATACTACTTTTCAATTTAGGGATTTGATCTAATGCTTCAATTGAGTATGGATTTTCTGCTAAAGAAACCTCATACATTTGTATTTGCTTATTTTCTTTACCCTCTTTTGGCTCCCTCACTGTATTAACAAAAGAAAATTTCTCTAGTTCTTGTTTAATAGGAAGCTCTTTTCCTTTCGTATCAACAACAACTTTAACTGGCGCTAGTTCACCAGCTGAAAAATGATCACTAATTAACGTAAACCCTTCACGGGAAGGCATATCTTTTGGAAACGATTCTAATAGATCATATGTGTATTGAATACGTGGTACAAATGAAGCCAATCCGCCTAATACAAACACAGTTAGCATAATTATTGTCCACGGTTTTCGGACTACAACATCACCAAGTTTTTTACTAAAGGCATCTTTTGATTTTTTAACCTTTACTACTTTCTTTTTCTTTCTTGCAAACTCCTCATTCATTGAAGTTGTTCTCGGTATAAACGGGAAGAACGCAACTCTGCCAAAGATTAATAAAAACGCAGGAAGAATTGTTAAAGCAGCGATTCCCATTATGAATACTGCAACACTAAATGGTACTGCAAATCGATGAAAGGCACCATAATGAGCAAGTAGTAATGTTCCTAATCCAAGTACTACCGTTAATGCACTCATTATAATTGCCCCACCAGATGCTTTAATCGCAAGTTGCAGCGCCTTATATTTACTTTCTTCCTCTAGTAAGTACTCTCTATATCTCGAAATTAAAAATAAACAATAGTCCGTTCCAGCACCAAACAATAAAACTGTCATAATTGAAATCGCTTGGGCATCTACTTTAATCCATCCGTGATCAGCTAAAAATCCAAGTGTAGGACTAATAATACCGTATGCAAAACCTACAACAAGTAAAGGTAAAATTGCTAAAATTGGTGAACGATATAGTAAAATTAATAAGACTAATACTAGTAGTACAGTAGCAACTAATAACTTCACATCAGCTTGACTAAATAAGCTAACTGCATCCGTTTGAATACCTACAGGTCCAGATAACCGAACATGTAAACCCGATTCACTAATTTTTCGTTTGAATGGATCCTCATCGATCTTACTATTCACTATGTTTCTTAAATCTTCAAGATTTCCTTTTAATATATCTGTTCCAGCTGTCTTATTAAAGAATACTGGTGTAACAAATGATGTACCATCTTTTGATGCACTTTTTGATAATGCTTGTTCCGGGATTGTATCAAATGGCGGTAATGTTGATTGTTCTTTTAAAGGACTGGTTTTTAATTCTTTATAAACGTCTTGTATGAGTTTATAATCCTTTGACTGTAATCCACCATCTCTATGCCATACTACTAACAACGGATTTCCTGCATTATTCGGAAACTCTTTTTTCATAAGTGCTTCCGCTTGCTGTGACATAGCTGTTTCAGGTAAATTTTTCGGATTCGGTTCTTTCGTACTATTTACTTGTGGTAACGTAAATGAAAGTAATAATGTAATAAGAATCCAAACCGATAAAGTTATCCATTGCGTATTCTTCCCTGCTACAAGCTTCCCTAACATATGTAACGGGTGCTTTTTCATAAAAACCCACCTTCCTTTTTTCCTCCACTATTAATTATATATACTGGTCGGTTAATTAATCAAGAATGATTAAAAATTATGTTATAATTATTTCAAGAATACATGTCAGGAGCGAATAGATTTGGAACAAAAACAACGTCCTCTCGGAAGGCCTCGTCAAAATAAAAATACAAAATCTACAAAAGAAACCATTTTAGAAGTTGCAACACGATTATTTCTTACTCAAAATTATCAAGTCGTTTCCATGGATGAGGTCGCAAAAGTTTGTGGTGTTACGAAAGCAACCGTCTACTATTACTTTTCAACAAAAGCCGATTTATTTACCGCTACTATGATCCAGATGATGGTGCGTATACGTGAGAATATGTCACAAATACTCTCTACAAACAATACTTTAGAAGAGAGATTATTAAACTTTGCTAAAGTCTACTTACATGCCACAATGGATATCGATATGAAAAATTTTATGAAAGATGCAAAACTATCTTTATCTGAAGAACAATTGAAGGAATTAAAAAATGCTGAAGATAGCATGTATGAAGTGTTAGAAAAAGCACTCGATAAAGCGATGCAACTTGGAGAAATCCCTAAAGGAAACGCTAAATTTGCTGCTCATGCTTTCGTATCTTTATTATCAATTGGGAATTTTAAAGATGAAAATCACAATCATATTCTTGCAAATATAGATGAATTAGCACAAGAAATCGTTACTTTCTATTGGAACGGGTTAGGTCATTCATATTAAATAGATTTCCTTTAATAAAAGAGTATGTTTGAATTTTTTTCAAACATACTCTTTTATAATTTATTTTTATACTAGTAATTAGATTATACTTCCACACAGTTAGCAATCTCCATAAATTTATTCTCCTTTCTAATACCGCTATCTTTTAATATGTTTTGTCATCCCAATCGAGAATGCTTCAAATCCGATAGTTTCATAGTAAGATTGCAATGTTTCTACACACATAAGTTGAGGAATGACCTTGTTTTGTTCACAGTGCTGGATTAATCGTTCTACTATTTCTTTTCCAATTCCAATGGACTGATACTCTGGTAATACACATACCCCGCAAATAACACCAGTTATTACACCATCTGATATAATACGCCCCATCCCTATTAATTGTTGCTCTTTAAAAGCATATATTGCATACCAACTTTGTTTACACATTTGTTCTAATTCGTTAACCGTTAATTGAAGAGAATTCCATCCTAAAGATTCATATACAGTTAATAATCCATTGAAATTTGTTGGGTGTTTAATTGTGTAATTTATACTATTATTCATGTAAATACTCCTTATTTTCTCGTTTGTTTTTATTTCATAAAATTGTTTTTACTATGAAATTAATTTATACAAACTTCCATAAGAACAATATTATTCCTTCTCAACTTAAAATAAAAAGAAGTTAACCTATCCTCAGTTAACTTCTTTTATATAAATCCATCATTATATTATTAACCAAAAACCATACAGCTACAGACGATCAGGACAAACAAAACTAATAAACTATTTGAGAAATAACCCATAGAATACTACCCCTTTATTTCATTATGTTAAAGATTTTACCATAAAATTATTTACAACATAATAACTGAAAAAGACATTGTATTCATTAGTTAAATATACTAGGTAATATTTAATTTTAATCATACCCTACTTTATAGGCACTTTTCCTACTACGATAGTGCACATAACTTCAAAATAATAAGTGCTATATAAAAGATCACAATTTATCTATGGCTTCTTTACTTATTTTTCAACTATGCTAATAAATGTAACATCTTCACAAAAAGAACATTCACTACTACTTCTCTAATCATTTACAACTCTCCCTGTAATTTATTTAAGCTCTATCCTCATTTATATTAATATCTTTCTTATTCGAAAATAGATTTTTAAAAATTCCTACCCCTACAATTAATAGAGCAATTCCAATTAATTTATTTATTTGCAAGGGAACCCTCTCTATTCCAAATAATCCAAATGTATCAATACATAGAGCAACAACTAATTGAGTAATAAGGCTAATTAGCACCGTATACGCTGGACCTAAACTCTTTATTGCACCCATTATACAAATAATTAATCCGATGCCAAACAATCCACTTACATAAAACAAATAATTTGTAGTATACACTTTAATGCTAATACTGTTTTCTGTAATGATATAAAATAGAATAGAACTTATGAAACCTATTCCAAGAACACATGCAGTTGTTAACCACTGCCCTATGTTTTCATTTACTTTCGTATTAAAAACAGATTGTAAGCTAATTAATACTCCAGCTAATATAGCTAAACTAAATCCAATCATATTCCCTCTCCTCTTTTCATTGCTCATATATATTATTTTTAGCAACTTCCTTCATTCTAAATAAATCTTTAATTACAATAACTCCATTTTTCTTTTCAATTAATTTTTCTTTATAAAATTTTTGTAACACCCGAATGACGTGCCTATAACTTACTCCTATAAAGTCCGCAATACTTGATACCGAAGTTGCATCCAAATCGTCTCTATACATATTCCCGTTACTATCTGTTGAAATTGAAAGCAAATAACTAGCTACACGTACTTCTACTGGATAAAGTAAATTAAGAGCTGTAAAACGAGTCGATATTTTTAATGTGTTCGCAATGTTTTCAAGTAAGAAATTCATTAATTTAGGATTTTGTAATAACTTATTTCTAATAACCGTATGAGAAATGGAGATTGCTACAACTTCTGAACAAGCTTCAACGGCATTATGCGCTTTGCTATTTTGTATGAATTCAATATCACCAACAACCGCCAATGGATTGATAAAACGAAGGATCAGTTTTTTTCCTTCTGGTGTAATCGTATAAACTTTTACTTTACCTTTAACAACAAAGTATAAACGATCCATTTCATCACCTATATTACAAATAAGCTCGCCTTTTTCAAAATGATTTAATTGAAAATAAGCTGTATCTATTTCTGAAAAAAACTCGAGCTTTTTATTGGTTTTCAAATAATGAATAATTAAATCTGATCTATTCTCCACTTTCATTTCCTCCTTTCATTTACATATTAAATACAACGATTCCTAACATCATTACTATTGTTCCCACAATATGATATCTCTCCATCTGTATCTTTTTTATTTGAAATAATCCTTTCAGCTCAATAAAAGTTGCTGTTAACAATTGCGCAACCATAAGTGTTCCAGCTGTTAATGTAACTCCCATTGCATGTATCGCTATTGTTTCTGCACAAATAATTAACCCACCAAGTGCACCAGCTACTAAATATATTTTTTTCACATCCTTCAAATCCGCTATTTTCTCTTCTTTCTTTAACAAAAATATTGTTGTTGCAATAATGAATCCAATTAAATGCGTAATAATACTTGTCGACCATATACCAATATGTGAACTAAGTTTCGCATTAAATGTGCCTTGAAGTGTAATAAATACGCCAGCAAATACAGCAAATACAATGCCTTTCAAAAAATCATCTCCTAATCTTCTATTTCTGACTTAATTAAAAGCTATAATCCTATATAAGCAAAAGGACAAATGTCACATCAGTATGAAAATAACTACAAATGACCATCAAAAAACACACCTCAAAATATTTGAGGTGTGTTTTTTGATTAATATATATAATTTTAATAATTATAATTACGCTACATTAACAGATTTATTCTTCAAAACAAACTTTCCAAATAAAAAACGCACAAGCGGACCCATAATAATTAATTGCAATGGATACGCCATAATGAAGTTTTTAATAAAAATCGAGAAATACATTGAAACGAATGATTCACTATGTAACCCATTATGCAAATACATCATAGCCATTCCGTAAAAAGACATAAAGAAAACCATTCCAATAACCATAGCTGTCGCCATCGCAATAATAATATTTACTTTTTTCGATTTATCAAACGGTAACATGAATACAAGTTTTTTCGCACAAGGTCCAACAATACATATTTCAATTAATAATGCAATAATGAATCCAATTATTAGTTCTAATGCGATCTCCTTAATATGAATTGGTCCCCCTGCTCCATTCAGTAATAAATTATAAAACGTCATTACAATAACCATCCCAAGGCACATCATCATACCAAATTGGAGGTTTTCCTTTCTTGTTGTTGGCAATTTCTATCATCCTTTCTGTTTAAGTCTTTGTCATTATATCGATTATGGAAACCTCTTCGTAAGTGAACATTTTGTGAACAATTTTAAACCGCTTTCATATATTTCTACTCTAATTCTCACTTTTACTTATAAAGGTTATATATATCGCGATGTTGAATTACTAAATTTAACATTGCATTACATTATTACTAGGAGGATAACCATGAATGAAGCAGAATTTTACGCATATCACATCGTAACAAGGAGAAAAATGAATATCGGACAAATCATTCATTTTAACAAAAATCAACATAATACTCTATATCACTTCTTTTTTGAAAAAGAACAATTAAATGCTAGTGGTGAAGATGGCATGAAAATTATAAATAATTACTATAAAAATGAAGAATTGCATGTAAATAATGAAAATGCTCAAGTCGTTATGAATTATATAGATCAAACAATTAGAGCAGTTAGGGAAACGATTGTAGAAATGGTTAGGTTGCAAGAATATCCTAATTATCCTTCAAGACTATCTTGTTTATATGCTGCTAAAAGCTATGATGATGCGTTGAAATGGAAAGCATTGTTTGATTCTTACAATCGAGAAGTGTTGCAGATTGTTAAACTACGAGTAATTGGAAATCATTTCGAAGGTGACGGAAACCTTTTACCGAAAGAAGATGGCATTCCTTTTTCTCAAAAAATTGAACAAGCTAGAGAGTATTGGAAAGGAAATAGCAAAAGCGAATTACCTGAGCTATTGATTAATGGGAAAATTGAAGTAGTGGAAATTAACAATGATTTTTCCAAAGTTAAATATTAGAGAATGGAGATTACAATGATGAAAAAAGTGTACTTCAATCATGATGGCGGTGTAGATGATTTAGTTTCACTGTTTTTATTACTCCAGATGGATAATGTCGACCTTACAGGTGTTTCAGTTATCCCTGCAGATTGCTATTTAGAACCAGCAGTGTCGGCAAGTCGAAAAATTATTGATCGCTTCGGCAAAGGTAATATTGAAGTAGCAGCGTCTAATTCTCGTGGAAAAAATCCATTTCCAAAAGACTGGCGGATGCATGCATTTTATGTAGATGCTTTACCCATTTTAAATGAGTCTGGAAAAGTTGTAACACCCGTAGCAGCAAAACCTGCGCATCATCATTTAATTGAGGCTCTTCTACAAACTGAAGAGAAAACAACTTTATTATTTACAGGTCCTCTTACCGATTTAGCCCGTGCACTATATGAAGCACCTATAATCGAAAATAAAATTAAACGTTTAGTTTGGATGGGTGGTACATTTCGTACTGCAGGCAATGTACATGAACCTGAACATGATGGAACAGCCGAATGGAATTCGTTTTGGGACCCTGAAGCAGTAGCTCGCGTATGGGAAGCAAATATAGAAATCGACTTAGTAACTCTAGAAAGTACAAACCAAGTTCCCCTAACTGTAGACATACGTGAACAGTGGGCAAAAGATCGAAAGTATATCGGTATTGATTTCCTTGGTCAATGTTATGCAATTGTTCCCCCTCTCGTTCACTTTCCAAAGAACTCTACCTACTATTTGTGGGATGTATTAACTGCTGCATTTGTTGGGAAAGCTGATCTAGCAAAAGTACAAACGATTAATAGTATTGTTTATACATACGGACCTAGCCAAGGACGTACAGTGGAAACAGCTGATGGCCGACCAGTTAATGTAGTATATGATGTAAACCACAATGGTTTTTTCGACTATATAACTGGGTTAGCAAAAAAAGCCTCTACTTAAAAGCCTATCTATACGAAAAATAAAAAAATGGTATAACTTCAAATGATGGGCCAGTAAAAAATTAGAAATTGGTTGGAACTTATTATTAAAAAAGAGCATTGAATTAACTTTCAATACTCTTTTTGTACAGTTTCATGCTATTTGATAAAAATTGTGTTTTACAGTTTACTCAGTTCATAACCATTTACAAAAAACGTTATTGTTTCTAACTCATCTTCATTTAATTCTCTATCTAGCTCTTGTTTATACGCTTCCTTTATCTTCTCTTCATCGCCTTTATGAGCTTCTGTATAAGCTCCTATTGTTTTTAGCAAATGAATTTCTTGTAAAAATTTAGCCCGATCTATTGCTTCCCCATGAGAAAGAATATAAGTTTCAGCATCGAATTTCTCTAATTCCTCTATTAATTTAAAAGTTCTTTTCGTCGTATAGTTCCACTTCGAAGAAAAAATATCTGCATATATACAGTCTCCTAAAAACAATATCTTTTCTTCTTTTATATACATAACAACTGAATCATGTGCATGATCTCCCCCCACATGTTTTAACAAGCATGTCACTTCACCAAGATCTAATTCAAGTTGATTCTGAAACGTTAAGGTCGGAGGAATAATTTTAATATTTCTCGCTTTCTTGCTAAACTCTTTTTTTATGCAATCCGCACAAAATTCAATTTCAGTACCTTCTTTTACGCGTGCGTCCAATGCTTCATCTGTCCATTCATAAGATACTAGTGACTGCATTTCTTTTTTCGTTTCAGTATGCGCAATAGTTAATGCATTCTGTAGTACAGATAATCCAAAAATATGATCCCAGTGCCAATGCGTTAGTGCTACAAAATCAGGATTCGATACATTTTGTTCTTTTAACATTTCTAAAAACAATTGTGCATGTTCTTCTGAATTCCCTGCATCAATCATTAACGTTTTTTCTTGTCCAACGACCATTCCCAATATAGGTCTATCTGTTTCAGAAACTGGTGTCATATGCCAAAACGAGTTTCCTATTTTTTTTATTTGCTGCATAATTAGTTCCTCCATTTACTGCTATTCTCTTCAATTTATACTACTTGTAAATTTCTAGCATCTAACATACTAACTATTTCACTTTATTCATATACTGTTCTTGTACACGCTGCATTAAATCTCTCATCTTCTTTTCAGAAGGGTGCTCTTGGTTCTCTGGTACCTCTCTACCATTAGCTGAAAATTCTTGAGAACATGATTTATGAGTTACCTCTAAGTTTACAAGTGGGTATTCCCAAGAATCTTCAGTTCTACTTCCAGTTGAAGCAAGGCGTATACAGCTAGAATCAAGCTTCGTACGCTTCCCTTCTTTATTTACTGTGTAATATAAATCATTTACTGTACCATATTTCATATCTTTTGTAGCTGTAATAGCAGTACCGTCAGCTGAGAAAATGACAACACTAAATCCATCTTCTTCCTGTAACGTCTCCGCACCAGGTACGTTATATAGTACAATTAAATCACCTTCGTATCCTTCAGGAATTACGTATATTGTATCTGTCGTTTCTTTACCAAAACTGGTACATCCACTTAAAAATAACGTTAATATGATTCCGAAACAAAATGTACTTCTCTTTAAAACGTAGTAACCTCTTTTATCCATTTAAATACGCATCCCAATCATAATCTTCAATCTTATAGAATCTACCTTTATCATTTCTTTCATATGCACATAACGGTGGTTCCTCGAGAAATTTCAAAATAGAATCATCTATATTCAATATGACTCCAATTGAAATAATTTGAAAGTTTTTAGGATCATTTACATAGTCATCACTTTCATAGCCACTTAATATTGACCAACCCGAATCACCATCTTCTCTTGAATCCTCTTTAAGCATAAAGTTAAATTCTCTTTTTTCAAGTACATCATTACTAACAATTACCTTCGTATCAAAATAAAAATCCCAATCTTTTGAAGCTGGATCATGATATTCCGTATCACATATATTTTCGATTCCAAATGAAATGTTATCACCTATTTTTAAATCTAATCGATATGGTTCATTGCTCAGTTCCCCTTCAAACTTCTTCTCATTTCTTTCAGTGATTTCTACCCACATTCTTTCATCATTAAACCCATCTTCTTCCCCATTTTTAGTTACAAAAATTAACTTTACCAAATCTCCAATCTTTAATTTCTCCAACACTTCTGAGCTAGGAAGGTAAAATGTATATGGTGCTCCTTTATTTAATTCATAAACATTATCTAAGTACCAAGACATATTTTTCTCTCCTCAAAAACTTTTTACACTCATATTTTTTAAATAACACTATTTTTTCTTCCGGCAAACTACTACCATTGAATAACAATCTTCCCCTAACTCATTTCCTTCCCAATCATTATATATATGTAATAATTCAAAACCATTCGCTACTAATAATCTTTCTAACTCCTGCGGATACGTATAGCGAAGATCTATCGTTGTTTTCAGTTCCTCTACTAGTACATCGTCCTCATAAAACCTTCTTGTTGTTATGTAGTGCTGTATTTGCTGAATTGAATCATATGTCATTTCAGTATATAGATTATATTTTCTTCCCTTTTCATCACTAACAGTTGTCCAATATTCTTCTGTAGATGGTTGTATTAATTCTTCTTTTGAAGGAAAACGTGTATCGAATATAAATATACCATTTTCAGCTAATACGTGATGAATAAATGTTAATAACTGATTTTGATCTATATTCGTGAGAAAATGCTGGAACCCGTGTCCTACCATAAATGCTAACGGAATCGTTTCTTCAATCTTCAATTGTAAGCAGTCTTGTTGTAGCCATTTGACCTTCTTACAATCCGTAGATTTTTTCTTTGCTTCAGCAAGCATGCCTTCATGTATATCTACACCAATCATTTGATATCCGTTTTCTATAAATGGAATTGTAACCCTTCCTGTCCCGCAGGCAATATCTAAAATCCATTCATTTTGTATACTTAGTTTTTTCGCCCATGATAGTAAGAACGGAAAATCTGACAAACTTTTATTTTCTACATCATATCGTTTTGGATTTTCATATTCAGATAGACTCCATTTTGTTTGCAAACTTATTCCCCATTTCATATTTCCACTTAAATTCAATATATAAATTACAACGAATTGTTAGTTTTTTCTCTATAATCAAACACAATTACTTGGACTAATCTAACTTCCCTTTTCGTAAGCTAAAAACAAGTGAAAGAATCGGAGTGTGATACTGTGGAACGATTATGGATTCCAATGATTGTTACGTTTTTTTCATTTGGCGGATTACTATTAGGCGGTGCGGTTGGCATTGCTACGCGCCAGTTAATTGAAGAAAAGATGCATCGTTTATACGCATTATGTGGGGGGATTTTACTTGGGCTTTTATCCCTTGAAATTATTCCTGAAACATTTTCAAGCTATGAAATAATTGGGCCTATACTTGGTATAGCTATCGGTATTTTAGTTATGAGCTTATTAGATAACTATTGTCATCATCCAATGATACATAAAAAAGATCAACAAGCTTGGCAAACTTTCCTTTTTCTCTCTCTCGCTATATTTATTCATAATTTGCCGAGTGGATTTGCTTTAGGTACTGCTTTTATTAATCATGCTGACTCTGCCATACCTTTTTTAATAGCAATCGTCGTTCACCATATTCCTGAAGGATTAGCATTAATTATCCCCTTTCTCTTTACAAAGCATAAATATATTTCCTTTTTATTAACAACTTTATTACTTTCCCTTATTCTCGGTACTGGGACGGTTTTTGGCATTTTGATGGAAGGAAAAGCTCTACATTTACAAGGGCTTATTATGGGAAGTGCTATCGGCTCACTTGGCTATGTAACAATTCATGAAATGCTTTGGAAAGCTAAGAAACAGCTCTCTTTCCTTACATTTCTAACTTGGGCAACTAGCGGTTTTTTACTAATAACAGTATTTACACTATTCGCTGGTCATCATTAAAGATAATAATATTATCATTTGTATATTTTTCCTTTTTCTCCAAAACATAATAGTATCTACCTAATTATAAGGAGGAAAAATTATGTTTGGGAACACAGCCGGTGTAGCACTAGTTGACCTTTTAAGTGACTGGGGAGTAGAACATATATACGGAATGCCTGGAGGTTCCATCAATTCTATAGATGAACTACTTCCTGCTTTCGAAAGTGCGATAAAACAAAATAGTCCGTGTATTATTGATGTAGTTGTAGAGGTAAATGAAGCACCAATGCCAGCAAAAATCACCTTTGGTCAAGCCGCTGATTATACGAAGCATATGATAAAAGAATTATTTGAAGAAGGTAAGATTGATTTACCACCACTTTAAACGAAAAAAGATAGCTGAAAACGATTTGTTTTATTTAGAACCAAGAAATAGGTATTTAGCATATGTATATCAATAATAGTTATATAATGTTGCACATTGTATAGACGAAAAAGAAGAGGATAGATAAAGCAGAAAGTATATGCATTATCTATCTTTTTTTATACTACATATGACCTCATTTACTAAAACAACATTTTTAGACCTTATTGAACTAACGCATGCGTTAGTTCAATAAGCATTTTTTCACAATCTTTACAGAAATGCTGCCCTTTAGTTCAATGAGGAAAAACTGCCTTAATTGCAGCCCTTGCCTCTCCTTTTGTGCATGGTGGGTGGTACTTCCATTTTACCAATTGATGGTTTCTTTTTGTTTTTCTTGACATAAAAAGGGGCCGTCTCAAACCCTTTAATTAAAAGAAAACCTGTTCAATTTTGCCTCAGTACTAAGTATAACAGTGTTAAGCTCATTCCCTCCGCTATCTTGTCCCCTTCTGAAATAGAGACTGCGTAAAAAATTTTTGCTGTTCACGCGAGCAATCACCTGACTGCGACTTCTCGGCAAATTGCAGCATTGTGCTAAACCACTAATCCAATCAGCGATTTCTTGATGTGGAAGTAACTCTTTGTCAATCATCGTATCCACGATGTTTACTAACCGTTCATCATCCTCATCGCTAAAAATTTGTTTACCATTATGAAGCATGCCAGAAATAGCGACAAGAACCTTACGCAGCATTGTGACGCTGCTCTCCTCGCACTGCACCAGCTCGACAAAAACATCCGCACCATGAGACGCGCTGTGAGCCCAGCCTCCTACTGAAAGGTAACCTCGCAGATCCTTCTCCTCTTTATAATAACGGAGTATCGCATGCATTAATTGCTCAATTTCCGCTTGATTAAAAAATGGATTTTGTCTGTGGCGTTGCACAATCAAAGCGATAGGTAAGGCAGAGAACGTCCTTGTAAAAACTGACTGATCATCCTCGCTACCAATACTATAGAACAAATGGTTCTCATCAGTCAGAACAGTTAAGAGGCTTCGTAACTCCTCTTCACTGAATCTATTCTCTTCCTTAATCCACATATAAAACATTGAATAAATCAGGTTATCTCGTAATTCTGGCTGAGGATCGCCAATATATTGAAGTAACAAAGGTAAGAAATCTTGATGTCGCTCACCTTCACGTAACTGATACTCATCCTTCTCAATTCTTTGCAAATCCAGCATCAATTTAGTCCTTGTATCGCTCATTTCCCCATCTCCTTCAACATTAACATAATTTCCTCTATAACAACTTCTGGCTCATCATGATGAATATAATGTCCACTTCGACTAGCAATCCGGTACTTGCTTGACGTTGATAGCCATTGGAATTCTGCTTGGAGCCTTTGCTCAATTTCCAATATATCTTGAGATGGCCATCCTTCTTCAACATTGTCAGGTAAACCTCTTGTAATAATTGCAAGAGGGAGGTTACTTTGCTTTGAATGATCAACGACTTGCTTATAACTTTGTATTTTATCAATCTTCTCACTATTCAACATAGGATTCTCGTAATATTCCCTATTTCTTGCAAGCAGATTTTCGGGTAGAACCTTTTCATAGGCAAGTTCTTTATATTCCGGTGCAGCGTCAACCAAAATCATACCGCAGATGTTCAGTGGATAAAGGCTGGCATATAATCTAGCGACCAAACCACCAAAAGAATGTCCCACCAATATATAGGGCTTCTCCACTTCAAGCGCTAGCAACAATTCGTTGAGCTCCTCAACTAGATCATAGCAAGTCGTCGGGACGGATGCCACTTGACTCCTGTCAATACCCGACCTGTTATAGGAAAAGGTTGATGTTTCTTGCGATATTCGGTCTTGGACTTTTTTCCATGTCTCATAACTATCGCCTAACCCTGCTATGAAGATTACGCTTGGAGTACTGTTACGTGAATATTTATTTAATAGTCTGTGGTTATCACATATATCAATTATCTTTTTATTTTGTATAGTCACTTTTAATCACCCAGTTCAATTATAGGATTTACAATATTGATATCCCCATAATAATTTGATTATTTTTTTTTTTGAACTTTACTGTCTTTTGTAACTTCAGCTATCTTTTTTATTTTTGTACCTCTCTATAGAAAGAAAAATCACTCACATTAGTTTGTATTCGTTTCTCTTCCTTTATTTCTTTACCCTTGCTCTTAGATGTTCTTACATTTCCAAGTTTAATCGCATCTTGCATACTATTACTAACTAAATTTCCCGCGAGAATTGTCATACTATAAAAAGCAATCGGTATAAGTACAATCCATGTATGAGTAGTTAAGTGGCGGAAGTTTTGACCAATTAGGCCAGTCCATTCTTTTGTTACACTATCTGGATCCATTCCACTGAAAGTTATAGTTCCGCCAAAAAATAATTGCAACAAACCAAGGTGTAAAAGAAGCAATAAAGTACTCACAAATTGTTGAGCTACTAATAAAAGAAATGGTGGTAACATATGCGGCCATATATGGCGCTTCAACCTATGCCACTTACTTCCGCCGAGCACAGTAGCTGCCAACATAAATTCTTCTTTTTTAATACGTTTTACTTCTTGTGCTACAAACAACATCACTGTTGGTACAGCAAGAAATACAAGAACTATAATTTGAAATGCCACACGCAAATACAACGGCACAACTTCCGCTCCACTATCAAACGTTAAAACTTCATTTAACATAAAATAAGAAATCATAACCATTGGTACAATACTAAAAGGGTCAAAAAAAGATGAAATAACTGGAAAATAACGTTTACCGTACATACCAAGAAGTAAACCAATTCCCCCTCCAACTATCACTCGTAAAATCGCTATAACTATACTCGCTCCAACTGTCCATTTCGCACCTTCTATTATTAATTGAACAAGGTCACGACCTTTCACATCACTTCCAAACCAAAATTTACTTGATGGCGAAAATGGAGCTGCCTCTAGTTCTCCTTTTTCGTTATACATCATCGTGAGT
Source organism: Bacillus sp. CCNWLW194 (assembly GCF_037120585.1). Lineage (NCBI taxonomy): Bacteria > Bacillati > Bacillota > Bacilli > Caryophanales > Bacillaceae > Bacillus > Bacillus sp. CCNWLW194. The sequence continues at coordinate 37,734 of NZ_JBBBBL010000005.1, read as the reverse complement.
TCGCGAATATTCCCATCAAAAAACACCGTATACCCAATACTAACAATCATTAGTACACTCAAAAAGGTAATGCCTATCCAAAATCTTATATCTCTTTTTACAACTTGCCACATATCACGCACGCTCCTTTATAACATTTTGTAAGAACGTATGTAATAAACGAAATAGTATAAAAAGCGGTACGTATAATATAATTAAACTCACTGTAAATATTTCTAATTTCGAATTTTCTTTTACAAAAACAAACATTCCATATGTATTAAAAATCCATTCGATAATATATAAATTGGATAGCATAAATAATATATTTGTTTTCGCATAATAAATTGTCGTCAATAAAACGTTTCTTGAAATATGATGTGTCAAAATATGCCGTAAACTTAGCCCTTTACCCTTGGCAAACAAACTATAATCTTTCTCTAATTCTTCTTTAAACCGTAATAACAAAAGTTTAATAAACAATAATGTTGTTGGTATTGTAAGACATATAATCGGTAACAAACGTATCCTTTCTTCCCCTAATCCAGCCAGTTTGACTGGCATAAATCCTGTTTTTTGAAACATAATTACGACAAGAAGCTGTGACAATAAAATAAGTAATATATCCGGTATACTCTCAAGCGTGAGAAAAACCCCATTCCATATTCTTTGCTTCCTATGAGAACGCTGCAATACCCAAACGACAAGTACATACGCTATAAACAAAGATAGTAAAAACGCTGACAAAAATACGATCATCGTTTCAATATAATGAATCCATATTTGTGGAAATAATTTTCTTGAGTCTCGAAACCCATATGTTATTTCCCCTGGTTGAAGTAACTTCTCTCCAAGAGATACAATTGTGTTCCAGAAACCGAGTAAATCAATTTGCAATCCCTTAAATAAACGCGGTAGCGCACCTAGGCAGTATACATAAGATTGTAGCTAATTGTTGTAAACAAGTAATCCCACACCACTTAACAGTTCGCATCAACATAACTATTTCTCCTCACCATGAAATAGAATATTCTGAAATAAATAGATGTATTATATCTCTTCAGCTATCCCTTGCACTCGCTTCTTCCCACTAGGTAAAATGGCTTGATATAAACACGTAACAAAAAATAATAAACCAAATAAAATGATATACAATGTATCTGCATCAATCCATTTCGGAAATAACATTGCTATCGAACCGAGAGATAACAGCTGGAATCCTGTCGTTAATGGACTAAGTAAACTTTGAACGCGCCCCATAAATGACTCTGCTACAATTTCATACATCCAGCCCATTATTGCAACATTAATAAATGGTAAAAAGAAAGTCGCAAAAGCGATACATACATAAAAAGACCATACGTGATTTACAAAGTAACACATACCAAAGAAGATCCCTGAGCCCGCCATTCCAAATACAATAATAGGTTTTGGTGCATATTTCTTACCTATACTTGTTGCTACTATACTTCCTATTAGTAATGAAATCCCTCCAACTACACCGCCTATCATTGCTAAACTTTCATACATTACTGGAGCAAGTTTGTATTTTAATATGTAAGTAGTGGATACACTTAAAATGCCATTTAATAGCCCAAATACGATAAATCCTAGTAGTAATTTTTTTAAAGTTTCATTTTGGTATATATACTTAATCCCTTCTTGAAACTCTGTTATTAACATCTTCAAATTGACTTCTTTCCATTTTGTTCTACCATTTGGTAAACGAACTTTTTCTGGAATGGAGATTGTTTGAATCAAAATACCACTCATAATAAAGGTGAGCGTATTTACTAAAATGCTCCCGTAAATTCCAAAAGTCCAGTACACCATCGTTGCAATACCTACGCCAAACAAAGCATACAAACTATTTACCATTTGATTCATACCTGCTGCTGCACCAAATTGGTCTGATTCAACTACTCCCTGTATCATCGACTGTTCTGATGGAGAGAAAAATTGTATACATACATTTTCTAAAAATAAAAATAGAAAGACGAGTATAATCATCCCGTAATAAAGCGAAATTAGGATTCCTATATTACAGATTGAACAACATATGTTACTTACCGTACAAATACGTTGTCTATCAAAACGGTCCACTACTGTCCCTACTAAGAGAAAAAAGATTAATGCAGGTAATGCAATCATAATTTGTGTCATCGTTGCGTAAACTGGTTGTTTTCCGTATTGATCTAATAAATAAAACATTAAAGAAATTCCAGCAATCATAGAACCAAGTCGTTCTAAAATATTTGCTAGAAAAAAACGCGCATACACTTTGTTGCGAAATAACTGTAGCATTTCTTTCATAACTCGTATCCTTTCTCTCGACAAAATAGTATTACTTTAGTCATTTCTCGGAAGTTATATTATATTTTTCGACCATTATCCAATCTTTTCCTTCTGTATAAAGAACAATATAAAAAAACTCTTGTTATCTATACAAGAGTCTTTTTTATTTAACTTCGCTTCATGTAATGATATATCTCGCTAACTTTTTAATTCTATATAGTTCGGATACACTTTATTTATTTTACGAATGTATCGCACATCCATTTGTAAAATTTTTCTTTCTCTTCAAATTGTGGATAATGAGCTGATTTCTCGAAAGTAATAAATTCTTTTTGATCTGCTTCAATAGTATTAAAATATGTTTTTGCTGCATGAAATGAAGTGTTATAGTCATATTCCCCCATAAGGAAATAAAACGGTAGCTCCATTTTAGTCACCTTAGTAGGCAATGGATTCTTTAAATCCTTTTCTAATAAAACAGTTTGAGAATGTGACAATCCAACGTTATAACGAATTACATCTAACAAGTTATATTCATTACTGAGTAACATCCCGATGTTATCACCATCTGGATTTTCAATGAGTCTTGATGTTCCACCATATTTCGCAACATAATTTCGAGGAGTGTATGTATCGCCATTTTTAATTTTTTTAGTTAATCCATTTAAATAGGAAACCTCATCTTCATTTCCTGCATTTTTCGCTTGATCAATAACAAACTTTAAACTATCCATCTCACCCTCTACTGTATCACTCATTTGCCCTATCCCAACATATGCTTCATATTTTTCAGGAGCTTTATTAGCAGCTTGCATTCCAATATATGTACCGTAAGAATGGCCAATTAATATTACTTTTTCTTTACCAAGACGTTTTGAAACATAATCTGTCAAAGCTAATAAATCCTCTACAAGTAAATCTGATGTAAGATTCGAATAACCTTCAAAGAAATGATACGACTTCCCGCTTCCTCTTTGATCATAATTAACAACTGTAAATTTCTCTTCCAATAAGTCTTGATATTTTTGAGCATATGGTATTTCTGAAGAACCTGGTCCACCATGTACAAAAATAATTACCGGATTGTTCTTATCTTTACCGCGTATCATAATTTCATGACCACTTCCATTTATCTTTACTTGCTCTAATGTACTTATACTATTTTCCCCCTTTATTTGCGAAGTCCATGTAGGAAATACTAGCGCTACGATTAATAGTAGTATAGTGATGGCACCAATAAGTTTTATTAATTTTCTTATCTTCTTCATAAGTAGTTTCCTTTCTTTTAAATTTATAAAACATCAATTTAGTTCTGTAAAACTACCTCAAAAAATATGAATGTACAACAATTACAATTTCCAATTTCATCTTGATTTTTTGTACATTCTTAATATCCCATATATTTCTTAACTTTCAGCTATATAAACCTTTAATATTTTCTTAATTTTCAATACGTTAATCATAGCAATACTAAATCACAAGGTATCACAAATAAAAAGAGTCCTTGTTTTCAAAACAAGGACTCTTTTTTAAACTATTTCGCTACTTCTTCTTTCGGCATTACCATTCCTTTATACAATTGGACAGTTATCCAGTAATAGATGAAATAAATGACTAAGAAAATCCCTATTGGCACCCACACTTTTACAAACGGGTCAACTAATATGAAGCTGAATAAGTTAAGCCCTACTAAAACGTGGGAAATTCCAATGATTGCTGGGAAGATAAATAAATATGAAATTTCTTTATATATACTTTTTGTCAGCATACTACGTCTCACACCGATTTTTCGTAACATCTCATAACGGCGTACATCACGAGAAGCACCCGTTAATATTTTGAACATAAGCGAACTTGCCATCATTGCTAGAAAGGCAATTCCGAGGAAAAACCCCATAAACATTGTTCCACTCATGAGACTGTTCGTTAACTGATAAATTGTCATTTTCGTAAATATGTCTACTTTTGTACCTGTTGTTTTTTCAATTTGTTCTTTTTGTCTCTTGTCTATTTCGATCAATAATGGTTTATATTTTTTCATATCATCTACTTTTGCTAATGTTACAGTATGTTCTGTTCCTTGAATTCCTTTATAATGCTCTTCATCAGCAATTCTTACAGGCTTTCCGTTAAATTGATTATGTGTAATTTGTATTTCTCTTACAACCGCATCTTCCCAATCTTTTGGCATACGAGGAAGCTTATTCGCTGCTTCGGGAGCTTCCAATGCAGAATATACAGGTTCAGTTAAAGGTTCAGCCACCCGTTTACGCGCAGGCTCTTTTAAAGTTTCCATATCAAAGCGGTCGGAAATAAGTGGCGGTTTCATAGTTAAATCGTCACGTAAGTAATACACCGCTTCTCCATCTACTTTATACTTATACTTGCTTTCTTCAACTATTTCCATTTCCTTTAATGCTGCTGTATCTTGATCATTTGGATCATGAATTACGACATCATATACACGTGAGGAATCTGTCATAATGCCTACATTTTTTTGAAATGCCATACCTGCTGTCATTGCCCCTGCACCTAATGCAATTAACATCGCTACAGTTCCTAATACTCTCGATAAACTATTTACTCGAAAGCGTAGCTGAGCATATGTAAAACTATTTAAGCCCGTTTCATTTCGTTTTTTATTCCCTTTAATTTTCATTACAAAAAATGGGAGCAATGAACTAAAGATAAAATATGTTCCAAGTGTTGTAACGATGGTCGCTATAATAAAACCTAATTCAGCATATATTTTTACATTGATCATAAAATAGTACCCTATACTTACTAGTAATATACCAAGTACGGTCATTATAATAATGCGAGTTTTACTTTTCTTTACTTCATCTAGTGTTTCATCTTCACGAATTAACTCTAGTTCTGTTTTGCGTAACAATCGAATGCTATTCATTAAACCAGTAATAAAAAATAGTATTAAGAAGAATATAGCTGTAACTAAGATTGCTGGTGTATATACAGATGAATAACTACCTTTTGCTGAAATCTCCATGCCATTCATTAAAAAGTTTCCTGCTACACTTGCAAGTAACATCCCTACTAAAATCCCGATAATAATACTGACAATACCCATACCGAATGTTTCAATAAATAATAACTGTGCTACTTTTTTCTTTTTCGCACCGAGCATCATGTACATACCGAGTTCTTTTCTTCTTAATGTGAGTAAGAAAGAATTGGCATATATAATATAAAATACAGTAATGAAAGATAATAGTATTGCACCTACCCAGAATACGAGTCTAATACTACTAATCAGACTATTATCCTTCGTAAATTCACTATTCATCGCCATCGTTTGGAACATGTAAAAGATACTAATACTAATAACGAGACCAATAAGTAAAACCATATAATCTTTTAACATCTTTTTCATACTATGACGTGATAATTTAAATAACATAGTCTCGCCCCCCTACTTAGACTCAGCAGCTGAGCCCATATGAGCGAGCACACCTAAAATGTCTTGATAGAAATTCTCTCGCGTTCCTTGACGCTTTAATTCTTTATAAAGAAGACCGTCTTGGATAAATAATATTCGTTCACAGTAACTCGCACTAAATGCATCGTGTGTCACCATCAAAATACTTACATTGTGATTTTCATGTAAATCTTGCATCGCTTCTAATAAACTTTTTGCATTTTTACTATCAAGCGCTCCTGTCGGTTCATCTGCTAATACAATTGCTGGATTATGTACTAAAGCTCGTGCTGCCGCTGTTCTTTGCTTTTGTCCACCAGAAACAGCAGTTGGATATTTTGTTAAAATTTCAGTAATCCCTAATTTCTTCGCAACCTCATTTACCTTTCCAGTTATCTCACTTGAAGGTACGCCTTGCAGAGAAAGTGGTAAAGCGATATTTTCATAAATTGATAAGTTCTCAAGTAAGTTAAAATCTTGAAAAATGAACCCTAATTTTTGAGATCGAAAATCTGATAATGCATTCCCCTTCATTGAAGTAATATTTGTACCAGCTATGGTTACACTACCACCTGTCGCTTGATCCAGTGTACTAATCACATTAAGTAAAGTCGTTTTGCCAGATCCAGAAGGACCCATAATCCCGACGAATTCCCCTTCCTTAATATTTAATGATACGCCCCTTAGTGCTTTTGACTGATTCTCATTTCTTTTCCCGTACGTTTTTTCTACACTTTCTACAGTAACTACATTTGTTGACATCTCGTTCACTCCATCCCTTTTGTATAAATTTAATTTCTCACATATTTCTTATCTTTTTCTCATGTGAATCCTTAAGAATTTTTTAATTATTCATTCAAGTAGAGTTCTACAGGTTACATGAACCTATTTCCTACTTCATATTCTCATTTTTCTACAACTCGTTCCTTCGATTTCGCTTACATTTACCTTACATTTTTGTAAGGTAAAAAATATTACAGACCATTTCACAAGTGGACTTTCTTTGTAATGAGAAAAGCATTTTATTTTTCAAATATTAAAAGGATACATAAATAACAATAATAATAAATTAAAAAACAATATAATTTTATTTTAAAACGATAAATTATATGATAAAATCATGTTGTCATTAAATAAAACGAGGTGCCTTTTATGAAACAAGTTACAACACTCTTTTTAAAGCTAGCTATTGTTTTTATAGGTATAGTAGTACTTGCATTGTGCATATTTTTAATACCTAAAATCGGGAATTTCGCTGGAGAATTGTATCCAGCTATTGCTTATATGAAATCTCTCGTTTTAATCGATATGTACGTAGCAGCGATACCTTTTTACTTCGCTCTGTATCAAGCGTTTAAACTTTTAAGCTATATTGATAAGAACAAAGCGTTCTCGGAATTATCAGTAAAGTCTTTAAAAAATATAAAATACTGTGCTCTTACGATTAGTACCATATACTTGCTAGGTATGCCACTCTACTATCTTATGGCAAAAAAAATTGACCCTCCAAGTTTTATACCAATTGGACTGATCATTATTTTCTGCTCTATCGTGATTGCAATTTTTGCTGCAGTTCTCCAAAAGCTCTTACAAGAAGCCATTCATATACAATCAGAAAATGATTTAACAGTTTGAGATGAAGTATATGGGAATAAATGATGAAGGGATAACGATTAAGCTATCCCTTCATCATTTATTATGGTTCTTTATTTACTTTAAATTCAGTAATACATGTTAATGGTGTATTTTATTATCATTCTCTATTTCTTATTTTTTATTTCCTCTTTTATACTTTTCACAAATACACCTAGTTCAACAACTTCTGATTTTTCTTCCCCATATTTACGTACATTTACAGCTCCATTCTCCATTTCCTTATCTCCAATAACAAGAACATAAGGAACTTTTTGCATTTGTGCTTCTCTTATTTTATATCCTAATTTTTCATCTCGCACATCACGTTCCACACGAATGCCAGCTTGAGCTAACTTATCTGTAACCTCATCTGCATATTGTACATGGACTGTATTCGATACTGGAATAACTTTCACTTGAACTGGTGCTACCCAAGCAGGGAACGCTCCTCCAAAGTGCTCAATTAATATTGCTAAGAAGCGGTCTAAAGATCCTAATACTGCCCTGTGAATGACAACTGGTCTTTTCTTTTCATTCTTCTCATCTATATAATTCAAATCAAATTTCTCTGGCATTTGGAAATCTAGCTGAATTGTTCCGCACTGATGACTTCTATTTAAAGCATCTTTAATATGGAAGTCAATTTTCGGTCCGTAGAATGCACCGTCACCTTCATTTAGTCTATATTTATAATTTAATAATTGTAATACATTTGCTAATGCTGCCTCTGCTTGCTCCCACAATTTATCATCACCCATTGAATCTTCTGGACGAGTAGAAAGTTCTACTTCATATTCGAATCCAAAAGTTTTATATACGTAATCAATTTGCGCCATTACGGATTTGATTTCATCTTCAATTTGTTCTGGAGTTACAAATAAATGTGCATCATCTTGGCAGAAAGTACGTACTCTTAATAATCCGTTTAACGCACCACTAAATTCATGGCGATGTACTTGACCAAATTCACACATGCGAATCGGTAATTCGCGATAAGAATGCAATTTGTTTTTAAACATCAGCATATGCCCTGGGCAGTTCATCGGTTTTAATGCAAAACTTTTATTATCCACTTCTGAGAAATACATATTATCTTTATAATGTCCCCAGTGCCCTGATCTCTCCCATACTTCTTGGTTCATCATGAATGGAGTACGTACTTCTTGGTAATTGTATTCTTTTTGAATTTCTCTTAAAAATGATTCTAATTCATTACGAATAATTTGGCCTTTCGGTAAATAAAACGGCATTCCCGGAGCCTCTTCAGAAAACATAAATAACTCAAGCTCACTGCCTAACTTACGATGGTTTCTTTTTGCAGCTTCTTCAACGAAATGCAAATACTCTTCTAATTCTTTTTGAGAAGAGAATGCAACACCATATATACGCTGAAGCACTTGATTGTCACTATCACCTCGCCAATATGCACCTGAAACGTGAGATAATTGGAAGGCTTTCAAATAGCCTGTTGACGGTAAATGTGGTCCTCTACATAAATCTACAAATTCACCTTGTTTATAAAGTGTTACACTTTCCCCATTTGGAATTGCTTCTAACAGTTCTAATTTCAGATGATCGTTCATTTCTTGAAACAGTTTTTTTGCCTCTTCTCGTGAGACCTCAACACGTTCAATTTTTACATTTTCATTTATAATCTTTTTCATTTCTTTTTCGATTTCCGATAAATCTTCTATGTTTACACTACTCGGAAGATCCATATCATAGTAAAAACCATTTTCAATAACCGGTCCTACACCAAGGTTTACATTACTATACATTCTCTTTACAGCTTGCGCTAAAATGTGTGCCGCCGAGTGTCTAGCAATTTCTACACCTTCATTTGAATCTAGAGCAATGATTTCTACTTCCGCATTTTCTTCAATATTACGGCGTAAATCATATAACCCATCATTTACTTTCCCCGCAACTGCTTTCTTTTTCAAACTACTGCTAATGGATCCCGCAATTTCTTCTAAAGTAATTCCTTTTACAAATTCTTTCACGCTACCATCTGGAAATTTAATTTCAATCATTTGTTCTTTCATTTTTCATCTCTCCATTTCATAATAAAAAGCACGCTCATCCCTAAAATAGGGACGAGCGTGCTTTTACCCGTGGTTCCACCCAGATTTCCATTACAAAATGCAATGGCTTCTTTTACGGTAACGTCGTTTACACGGCACTGGATACTTGATTTCCCCAGTGCAGCTCTAAGGTGGTAAGTTATTTTTCTGCGTTAGGAAGTTCTCAGCTTTCCTTCCTTCTCTGTATAACCGGGGAAAATAACTCGTGTCCTTTTCTTCGCTTATTATGAAATTGAATACAAAAAAGCATATCCATCCCTAAAATAGGGACGAATATGCTTATATCCGTGGTTCCACCCAGATTCCCATTACAAAATGCAATGGCTTCTTTTGCGATAACGTCGCATACACGGCACTAGATACTTGATTTCCCCAGTGCAGCTCTAAGGTGGTAAGTTATTTTTCTGCGTTAGGAAGTTCTCAGCTTTCCTTCCTTCTCTGTATAACCGGGGAAAATAACTCGTGTCCTTTTCTTTGCTTTTAAAAGTACATCCATTTATTGTTATTTACTATATCTTATTCATTTTATTTTTGCAAGTGTTAAAAAATATTTTTTATTTAATAAAAAAGAAACCAAAAATAGATTTTTGGTTTCCCCTTCTCAATTTTACCAATCTTGTGGTTCGTAATTTAAGTCCGAAAATAGACGTCGCTTCTCTTTCTTCGTTAAATCTCTCCACTGTCCAACCGGTAAATTATTCAACTCAATATTCATAATTCTCGTACGTTTTAACGTGTATACTTGATAACCTAAAGCTTCACACATACGACGAATTTGGCGATTCAATCCTTGTGTTAAAATAATTTTGAATTCATATTTTGATAACTGTGTAATCTCACACGGAAGCGTTTTCGTTCCTAAAATTTTCACACCAGCTGCCATTTGCTCAAGAAAATCAGGCGTAATCGGCTTATCTACTGAAACGATATATTCTTTCTCATGTTTGTTTTCAGCACGTAAAATTTCATTAACAATATCACCATCATTCGTTAACAAAATTAAACCGTCTGAGTCTTTATCGAGACGTCCAATATGACTAATTCGTAAAGGATGATTCACTAAATCAATAATATTACCTTTTACAGCTTTTTCACTCGTACATGTAATACCTACTGGTTTATTTAAAGCGATATATACATGATCTCGAGCAATACGAAGTTGCTCTCCATTTACGCGCACATCATCACCTGGATTTACTTGGTCACCAATTTTTGCAACCTTACCGTTAATAATTACTCTTCTCTCATTAATTAATTTATCTGCTCCACGTCGAGACGCTTTTCCAGCTTCACTAATAAATTTATTGATACGCAAATTAGGCACATCCTTTTCTAAAAAAAATTTCAAGCTCACACTGCTTCTACCGTACAATACAAAAGGGTAAGCCTCCTATTATAACTTAAATATATTAACATGAAAGGGTATATAACGTCTTCTATTAATTTCTTGTTTATAAGAAATTATCTTTATTATACATTCATTTATACACTTTTTCTGCGCTTAATATACAAGCCATTCTTCCTTACATACAACTTGTTTACCTCTTATATCTTCTATGTCTTCATGAATATTAGCTAGTTTATACAACTCAGGGAAAATCTCTTCTACATAATTTCGATGCGCCGTTTCATCTTTCCAATAAGTTAACACGATGTAACGATTTTCATTTTTCAAAGACTTTCCAAGTACTCCACCTAACATCCCTTTTGCATTTTCCATTCCTTTATTCCAAATTGTTTCTTGCTTATGTAAAAAATGCTTTTCCATTTCGATCTTTACATCACATATGGCAACTCTTACGAATGATCCTTCTATAACAACGTCTTTCAAAGGCGTATCAGTAACATCATACAACGTTTGAAATAATTCAATTTCACATGAAACAAACGTATCCTCTTGTTTACTATTTACATAAATTGTATCGTGAGCACCATTCATAAATGATTGATACGCACTTCTATCTTCCCATAAAGTAAATACACATGCCTCATCTTCATACCATCCGCCAAATTGTCCATGAAAACCATCTAAATACTTTATATCACACCATTGTTCTTGTGCGTTTGAAAACAATTCCTTTTTCTCTTCTTCTACTTTACAGTAGATTGTTTTTAGTAACATATTTAATTCCCCCTCATCTTACATTCCATTTCCCATTTGCAACACTTTCTACATTTCCACCTACACTAATATTAATTTCACTCTCTATCCCTTTTCATTTACATAATATAATTATATTATCCTAGTTATCTATAGTATTCAAAAAATCAGCCGCTCTTTCTATCAGCCATTCACCAAACGTACTTAAAAATAATAAAATTTCATTTATATCATTTATCGGCTCAATTACATATTGTAATGCCTTACTCATATTTTTTTCTTGTTCGGGAAAATGCTTACTAAATAATTCATATGCAGGATATAAGTCTCTGGAGTAAAGTCCTTCTCTCTCAATTGTCAATGCTAGACCTGACCTGATTATTATCTTCATAACCCAACGACAACAATCCGCTATATCATCCACGCCTTTATTATGAATCAACTCTTTACGAGCTTGTCCAATTTGTTTCCGCAATTGAAAAAGATGTTCATAGGCTAACTCCTGACTTACTTTATATTTAGGTAAAGACAATTTTACGTCTTCACCTAGTATACAAATACCATGTGTCTGTATAATAAAGCTTATAAAAGAAAAACGATTGAGATTGGTCACTTCTTTTTCACTGTAAAAACTTAACTCCACTCCTGATATACAATTAAACTTTTGTAAACTTTGATGTTCTAGCTTCTTTCGCCAACTTAGATCTATTAATTTTGGATCCTTTCGTACTAATATAATTACATCTATATCAGCAACTCCTTCAATTCCAATCCCTCTTGGAATTGAACCTCTTATATAAACACTGTGTAAATCACTCTGTAACAATTCACAACAAGTATTTTTCACTTCTTGTATTACCTCCATAAACATAGGTTGCACTTTGTCAATATGTGCATCATTTATAATATACCCTTCATCATCTGTAGGACAAAAACGTCCTATTTTTTTTATACTTGGCAAATTATCAACTCATCTCCATACTAAATATTATTTTATACTATACACATAGCAATTATAATTTAAATAATTCAGAATTAAAAATCAAAAGAGATAGGAAGTAAACAATCCTACAATATCATTCACTTCCTATCTCTTTTATTATCAATTATTTTTCAAATATATAATACGTAATTTCTCCCGGATAATGTAATATCGTTACCTTCCTTTCCCCTTTTTTAAAACTAACAGTATGCCCGTTTTCACCTAAGTTCTCCCATCCACTTGCCTTTGTAATAGGCATTACACTTATATATTTATAATCCTCTTCATTATCATCGTTAATATGAATTGCTGACATTGGCACTGGAAAATCTTTAATTTTAGATTCTTTATTCATAAATATGAATGCAATTAAACCAACTAATAACATAGCCATTGAAATATTTGAAACTAGTTTTCTTCTATTTAGTTTCACTAAAAACCCTCTTTTCTTACATATTGCTTTCATCATTTTACTAATTTTGATTATTTACGTACAGATAAATAAAATATATTTAATTAATTCTAGCCTATATTACCTACCTCCAATAACATTATTATTGTATATTATAATTATAAGATTTTTTAAAATGGAGGCGTTACACTTTGAAGACATGGCTTTTAAATAAATGGACAGTAGTTATTGCTATTTTTATCATTGCCAGTACGATTTTCTACACAATTAAAGATAAAAATAATAACGAAAAAACTACTGCAGAAACAATTGATACAAAAACATTCAAAACTAAATTGCAACCTAAAATTAATGAATTAACTAATAATTATAATGACATCATCGAAAAAGATTGGTTGCCTGCTTGGGAAGAAATTAACACGAGCGGAGATTCAGTAGACAGAGATAAACTATTAGTTACAATGACTGCTGTTTCCAAACAATATGAAAACATTATAAACGAAATAGACACTTTGAAAATTAAAGAAAATATATCGGAAGTACAAATACAAGAACAACTAGTTTATTTCACAACTGAATTTAGAACTGCTTCTAAATTTATGAAAAACACGGCGGATTTAATTATAGACGGAGCAAACAACTCTACTCCATCCAATGAAACAATTGAAAATACTAGACATGCTTTAGAACTTGCGGATCAGCATATTGTCATCGCTTTATCAATTTTATCTGAAGTTGAAGAAAAATTAGGAATTTCGAAAAAATAGAATGCTTTACTATTTTAAAATAAAAAATGATTGCATTTTACTAATTGTATATCTATAATGTTTTTATTGATTCTATACACATTCAATGCGTATAAGTTATTAATTTTATAATTCGGATGAACCATTCAGGAGAAGATCTATTGATCTACCGACGGGGCAAAAAGTTGCTGAATCAACTTTGAAACTCTCAGGTCTTGGTTACAAGTAGAACTGCATGGGGACGAATCTCTGGAGAGACTCCCTCTCGCTTATATATAGCGCGGAGGAAAACGAGCGCCGAAGGAGCAAATCCGTTATTTTAGCGGATAATCTCTCAGGTAAAAAGGACAGAGACAAGCGAAAGAAAATGCCGATTTGTATCGGTTTATTTTTCTATTCCTTGTTTCTCCAGAGACCATTTCATTTACTTGAAGTGGTTTTTATTTTTTCTAAAAAAGGAGAATAAAGATGGAGACAGTAGGTAAAGCATTAGAACAAATTAACCATTATGTGTGGGGATTACCAACTTTGTTGTTACTCGTTGGTACTGGTATCATTCTCACAGTGCGTTTAAAAGGTTTACAATTTAGTAAACTATTATACGCTCACAAACTAGCTTTTAAAAAATCAGAAGATACATCTTCCTCTGGAGATATTAGCCACTTCCAAGCACTTATGACAGCCATGGCGGCAACGATTGGTATGGGAAATATAGCTGGTGTTGCAACTGCTGTGACGATTGGTGGACCTGGTGCAATCTTTTGGATGTGGATTACTGCTTTATTCGGGATGGCAACAAAGTATGCCGAAGCAATTCTTGCGGTGAAATACCGTGTTAGTAATGAAAATGGCGAATATTCGGGTGGACCAATGTACTATTTAGAACGTGGTTTAGGTAAGAAATGGCTTGCTGTTTTATTCGCCATATTCGGTACAACTGCTTCTTTCGGTATCGGTAATATGGTGCAATCTAACTCAGTTGCAGAGGCAATGCGAATTAATTTCTCTTTCCCTCCTGCTCTAACTGGTATATTAATGTCGTTTTTAATCGCTATTGTTATTTTAGGAGGAGTTAAAAAAATCGGGAAAGTGACAGGATATATCGTTCCTATTAAAGCTTTCTTTTATATCATTGCTGGTCTTATTATTATTTTCTATCACTACGATCAAATTCCAGAAGCATTTTCACTTATTTTTTCTGGTGCATTTACTGGTACTGCAGCTGCTGGTGGTTTTATCGGAGCAACAGTTGCATCAGCTATTCAAATTGGAATGGCGCGCGGTGTATTTGCGAACGAGGCTGGTTTAGGGAGTGCCCCTATTGCCGCGGCGGCTGCCAAAACTGATTCGCCTGCAAAGCAAGCTTTAGTTTCTATGACTGGTACTTTTCTAGATACGTTTATTGTATGTACAATTACAGGACTTGTATTAATTACTACAGGTGCATGGAAATCAGGTAAAACTGGCGTTGAAGCTACAACACTAGCGTTCCAATCTGTATTTGGCACTGCTGGTAGTATGATTCTCGGTATCGCAATTATATTATTCGCCTACTCTACTATTTTAGGATGGTCGTATTACGGAGAGAAATGCGTGGCTTATTTATTTGGAGAAAGTGCTGTTAAATATTATAAAGCAATCTTTATCGTCATGATTGCTATTGGAGCTAATTTAAAACTAGGCATCGTATGGACATTCGCTGATATTGCAAATGGACTTATGGCGATTCCAAACTTAATTGGTCTTATTGGGTTAAGTGGTATTGTTGTCGCAGAAACGAATCGCTTTTTACAGGCAGAGAAATTAAAAGAAAGTCATAAAAAACAGGCAAGTTAATCTATAAAAAAGGAATGACTCATACATAATGAGCATTCCTTTTTTCGTTTTCTTACTCAGTAAATATCATTAAAAATATATTTATATCAATCTTTCCCTTTTTTATTCCACTAAAAGTTTTTCACATAAATGACATAAATCGTATGGTCTAACTATATAGTTGAAAAGGAATGCGACATTAAAGCGTCGCTGAAAAACTTATCCAACAAAAGGGAGGAAAAATCTTTTGAAAAACAAAATCATTGTTTTCCTATCTGTTTTATCGTTTATTATCGGTGGTTTCTTTTTTAACACAAATACTTCAAGTGCTGAAACATCATCTACTGATTACGTCCCTAACCAATTGATCGTTAAGTTCAAACAAAATGCATCTTTAAGTAATGTGCAATCTTTTCATAAGTCTGTTGGTGCTAATGTTTTATCTAAAGATGATAAGTTAGGTTTTGAAGTCGTTCAATTTTCGAAAGGTACTGTAAAAGAAAAGATAAAAAGTTATAAAAACAATCCAGATGTGGAATATGCAGAGCCGAATTACTACGTTCACTCCTTCTGGACTCCGAACGATCCATATTATAAAAATCAATATGGATTACAAAAAATTCAAGCTCCACTAGCTTGGGATAGTCAACGAAGTGATTCTAGTGTAAAAGTAGCTATTATTGATACAGGAGTACAAGGTTCACACCCTGATTTAGCTTCGAAAGTAATTTACGGGCATGATTATGTTGATAACGACAATGTTTCTGATGACGGTAATGGTCATGGTACACATTGCGCTGGAATTACTGGAGCACTTACGAATAATAGTGTCGGAATTGCTGGTGTTGCCCCACAAACTTCAATTTATGCTGTCCGCGTATTAGATAATCAAGGAAGTGGGACTCTTGATGCAGTAGCGCAAGGTATTCGAGAAGCTGCTGATTCAGGTGCAAAAGTAATTAGTTTAAGTTTAGGAGCTCCAAATGGTGGGACTGCATTACAACAAGCTGTTCAATATGCATGGAATAAAGGCTCTGTTATTGTTGCAGCTGCTGGAAATGCTGGAAATACAAAAGCAAATTACCCTGCATATTACAGCGAAGTAATTGCAGTTGCTTCTACAGACCAATTAGATAGAAAATCTTCATTTTCTACTTATGGTAGCTGGGTAGATGTTGCAGCTCCAGGTTCAAATATATATTCCACATATAAAGGTAGCACGTATCAATCATTAAGTGGTACGTCTATGGCAACACCTCACGTTGCAGGAGTCGCTTCTCTTTTAGCGAATCAAGGTTATAGCAATACACAAATCCGCCAAATTATTGAGTCAACTTCTGATAAAATTAGCGGTACAGGTACGTACTGGAAAAATGGTAGAGTTAATGCATATAAGGCGGTACAATACGCTAAGCAATTACAAGAAAATAAAGCCTCTTAAGAAATAAAGTAAAACTCTAATCAGTCGTTCTACCATTAAAGCGGGATAAAATTGAAAGAGAGACTTTTACAATTAAAGTCTCTCCTTCTTACAAATTATATTACTCTCCCTCTTTCTGCACCATATGTAAATAAAGTACAAAATCCATCATTATCGACGAATGCCCAAGTTGGCGAAGCATCGCTGTTATATTTCCTCTATGATATGTACCATGATTTACGACATGTTGTACCAACTCTAAAATTGAAGTTTCTAATTTCCCTACATATGGATTCTCGATAACAAATACAGCATTCACGTCTTGTATTGTACTTAAAAAGTCTTTATATTGATTTGTCATATTTTCAAACATTTTTTCTAATTCATGTAACGATTTAGTTTCGATTTGTTTTCGTAAATTTTCTCGGTCTTGTATTGCTTCATTCATACTTTTACCATGCAATATGTGTAACCACACTTGATCTGTAATATAAATATGCACAAACGTCTCCTTGATTGATGGAAATACACTCTGTATCTGTTCATTAAAAATAGTCTCATAATTTGGTAATTCTTTTAGTCGATTGAATAATCGTATATTAGCCCAAGCATGGTAATCCACCTGTTTTAACATGTACTCTTTCAATCGAAATCGCCTCCTTATTGTATGAAACGAATAGTTTGTTTCTTCATTTCTGATTCTCTATCAGCCTTTACAATTCCTTTTTCTTCAATTTCACGTTTATCTATAGTTTTATATTTTACATACGTATGAAATTCCGTTTGAAATGGAAACGGTGTAATCCGAATTATTTCCTCATCTATCCATTCAGCTTGAATAGGTTTCCCCTCTTTACTATTAAACATTTCTGTTCCTTCAAAACCATCTTTAAACAAATCAATTTCATCTTTCTTTTCTACCCCTGGTTTATTCATACAGACATATAAAGAAAGTTCATCGCAAAACTTTAATAATCTATAATGTTTATCGAACATCGCAAATTGTTCTTTTGTTAGTGTTTTCAATATTCTTTTTTGTCGTTCCAATTCCCCTGTATAAAATGACATCATCTCTTCATCTTCCTCATTTAATGGAAATGATAAAAAATGCTTACTACAAAGTAATGCTCCGTATGGATTGGAATCTTCAATTTCATTCAAACCAATCGTATAAAAGACAAAGCGTAATGAACTTGGACAATCCATAAATGTATATGGGATATTTTTAGCATCATTCAAAATTGGTACTTTATCAAGTTCTATCCATCCTCTATCATGCTCATATATTGCATCAATTGTCTCTTTTAAATATGTGTCATCTTCAAAAAAATCTTCTTTTATATGCTTCGCAATCTCTCCAGCTAAAAAACCATGATCATGTTGACGAATTAATATACTTTCTTTCTCATCCTTTTCACGAAAAATCATCCGTATATTCCCCCTCATCCTCATATTACAACGTTTTCTATGCATCAATTCTTAATTAATCCCTAATTATTAGCAGGGATTCAGTTTCTTGCAACGAAATTAACATAACTATATAGCATTCTTTCTAACAATATAAATAGCTTTATCTTTACTAACTATTATACTAAATCATTCATTCCAAAAAATTTTTTTATGAGGTGAAAACATGAACAAAACAGAATTAATTAAAAATGTCGCACAATCAGCTGATATTTCTCAAAAGGATGCTTCTGCAGCTGTACAATCTGTATTTGACACAATTGCTACTGCATTACAATCTGGCGATAAAGTTCAATTAATCGGCTTTGGAACTTTTGAAGTGCGTGAAAGATCTGCTCGTACGGGACGTAATCCACAAACTGGCGAAGAAATTCAAATCGCTGCTGGTAAAGTTCCTGCATTTAAAGCAGGTAAAGAGTTAAAAGAAGCTGTGAAATAAACAAGAAACCAGCCATTTTATAGGCTGGTTTCTTGTTTTAATTTAGTAATTCCTTTATATTCTCTGCATGATACACTTCACAAATATAAAATATACATTTGCAGTTACTTACAATTTGATATTTTCTTGTTGGATACACATTCGCTGCAACAGAGCATCCATCAAATAATTCAATAATATTTCCAGAAGGCTGATACCCTTCGTATAATACGTTTCTTCTTACTTTCATCCTTTCTATAAGTTTTTCAACTGGAATGTTTCCACTCTCTAATTCACTCTTAATTGTATTTGGTAAAAACGAAGTGTCCGCAAAAATTAGATTTTCAGATAACACTTTTCCTTTATAACTAACATGAGATACACGGTAAAGAAATGTTCCGTTTTTATCAAAGAAATTCTTTGCTTCTTTCGGGATGTATTGTCTATCAAGTACCTCTTGTTCGAGGACATCAAACTGAACTGTATCATTTAATAACTTTTCTAAAGCATGAATAGATGATGTATCTCCAGCAAATAAAATATTTTTAATTGCTTGTACATTATAAGTGAATTCATTTGTTCTATTTTCCGCTACTAACATGAGGAACACCTCTTCTATAAGATATTTTATTAAACTTATTTATAATTTAAAAGCTCTACTGCGTCTATCTGTGTGATTTTAGTTACTTCTTTACTAAATATTGCAATTGAAGCCATATAATCTACACTTGGTCTTATATCTTCAATCATTGTAGTTTCTACTAACTCATGTCTATCCTTAAAAACTAACAAGTTTGGAGGATCATTTGGGGCTGAGATAGTAATATCCACTGGTGGAATCATTAGTCCTTCACCTGTCGCTTTGAGCACTGCTTCTTTTCTAGTCCAATATGTTAAAAAACCTTCTATTTTCTGTTCATTAGGTAATTTCATAACTTGCGCTATTTCAATGTCTGTTAATACGCCTTCTGCCATTTTCATAACATCTACATTTGGATTCATTTGTTCAACATCAACGCCTACAGGTGCAGACTTTGTAAATGCAACAACAACCCACTCACCTGAATGTGAAACCGATATTTGTGGCATTCCTTCTGGTAATTGCGGTCTGCCATGTTGTAATTTACATACTGGGCACATTCGATCAATCGGCACTTGCACTGGCGACATAGAAAGTATCTTCCCAAGAACTAATCTACTAATTACGCAACCTATTATAAAACGGGCACGATCTGCCGAATGATGATATGAATTTGCTTTCTCTCGTTCAACGTCATTTAGTAAATTGTAATGCCATGATTGTAAATCTGAAATTCTTCCCCACCATATTTGACAATCATTCTCATTCAAAGTTGGTATAGAATCTACAACTTTACTTTCTATCATGTAAACTCTCCTTTATACAACGAATATCAATTGTTATTCATTGACAAGTGCTTTCTGTTTTTTTGATACGGATAACATTTTTTCTTTCTTCTTTGACATTACCTCTTTATCAGAAATACGTAAAGAAAATAGTAATGCTACGAGTAAAAATATTGCTGATCCAATTAATGCCGCTTGATATGGCAAGAAATCTGAATGAGCATTATGTTGTGCACTGTTATTTCCAAAACCGGCTAGTATACTAGCTAAAACAGCAACTCCTATCGCTGAACCTAATCGATTTTGCACATTGAATATAGTAGTCGCTCTCCCCATAGAAGGTGGTGCGATATTGTTAAATGCAGAAAATTGAACTGCTCCAACAGACTGACCTAAGAAAATACCGATGCCAAACAATAATGCCCGAATTTGCCATGGGTTCGTATCATGATTTACAAAACTTAATAAAACAAAGATAATCGCCGTACAAATTAATCCAATAGAAATTACCTTTCGAGCTCCTAACTTCTTATATGACCATGGCACAATCTGTGACGATATCATTAACCCAATCGCCTCTGGAAATGTCGTAAGGCCTGATTCCAGTGCGGAAACTCCTATTACATTTTGATACATAAGTGGAAAAACAAATAACATTCCTAGTAAACCAGCGGATGAAAACAATGAAATAAGGCTCATTTTTCTAAAGACTGGTTCTTTTAATAATCGTAAATCTAACATCGGTTGCTTTACTCTAAGTTCTACAACGATGAACAATGTAATAAATACAATCCCAGCTATCCCAGTACTCATAATTTCTGGAGAAACCCAGCCTTTTGATGGTCCTTGACTAAGTGCATAAATTATCATCGCAAATCCTGGTGCTGAAAGAACAAAACCGAGAGAATCAAAACGACCAGCTGACTTTTCAATATGCTCTTTTAAAAATAGAAGACCGAATAGTAACACTACGATTCCAAACGGTAAATTAATATAAAATGCCCAGCGCCAAGACATTTGATCTACAAAAAAACCGCCAATAATTGGTCCTACTGCCGGTGCGACAGCAATTGGCAATACAATAAACCGTGAAATTTTCGGCCTTTCCTCTGGCGAAAATGTTCGGAATAACATCGCCATCCCAACTGGTGTTAAAAACCCCCCGCCAGCACCTTGAATGATACGAAAAATATTCAATGAAGTAATATCGCTCGCTATTCCACATAATGCAGACGCAGTTGTAAATACGAAAAGAGCAATTAGAAATACTCTTTTCGTACCGAAGCGATCTCCCAACCAACCGGAAATTGGAAGAAAAACAGCTAAGCTAACTAAATACCCAACATTAACCGTCCCCATCGCGGATGGCGGCACTTGTAGTTCTTTACTTATCGTTTGTAATGCTACATTTACAATTGTTGCATCCATTGCAGCCATAAACATCGCTGTAATATAAACGATACTTACAACTACTTTTGGATTTATTTTTACCTTCATTATCGTTTTCCTACTAATATTTTTTCGCCAGCTTGATAACTTTTTGGATTCAAATCTTTCCAGTTAGTTTCAACATATTGTAAGCAAACTTGTCTGCTAGCTTCTTCATGTACGACATTCCATCCAATAGGTACATCGAGAAAGGCAGGCCAGAGAGAATACTGGCCCTCCTCATTCATTAATACTTTATATGTGTAATTATCATTTTCAAATGGATTCGTCATACTGTACTTACCCCTTTCTTATTCTGCAAATATTCCGCTAATACTTGTCCAATTTCTGTAAGTGGTCCTGGTTGACATAAATCTTTATGTCTACAATCAATATCGTGTTGTACAATTTTCCCATCTAAGTAATTTAGCCACGTATTTGGAGAAATAGGATCAAACCAGTCTGGTATAACAGTAGATCTAAAGAATAAAATATCTCCGTTATAAACTTTCGGTACATACTTCCCTAACAACCCTACCGAATTTACATATGTTTCTTTCAAGTTCAAAATAGTCTCTTCCTCAAGACTTGCTAATGCACTTCCATCTTTACGAAGTATTTCAACTGCACTTTCCATCGTAAGTGGTTTACCATCCATGTTATCTGGGTCATATCCACCTAAAGCAAGTAATGCGATTAACGCCTCTTCTTCAGTTGGTTCTTCCGTATTCGGTAGGAAGTGGCCAGGATAAGAATCTAGCATAACGAGTAATTCTACTTCTTCCCCTTCATTTTGTAGTTGCGCTGCCATTGCATGAACAACATTTCCTCCGAGCGACCAACCGAGTAAACGATATGGTCCGTGAGGCTGTACTTCACGAACGTGTTTTAAATAATCCGCTGCCATCTCCTCTAAACTTTTTGGAAGTTCTTCATTTTTAGCAATACCACGTGCCTGTACACCGTAGATTGGATAGTCTGTACCTAAAGATTTCATAAGTCCTGCATAGCACCAACTTAATCCACCTGCTGGGTGTACACAAAATAGTGGTAATTGGTCTCCACTTGCTCGTAATGGAAGCAACACATCAAGTGCACTTTGTCCATTTCCCACTGCAAGTCTTTCAGCAAGACCTGCAACAGTAGGTGCTGCAAATAAAGTTCCGATATTTAGTTCAACCCCAAGTGCTTCTTTAATACGGCTCATAAGCTGTACTGCAAGAAGTGAATGGCCACCTAGATCAAAGAATCCGTCATCAATTCCAATTTGAGGCACACTTAAAACTTCTGTAAACAAGTCACATAGCATTTCTTCTTGCGGTGTTCTTGGTCCACGACTAGAAGATGATGCGATAAATTCTGGAGCTGGCAATGCCTTTCTATCTAATTTACCGTTTGGAGTTAAAGGCAACTCATTTACTATAACAAAAGCGTATGGAACCATGTAATCTGGTAAACTACCACCAGCATACTGACGCATTTCATTTGTATCAATCATTTCATTATTTGATGCAACGATATAGGCAACTAACCGTTTATCCCCTGGTTGATCTTCCCTTACAATAACGGCGACTTGTTCAACTTTAGGATGTTTCATTATTACCGCTTCTATTTCCCCTAACTCAATTCGGAATCCACGAATTTTTATTTGGTGATCTGCACGTCCTATATAATCTAGCGTCCCATCTTGACCCCAACGCGCTAAGTCTCCAGTACGATACATTCTTGTACCTGGCTTCCCGAATGGATCTGCAATAAACCGTTCTGCAGTTAAGCCTGCCCTTCCTAAATATCCACGAGCAAGACCTGCACCTGCAACATACATTTCTCCAACTACTCCAGGTGGCACTGGTTGTAAATAGTTGTCTAACACATACACTTTAAGATCAGGTATACTACACCCAATTAAACTGTTTGCTCGTAAAGAGACTATTATTTCATCTAATTCAATATAACTAACATGTACTGTCGTCTCCGTAATACCATACATATTAATAAGCTTTGGTGCATTATGAGAATGTCGACTATACCAATCTTCTAATCGACTTAGCTCAAGTGCTTCTCCTCCAAAAACAACATATCGTAAAGATAATTTTTGGCCAATCTCTTCATTTTCACGATCTGCTTGCATCAATTGATAGAACGCTGATGGAGTTTGGTTTAAAACAGTTACCTTTTCTTTAACAAGAAGTTGTAAAAATTCTTTCGGCGACCGACTTACAGTATGTGGTACTACGACTAGACGCCCTCCATATAACAAAGGCCCCCAAATTTCCCAAACCGAGAAATCAAAAGCGTATGAATGGAACATCGTCCAAACATCGTCTGCGTCAAATTGGAACCAATGATCAGTTGCTCCTAAAAGTCTCATTACATTTTGATGAGGTATCATAACGCCTTTCGGTCTACCTGTTGAACCTGACGTATAAATAACGTAAGCAATATGTGAAGGAGTTAACGGCTTCACACGCTCCATTTCATCAATATTGTCTTCACTATATTTCTCAATTTCTTCTATTACTTTTACATCATCAACTAAAATTTTCAGTTCCTCATCACATTCAATTTCCACATTTGAATTTGTTAAAACACATGATGGTTTCGCATCGTGGAGCATAAATGAAATACGATCAGACGGGTAATCTGGATCTAATGGAAGATAACCTGCTCCTGCTTTAAGAACCGCAAGTAAACTCACAACCATATTTAAAGACCTCGGCATTGCTAAAGCAGCGAGTTGATCAGGACCGATTCCTTTTGCTATTAACAAACGAGCTATTTTATTTGCTTTTTTATTTAACTCTTCATAAGTTAATTTCTTATCTTCAAAGACAACAGCAATAGAGTTTGGATTTATATGAGCCTGCTTTTCAAATAATTGTGGCAATGTCATTTCTGGTGCAATTTGAAAACCACCATTCCACTTTTCTAATACTGTATTTTTCTCTGCTAAAGTTAATATTTCTAATCTGCCAATGGATTGATCCGGATTTGTCGCCGCATCATCTAATAACAAAATGAATCGTTCTATTAGTTTTTGAACCGTTTCACGTTTATATAAATCGGTACTAAACTCTAGTAATCCATGTAAACCGTTTGGAGTACCATCACCTTCGTTACTCTCACTAATTTCAAATGTTAAATCAAATTTTGCAGAACCGACGCTTTGAATTTCAAGGCTCGCTTCTAAATCTGGTACATTAAACGTTGCTTCTGGTGTATTTTGAAAAGCTAACATAACTTGAAACAACGGGTGGCTATTTCGAGTACGTACTGGATTTAACACTTCAACAAGTCTTTCAAATGGAACATCTTGATTTTCATAAGCTACAAGATTTACCTGCTTCACTCTATTTAATAATTCTTTAAAACTTGGATCTCCTGAAGTATTTGTACGTAACACTAATGTATTTACAAATAAACCAACAATATCTGAAAGTACATCATCATTTCTTCCAGCAATCGGACTTCCAATTGGTATATCAGTGCCTGCACCTAATCTTGTAAATAGTGCACTAAGCCCTGCTTGTAGCACCATAAACAAACTAACTCCATTTTTACGTGCAAGCTCTACTAACCTACTATGCATACCTTCATCTATATGAAAATGAATTGTTTCCCCGCGGTAACTTGTCTCAATTGGACGCTGGAAATCTGTAGGTAATTCCATTTGGTCTGGTAAACCTTTAAGTTCTTCTTTCCAAAAATCTAATTGTGTTGAAATAAGACTCTCTGGTGTCGTTTCATCACCTAGCAATTGCTGTTGCCAAAGTGCATAATCTGCGTATTGAACTGGAAGTGTCTCCAGCTGAACTCCGTCACCTTGACATCGTGCTTTATACGCTGCTGTAAAATCTCTCGTTAACGGCTGTAATGACCAGCCATCACCTACAATATGATGTAATAGAATTAATAATACATGTTCGTTTTCACTCACTGTAAAAAGTTGCAAACGAACTGCCGGCTCAAAATCGAGGTTAAAACTATATCTTACCGCCTCTGAAAGTACACTTTCTAATTCATCTTTACATGTATTAGTTATAACCATTTCTAGATTTAAGTTTTCCATATCTAAAATTTTTTGATAGGAACTACCTAATACGTTAGGGAAAATTGTTCTAAGTGTTTCATGTTTCTCAACTACATCATAAAAAGCACCTTGTAATGCTTCCCGATTCAATATTCCATTCATACGAATGACTAGCGGAATATTATAAGTAGGACTTGGACCTTCTAAACAATTTAAGAACCATAACCTGCGCTGTGCAAATGAAAGTGGAACTTCATTTGGCCTACTTGCTTTCTGAATAGCTGGTCTTGCGCTTTTTGCATAGTCTAATTGTTTCGCCAGTTCGGCAACAGTTGGTGATTCAAATAGTTTCCCGATTCCTAATTCCACACTTAACGTTTCACGAATTCTTGCCATTAAACGAGATGCGAGAAGTGAATGTCCACCCATTTCAAAGAAATTATCATCAATGCTAATTCGAGAAACACCAAGTACTTCTGCAAATAAATCACATAATATTTCTTCTTTCGGATTTCTAGCAACCCTCTCATTGTTCATTCCATTAAAATCAGGAGCAGGTAATTTCTTTCTGTCAACCTTACCATTTGGCGTTAATGGTAATTCTTCTAGCACAACAAATGCCGATGGTATCATATAATTCGCTAAACTTTCTGAAACATAAGAACGAATTTCTGAAAGATTAATCGGTTCCTCTTCTTCTGCAACGATATACGCAATGATGCGTTTATCATTTGGGCGATCTTCTCGTACCATTACTACCGCTTGTTGAATATTTTCATGTCGTTGTAATACCGTTTCAATTTCAGCTAATTCAATTCGGAATCCACGGATTTTAATTTGATGATCTGCGCGACTAATGTACTCTAACGCACCATCATTACGCCATTTCACAAGATCTCCTGTACGGTACATGCGCTTCCCTGATTCTCCATAAGGATTTGCAACAAACCGTTCAGCTGTTAACTCAGGTTTTCCTAAATATCCGCTTGCAAGTCCTTCCCCTGCAATATATAGTTCACCAATAACTCCAGGTGGAACTGGTTGTAACCCTGCATCCAATACATACACTTCTGTATTGCAAATTGGCTTTCCAATAGGAGGTATACCCTTTTCACCTTCATCAATGTTCATAAAAGTAGACCAAATCGTCGTTTCAGTTGGTCCATATAAATTAGTTATTGAGCAACCTAATTCTTTTAATTTATTTGCTAAATGCGCTGGAAGAGCTTCACCACCAACAAGTATGCTTAGCCCTTGTAGCTTTTCTGGATAATCAGTTACTAACGCCTGCCAAAGCGTCGGTGTAGCCTGCATAATGGTCACTCTTTCTTCTTGTAAAAGTGTCGTTAATGCAGAAGGCTCTTGTATGTCTTCTTTTTGCGCAATTGTTAAACTTGCACCACTAATAAGAGGTAAATAAATTTCTAGAGCAGAAATATCAAACGCAAACGTTGTAACTGCTAATAAATGATCATTTTCATTTAATGAAAAATTTTGTTGCATAGCTATTAAAAAGTTGCTTAAACCTCTCATAGAAACAATTACACCTTTTGGGTTTCCTGTTGAGCCTGAAGTATATATTGTATAGGCTGGGTTTAAAAGTGATACATTATTCTTACATGCTATATTCATACGAGAATATGTATGTAACGCTAGTTTCGTTTCTTCTTCATCTAATACAATTTTTTTCATATCATTTTCTATAACTAACTTAGATGAAACAGATGAATGTGTTATGATACAAACTGGTTTTGCATCATTTACTATATAATTAACTCTTTCTGCTGGGTATTCTGGATCTATTGGTAAATATGCTGCACCAGCCTTTAAGACTGCTAGCATACTAACTACCATTTCTATTGATCTAGGGAACACTAAAGCTACAAACTGGTTTGGTCGTATTCCTTCTTCTACTAAATAATGTGCTAGTTCATTCGCTCGTTCATTTAGCTCTTTATACGTAAGGTTTACACCGTCACAAGTAATCGCAAGTTTATTTGGATTTTTTTGCACTTGTTTTTCAAATGATATAGGTAGACTGATTAACTCATCGTCTTCCTTCGTTTCATTCCATTCCAATAAAACTTTATGATTTTCTTCAGGCAGAGTAATGTTTATTTTTCCAATCGACTCGTTTTTCTCATAATTATTTATTACTAATTCAAATAGATTCATAAATCTTTCTTTATGCACTGCTAGCTCCGCGTCATTATATACTTCGGGATTCGCATCAAAATGAATCATTAGCTCATTTTGATCAAAACATTTATATACATTTATCGATAAATCATCTACAGGTCCTGCTGATAAGTTATGCGTAATACCACGATTTCCAGCAAAATTAAGCCCGTAATCAAAAGGCATAACATTCACTAACGGTCCAAACAACCTTTGATTTTCACCTAGTAACTTTAAGTCTCTTCTTAATTCCTCATGACGGTATTTATGATGGCGACGTACATCTCGGATTTCTTTAGAAACTTGCTGTAATAATTCCGCAAGAGTTATATTTGGAGTTACAGTGAGGCGCAGTGGTACTAAATTCATTACCATACTTGGTGTATGAATAGATACAGAACCTAGACGTCCCATCATCGGTAAACCTAAAACAATATCATTTGCACCTGTTAATTTATGCATATAAATACTTGTTACAGCGACAATGAATTCCGGCCAACTTGTTAACGAAATATTGATATCTTCTAATAAAGTTTTCGTACTAGAACTAGATAAATACGCTGTTTCTCGTAAAAATCCATTTGTTGTTCTCGGTGCTCGTTCTGCTAAACTTATGACATCCGGTTCATCTGCAAACTTCTCTAACCAAAAAGCACGATCTTCCTGAAATTGTTTAGATTCACGATACGCAATACCTTCTTGCACAACTTTTGCAAGAGAACCAAATGGCTTTTCATTCTTGTTTGTTTCTTCAATAAGTGATGTATACTCATTCGCTACCTTTTGGCTAAGAAGTGAAAATCCATAGCCATCCATCACAATGTGATGGATGCGCTGATACCAAAAGAAACGATTATTTTCAACTTGAATAAGTGCTTCAGTAAATAAAGTATCTTTTTTCAAATCGATTGGCATAGATAAATCATTTTTCATCCATACTTTAGCAGCTTCTTCAGGGTTTTCTTCTTTACGAACGTCAATAAAATGCATATGAAACTGTGATTCTTCAATAACTTGCCATGGGCCAATTTCATCCTCTTCGAAGCGAACATGAAGTGCTTCTGCTTCCATTACAACTTTACGTACAGCTAGTTCGAAAATTTCTTGATGAATATTTCCGTTTATTTCTACATATTCCCCAGTATTATAAATTGGATTAAGCGGATCTAATTGTTGCGCAAACCACATACCAGACTGCGCTGATGATAACGAATGACGAATCTTTTGACTGTTAGGCATTCTTTACTACCCCTTTATTATGTAGTCTATTTGTTACAGCACCTGTGCTGTTTGTGAAGATAGTAAACTGTACCAATCGGAAACAGTTGGGCGTTCTGCTAAATCTGCAAAAGTGATTTCTTTCCCTTCACGACGCCACTTCTCTACTAAACTCATAATTCTGACCGAATCAAGCCCTCTATTTAGTAAGTCCTCATCAATATCAATACTCTCTACTGGCTCACGAAGTAGTTGTGCAACTAGTTCATGCACTTCCTGTATAGTGATTCCTTCACTCTCATCACCTTTTACACTTTGTAAATCGTTTAATAGTAGGTTTGTTGATGTCGTTACTGCACATCTATTAGATGCATACTCCAATGCTTGTTTATGATGCTCTAGTGAAAAATCAGCAACTGCATCTGCTACAAAGAACGGCTGAATTCCATCCATAAATGCTTCACAAGCTGTTAAAAGGCAGCCAATATGCGCATAAATACCGCAAATAATGAGTTGATCTCTTCCTTGTGCATTTAAAATTTCTAATAGATTTGTCTTTTTAAATGCACTATATCTCCATTTTGTTAAGAATATATCATCCTCGTCAGGAGTAAGTTCATCGACAATTTTCTTTTTATCTGGTCCAGCAGGAATACCGTCACCCCAGAAGTCTTGTAATAACCCTCGTTGTTCTAACGTTTGTCCACCAGGTTGTGCTGTATAAACAACTGGTATGCCAAGTTCCTTACATTTTTCTCTTATCACCTTGATATTTGAAATGAGTTCTACTTTCGGTGACTCTTTATCGCTATATGCATCAAGAAAATATTCTTGCATGTCATGAATTAAAAGTACTGCACGTTTCTGGTCTGGTGTCCAATTCACTTTATTTTTTGGTAGTTCTGATTCAATTGGCATTTTATATACTGAAATAGATGGAATAGCCATCTAATCACTTCCTTCCGGTTTTTATTATTGTTTTACTGTAGTAAGTTTTTCAGCAATGACTTTACGTAGTTCTTTTTTGCTGACTTTTCCGACTCCTGTTTGCGGGAATGATTCAATAAATTCAATTCGATCTGGAATCTTATAAGCTGCTATACCGCGTTCTTTTAAAAACATTTTTAATTCACTTACAGTCGGAGCTTGTCCACGAGCTATAATAAATGCACAAGTACGTTCTCCTAAATAATCGTCAGGCATAGATACAATCGCTACATCATGTACTGCATCATGTGCTAATAGATGATTTTCAACCTCTTCCGCAGCTACTTTCTCACCACCACGGTTAATTTGATCTTTATCTCTTCCTTCTACAATGATGTAACCTTGTTCATTTACTTTTACAAGATCACCTGTACGATAAAATCCATCCTTTGTAAATGATCTTGCATTATGCTCTGCTGCTTTATAATATCCACGAATTGTATATGGCCCTCGTGTTAATAAACTACCTATTTCACCTAATTTAACGTCGTTATCATTTTCATCAACGACCCTTACTTCATCAAATATAGACATCGGTCTACCTTGTGTATGAATAATGATTTCTTCCGGATCATTTAATCTTGTGTAATTTACTAACCCTTCTGCCATACCGAAAACTTGTTGCAACTTGCATCCAAATGTAGGTTGTATACGTTTTGCAACTTCAGCGCTAAATTTAGCACCACCTACTTGAATTACTTCTAGGCTCGATAAATCGTTATTACGAGAAGATGCAGCATCAAGCCATATCATTGCTAATGGCGGAACGAGCGCTGTAATTGTAACTTTTTCTTTTTCGATAAGAGCAAATGCCTCATCTGGACTACCACCAGTTGCCAATACCACTTTTCCACCCGCATAGAAAGTTCCAAATGTCCCTGGAGAACTCATTGGGTAATTGTGTGCTACTGGAAGAACTGCCATATAGACGCTTTCTGCATTCAAATTACAAATTTCAGCGCTAACACGTAAACTATAAATATAGTCATCATGTGTTCTAGGAATTAATTTAGAAAGACCGGTTGTCCCTCCTGATAATTGGAGAAATGCAACATCACTTGGCTGAACTTCTGGTAATGAAACGGGATCCATATACAGATCATTTATGTTCACAAACTCTTCTTCTTCTCCCACTACAATTACATGTTGTAAAGTTGGCACTTTCTCTTTCACTTCTCTTGCTAGTTTTCGATAATCAAAACCGAGAGCCTTATCTGAAATAACGTAAGCGCTCGCCTCGCCAAACTCACAAAAATAACTAATTTCACTGCTTCGATGTGAAGGCAGTGCAAAGACAGGAAGCGCTCCAATTCGAAATAGCGCAAAACATATTTCAAAAAACTCGATAATGTTAGGTAACTGGATTACAACTCGGTCCTCTTTCTTTATTCCTAAATTCAGTAAGCCTGCAGCTAAGCGATCTACCTTTTCATCCAGCTCACTATACGTTATATGCGTATTACCACTTACAACTGCAATTTGATCCCCATATGTTTCAGCACGCTCTTTTAACATCGAGCCAAATGTTTCTCCAAGCCAACAGCCTTCTTCTCGGTAACGATTTGCAAATTCTTTTGGCCATTCCGTATAACCTTCTAACATTTTTTCTTCCCCCTATTTTTCATTAAGTGAACTATCATTTAACCCTAAAGCTTTCAACATCGTTTGAAATTTAGCAGAGGTTTCTGCTAACTCATCTTCCGGTTTTGACTCAGCAACAACTCCCGCTCCTGCAAATAATCGAAGTGTATTTTCTTGCACTTCAGCACAGCGAATTGTAACAATCCATTCACCATCTCCATTTAAATCGCTCCACCCTAGCATTCCTGTAAAGAACTCGCGGTCAAATGGCTCAATATGCTGTATAGCCTCTCTTGCCTTTTCCATCGGAGTTCCGCAAACTGCTGGCGTAGGATGAAGGGCAATTGCTAATTGTAAAGAAGAAGTATTTGGATCCTTAAGTTCACCTTTCACTTCTGTAGACAAATGCCACATCGCTTCACTATGAATAACTGATGGCTTTTCTGGAACATGTAATGTATGACAATACGGACGAAGTGCAGCGGCAACCGCTTCAACTACTACCGCATGTTCATGTAAATCTTTTGGAGAAGAAAGTAATTCCTCTGCTCTTCTTTTATCTTCTACTGGGTCCTCACTACGTGGCCTTGAACCAGCTAACGGGTTAGAAATAACTTGCATACCATTACGTGAAACGAGTAATTCAGGGCTTGCTCCAATTAACGTCTTACTGTTCTCTTTTTTATCTTTCGGTAAATTCACAGCAAATGTATAACCATGCTTATTATGTTCTGCTAATTCTCGAAGAAGTTTTTGCTTATCAATCTTTTCGGAAGATTTAACATCTAACGATCTAGATAGAACGATTTTCTTTAAATCACCGTCCTGTATTTTTTCAATCCCTTTCTTCACACCATTCATATACACTTCAGGGTCTGGTACTGGCGTCATTTCAAATGTTAAGTTCTCATTTATTTCAAGCTGATTTGTTGTATCCAATTGTAAACGCTCGGAAATTCTGCTATATTCTGGTACGATAAGTTGGACTTCTTTTCTACGATCAAATGGCAAAGCACCCACAACGATAGGATTTGGATTTCCAGCTTGTTTCGCATTACTTAATGTCGCTTGCACAAGCTCTGGGAAACTTTCAATTTCAGGATGCTTTACTGTAGTAAACTCTCCTTCTGCTAATATCGTTCGAGTTGGTGAAGCAAAAAAGAATGAAGATTCAGTCTTATAATCTTCTAAAAGTTTTTCTGACAATTCCTTTACAGCTGTATGTTCATTCATAGTATAATTACCTCCTGAATTTTTTTTATTAAACTCCTAACGTAGCACCGCCATCGACACATAAATTATGCATTGTAATATGACTTGCTCTATCTGAAGCTAAGAATAACACTGCTTCAGCAACTTCTGAAGGTTGTGCGATTTTTTGTAATGGAATTCCGAGTCTATATGTATTTTGAGAACCAGCAATTATATTTTTAGCTCCATTCTCATCAGCCCATAGTAATCTTTGCATCTCAGTTTCAGTAGAACCTGGTGATACTAAATTACAGCGAATATTGTACGCTGCAAGTTCTAAACCTAAACACTTCATAAACATCGTCGTGGCAGCTTTTGATGCAGCATACGCTGCCATCTCCATTCTCGGGGTATTTGCTGCATTTGAACCAACTGTAACAATTGCCCCTGATTTTCTTTGTATCATATATTTACTAACTGCTCGGGACATATAGAAAACTCCCGTAGAATTTACAGAGAATGTTTTATTCCAATCTTCATCACTTAAAGAATGAATCGCTCCCATACGTAAAATCCCAGCAACATTTACTAATATATCTATTGGTGCTATATCATTTTCAATACGCTTTACTATACCTTCAACAGCGGTACTATCACTCACATCTAAACGAAGTGTTTTCATACGTGTTTCATTTAATTCATTTTTATTAAAAAGTACGTTTAACCCCTCTTCATTTTGATCAACCGCAATAACTGTAGCTCCTCTTTCTAAAAACATTTTGGCAACAACACTACCTATACCTTGAGCTGCACCTGTTACTAAAACAGTTTTCCCATCAAATTCCCCTAAGTTCATTTCCTCTATCCTTTCATTTGAAAATTAATCTAATTAAACAAATAATGATAATGATTATCATTATTGATGTAAAAAATAATACACTTACTAAACTAATTGGTCAAGTGCACTTTTCATTAAAATATTATTCATTGATAATGTTTTTCATTTAACGTTCTTACATCGAAATGATAATCTTTCTCAATAAACTTGTCAACCTATTTTTATTTTTCAGATAAAATATTTTAGTGATTTTCAATACAATTACATCTAAAAGTATTAATAAGTACTTACATTATAAATAAAATTCAAACTCCTCATTTTAAAATTGAAGAATATAAACTATAGATACGTTTATTTATAATGCTTTCTGAA
Source organism: Bacillus sp. CCNWLW194 (assembly GCF_037120585.1). NCBI lineage: Bacteria > Bacillati > Bacillota > Bacilli > Caryophanales > Bacillaceae > Bacillus > Bacillus sp. CCNWLW194. The sequence continues at coordinate 3,756 of NZ_JBBBBL010000005.1, read as the reverse complement.
AAACTCAAGTATTTATTTTCTCAATATTTTTCTGAAAATATATCTTGCAAACATCAATGAATGTTTTCTTTATTACTTAAGATTTAATACATATTTCAAATACGATGTATCGATTTATTATATTCCAGTATAATCCAAATGGATATTTCACTCGCTTTCATATGCAAAAAAACCAAAAAGTAATTTAACCTTGTTAAAATAACTCAAAAAAGCACCCTATTTAACAGGATGCTTTTTCGTAATTATAGTGTTATAGAAGATTTATATACTTATGCTACGCTGCGATAATCTTCTTCTTGTTCTTTTTTCTGTTTAGGTGCTTGAATTAAAATTGCGATAATGAATGACACGACACATAATACACCGATCACCATGAAGGTTGGTTTGAATCCACCTAGAAGTGCACCGATAAAGGAACCTGCAAGCGCCCCAAATCCAAATCCTTGATACACAATTCCGTAGTTCTTACTATGGTTTTTCATACCGAAGAAATCACCAACAATAGCTGGGAAAATAGTGATATTTCCACCAAAACAAAACGCTACACTTGCTACACATACGAAGTAAATACCATAATTTAAATCTACAAAACTTAGAACTAAGACTGAACTCGCCATAACAACAAAAGTACCAGTAACGATTTTTAAACGGCCAATTTTATCCGATAATGGTCCTAGAATAATACGACCTAATGTGTTGAATATTGCAACCATAGCCACTGCATTAGCTGCTGTTGCTGCGCTAAGTCCTACAAGTTGAACACCGATGTCTTTTACCATACCAATTAAGTATAAGCCACTCATACATGATGTAAATAACATAATAAATAATAAGTATACTTGTTTTGTGCCTAACATTTCTTTCGTTGTATATTCCTGAGTTTTCGTTTCATGAACTGCTCCTTGATCTGAAGCTTGATGGATTAAGCAAGCGCCAATTACAATCATAGCTGTAACAATCAAACCCCAGTATATAAACGCTTGTGATACACCAACTGATTCAATCAACTGTGCGTTAACGTATTTAAAGATTAAGCTACCTGAACCATATGCAGAGACAGAAATACCAGCAATTAAACCTTTTCGCTTTGGAAACCACTTTATTAAATTGGATAGTGAAGTGATATATGCTGTACCATCTGCATACCCTACAACAACTCCTGCTAGTACATAAAGCAATATTAATGAGGAAGCTTGTGAACTAAGTATTAATCCTAGTCCTAATGCTAGTCCAGCTACCATAATAAGTTTACGAAGTCCCCATTTTTCTTGCAATTTACTCGCAAATAAAGTTGAAAATGCTAAGGAAAGACTAGTAATTGAGAAAGTTATAGCAACTGCGTTAAGACTCCAACCGTATTTACTAACTAAAGGCTGATTGAATAAACTCCATGTATATATCGTTCCAAGCCCCATTTGTACTATGACTGTGCCAAGGACAACAAGCCATGGATTAACAGTTGATTTTTTCATACCTTTCCGCCTCCTCTTTCTATTTCAATGCTTTTCGCTAAGTCTTGTTTTTTTATGTTCATTTTGGTCATCTCTTTTGAATTAACACCTTCATTGTATAAGATGTTCCCGCTTATGTAAGCACTTACAAGATAGAGCGTCAAAAACATGGAATCAGTTACAGAAAACGAAGGACGAAATACAAAAAACTACTGATTAAATACGTAAGTAGCTTTTATCATGGTTAGCTTCAATGGGGCTTACAACTTTTTTATCATCTTCTTTTATAAAAATTATGTCTCATTTTATACCATTGCTAGATTGTAAAACTTTAAGTTTCCGATACAAACAGAAATTTTTTTCACACTACGATGTACTTTATTTAAAAAAACCACAAATATTTTTTTGATAAATAAAACTAAATATTCACTAATATACCTATACGTGGTTTAATATATATAATAAAAAATATTTCTGTCTTTAATGAGGAGGTACTATGAAAGCAAACGTAGGGGATACTATACTTTTTCAACGAAATAATTTAAAGATTACAGGATCTGTACTAAAACTATATACTGAATCGGTCTTAGTTGAAATTACAGATGTAAGCGGTGGTACTTTTGAATTTGATCGAACAATTGTAAATCATAAAAACTATAAAATTTTAAATACGAATACATAATACAACAAAAAATAGCCCCTGCTCACCAGCAGCGGCTATTTTATATGAAAACACTTCATTAGTTTATATATCCTAAAACACTTACAATCTTACTCGCTTTTAAATTGTTAATGTGATAATAAATTTCTAAACCTCTTCTCTCAGCTCGTAACACTTTACCTTTCATTTTTGATAAATGTTGCGAAACAGTCGATTGTGGAATATTCAGTAATTCTGTTAATTGCGTTACATTACAAGTTTTTCTCGTACTTAATTCATTTACAATTTGTAAACGGATTGGGTGTGCCATAATTTTTAAAATATCTACATCTTCTTCTGAAACTGAACCTTTTCTCATTTCACTCGTATATGTTGTCATAAGACATTCCCCTTTTATATGAATTCCTTTTATTTAGATCTATTTCCAAAATATTTAAAACTCCGATGTGAAACCTTTATATAAAAATAATAGAATTTTAAATTTTAAAAAACAGAAATACATTCAATTCACTTTATTTATTTGGTACATATACATAATACAATGTTAATATGTGCTCTATGTGAAGTTAGCATAAATTTGTAATGAAGATTTTTCAAACAATTCACCTCTAACTATATACTTCCTCCTAACACTATCCAGTGATTTTAACATATTTTAGGCGTTTGTATATACTATCTACAAAACAAATGTTGTTTAGAGGGAATTCAAATGCCAACAATGTTACAAGAAGAAGTTGAAGAATCACGTGAAACGTATGTTAGTCATATCATATTGGTCAGTGGGTCAGCTTTATTTTTAGTGGGTGGTGTTGGTGTTATATCAGCAAATTCGGCTTTTAAAGCTTATAATCGTTTGGAGAATACACCGCGTTCTACAGATAACTCCTAAGTGAGTTATCTAATTCTAAATAACAAATAAATGCCTCCTCTATAAAGAGGTGGCATTTATTTTATTATAATAAGTTCTATACTAGAAAATCATAAACAATACTTTGAGCATGATTCTTTTCCCCTATCTACACATCACACTTTACTGCCCAAACACAGCTTTCATTCTCCGCATAGCATGTACTAAAAAGGAGGTACGCGCTTAATATGTCAAACTATTATTACGATCGTTCACATAAGTACTATCGGAAGAATTGTAAAAATTTCGCGTATACATAGGCTTTATTTACAATAAGGTAGATTTTATTTTACATAAATATCATTGTACTAATCTAAAATTTCTGTATTTACATTTTTTCTTTTTATCTTATAATTTTAACCAATAAGGAGATTGATAATATGGGAGTTTGTGTAGACTTATTTAAAGAGTATGAAAATAAAGAGGAAGTCGTTTATCGTTTTTTCCCTTGTGAAGATGAAGAAAAAGCAGGGAAAATTCAATTTAATAAACTAGAAAAAAAATCTGTAGAATTAGAACCAGCTAAAGGTGAAGGGGCAAATTATTATTTTCTTAAAGCAGTTGGTGCTATCCAAAAACATGTAAGGAATTCACCTGATTCAGTTGAATTCCCTGAATTCTTATTTTCACAATCGTAAAAATAAAAACAAGCTCTCAGTATGGAGTGACCCCTGTCAAGTAGACAGTATTTAAAAAGCGCAACTAAGCAACCTGAGTTCTATATTTATATGGACTCA